>JBDTXR010000151.1:0-18856 GCA_040006075.1 Byssovorax sp. | reverse complement strand
TCGCCCGCGTCATCGACGCCGCGATGGAGTTCCAGAAGGCCGAGATCCTCCTCAAAAAGAACGATCTCGCCGGCGCCGAGCTCCTCGCCACCGCCTGCGTCCGCGCCGATCCCGAGCAGCCCGAGTACCTCGCTCTCCTCGTATGGATCCAGGCCCAGCGCCGCGGCGATCCGCCGGGCATGAAGGAAGGCCAGACCAGCGCCCACTTCGACGATCTGATCAAGCTCCTCGACGGCGTCCTCGCCAAGGAGCCCAGCTACGAGCGCGCCATTTACTACCGCGGCGTCCTGCTCAAGCGCGCCGGCCGTCACGAGAAGGCCATGCGCGACTTCAAGCAGGCCGTCGAGCTCAACCCCAAGAACCTCGACGCCGTCCGCGAGGTGCGTTTGCACGACATGCGCAAGCGCGGCCAGCCCGGGGCCAAGCCCGATCCCGCGGCCCCCGACGGTGGTGGCCTGTTCGGCAAATTCTTCAAGCGCTGAGCGCCCGCCATGAACCGCGCGGATCCCGGCCTTCGATTCGACGCCTGCGAGTTTCAGGCGCCGACGAGCGGCGCCCGCGTCAACCTCTACCGCGCCGAAGCAGCCCAGTTTGCCTCCGAGGGCGAAGGCCGCCCCCAGATCCAGATTGGCATTCTCCTCCGCGGCATGGTCCGCACCGAGACCTCGTCAGGCCTCCTCGTCAGCGACGCCCGCCGCGCCGCGAAGATCTGGATCATGCCGGCTGGAGCACGCTTTGCCGTCACGGCCATCCCGGGCCACCCGCCATCCCTCCTCGGCGCCGCCATCGATCCCGACGTCTTCGCCGACTACCTCCAGGAGGCCACGCGCACCCGCCTCGCGCCGCCCGAAACGCCCCGGATCCTCGAAGATCCCGTGGCCGCCCTCGGGCTCGAGGCGTTTCACCGTAGCCTGTGGTCCGGGACAGGGCCCCTCGAGTGGGAGAGCTGGCTCGTGACCAGCCTGCGTCGCCTCTTCGGTGGAGGCGAGAGCGCGCGCCCCGCCTCGCCCCTCGCCGAGCCGCGCGGCGTCGGCCGAGCCCGCGAGTACCTCCACGCCCACTACCGCGAAGCCGTACCGCTCGAACGCCTCGCCGAGCTCTCGGGCCTCAGCAAATTCCACCTCGTGCGCGCCTTCCGCGCCGCCGTCGGCGTCCCACCGCACGCCTACCAGCAGCGCTTGCGCCTCACCCGATCACTGCACCTCCTCCGCGAAGGGCTCGCCCCTTCGGCCATCGCCTACCAGCTCGGGTTCGCCGATCAGAGCCACTACACCCGCGCCTTCCGCGTCGAGTTCGGCACCACGCCGGGCGCGTGGCTGCGGGCCCAGGGCCCCGCGCGCGCCCGGGCGACTGCCCATCTCAGTGCAGCTGGAGCTTGAGCAGCGACGGCTTGGCCTTCGTCGGATCGGTCGCCAGCGCCGCGAAGGCCGCGCAGGTCACGTAGAGCGAGCCCGCTTTCTCATCGACGTACAGCGACGCCGGGGACTGCAGCGGCTCGCCCGTGGCAAGCGTGGTGATGGTCTTGTCCTTGGCGATCTTCAAGAGCGTATTCTTGTAGTTCACGGCCACGATCAGATCGCCGGTCGACGCGTCGAGCGCGATCCCGTCGGCGCCCGAGAGCTTCGCGCAGTCCGTCGCCACGAACACCTCCGGCGTCCCCGCCGATCCGTCGGCGTTCACCGGGATCTTCAGGATCTCGGCTCGATCGGTGTTGGTCGCATAATAGGCACTCCCGCTCTGGACGATGCCATTCACGCCGAGGTGAAAATTCGTCTTCTCCCCGCACACCGTGGGATCCGGCGTCAACAGCGGATCCGACAGCCATTTCGACACCGCACCATCCTTGGCCACCTTGAAGATCGTCCCGGTGATCGAGTCGCTGACGAGCAGCTCGCCCGCGGCGTTGAAGCGCAGATCGTTGGCGAACGCCATCGCCGGATCCGAGGCGAAGAGCTTGGCCGCGCCGCCCCCGGGCGCGACCCGGTAGATGCCAGTCGTCGGCCCGCCCGGCGCCGAGACGTTGAGCGCCGCGTAGAGCGCCCCGTCCGATCCCAGCGTCATCCCCACCAGGGCTCCGCCGTTCTGCGGGAACGAGGGAGTCGCGCCGTAATCGGCGATGGTCTTCTTCGCCAGATCGACGGTGACGATCTGCCCGGTGGGCAAGGCGCCGACATAGGCGATCCCACCCTGGATATCCAGCCCTTCGACGAACTGACCCTTGCTCGGATCGAAGCCCACGACGACCTCGGGGACGGCGGCGGCCCCGCCGACTCCCGTGCTGGTGCCGGTCGTCGCGGTCGCGCCGCCGTCACCGGTGCTGGTGCCGGCGCTGGTGGAGCCTCCGCTCCCGGTGGCGGCCGTGGCGCCGGTGGTCGAGTCGCTGCCGCACCCGGCCGCGACGGAGATGGAGGCGGCGAGCGCGGCGGCGAGAGCGATCGAAATTGAGCGGCTGTTCATGGGGAAAGCTCCTGGTGACCGCGGCCGGTTGGCTTCGCCGCGGGACAGGCGAGAAGATGCGAGCGAGGCGCGCCGAGGTATGGACGCCGCTTGCTGTCACGAAAAATAGGCCGAAATTACCGGGAAATCCGCGTCGACCACGACCGAGCTTCGCCGACGCGCCCGGCCCCACGCCGCCGGTTTGGAAGAATCTTGCGGTCCCGATCGTGCCCGCGTCGCGCCTGGATTGACGACGGCGCGGATCCGCCAAACCCTCTCCCGCATGACCGACGCCCCCTACGAGCTCTACTACTGGCCCAGCATCCAGGGTCGCGGCGAATTCGTCCGCCTCGCCCTGGAGGAGGCGGGCGCGCCCTACGTCGATGTCGCGCGCGGCCCCCGCGGCCTGAGCGCGATCCGGGAGATGCTCGGCAACGACACCCTCCGCGTCCCCCCGTTCGCCCCCCCGTTCCTCGTCAGCGGACCGCTGGTCATCGCCCAGACGGCGAACATCCTCCAGTATCTGGCCCCGCGTCATGGCCTGGTCCCCGAGGCCGAGGCCGCGCGCCTCGCGGCAAACCAGCTCATGCTCACCATCGCCGACGTCGTCAACGAGGTTCACGACACCCATCATCCGGTCGGCACAGGCCTTTATTACGAGGACCAGAAGAGCGAGGCCCTCCGCCGCACCGGAGGGTTCGTCGCCGAGCGTCTCCCCAAGCTCCTCCGCTACTTCGAGGATCTCCTCGAGCGGGGCCCGGGCCGCCACAAGCACTTCATCGGCAACGCGACGTCGTACGTCGATCTCGCCATGTTCCAGCTCCTGGTCGGCCTCGACTACGCCTTTCCAAAGGCCATGAAGACCCTCGCTCCCAGGCACCAAAGACTGGCTCTCTTGAAAGAAGACGTCGCCGCGCGCCCGCGGATCGCGGCCTACCTGGCGTCGAAGCGCCGCGTACCCTTCAACGAGAACGGCATCTTCCGGCACTATCCCCAGCTCGATCTCGCCGCCGACGGTCAATGAAACTCTCGCGGTGGATCTATGGAGATCCACCTTGCGGTCTCACCGGCTGAACCTCCGCTGGAAATTCACATCCAGCGGGCCACAAATCGACAGTCAGTCGCCGGCCGGGGTGCTTCGCCCGTTTCCAGGCGCGATCGACTTCGATAGCCTCGTTGCTTGGCCAGGTCCGATCCGGGTGCTCCCCGGACGGCTGCGCCGCACTCGAGGCAATCATGGCGACGAGCATGTGGCAACGGTGGGTCTGGCTCCCGGCGGTCGTCCTTCCCTTCGGCGCGGCCTCCTGCGTCGGCAACCTCGGCGACGGCCCCGGCGTCGACGGAAGCGATCCAGCCAAGACCCCGCTCGTGTGCGACGGCGCGACGATTCACCCGGGCGAGGCCCCCGCGCGGCGACTGACGCGCTTCGAGTACGACAACACCGTTCGCGACCTGCTGGGGGACACCACCGGACCCGCCGCGAATTTCCCGGCCGACGAGGTCTCTGGCATCTTCAACAACCAGGCCGACACCCTGGTCGTGAGCCAGCTCCTCGCCGAAGGCTACATGACGGCCTCGGAGCTCGTCGCCGGCAACGCGGTCAAGAAGCTCGATACCCTCGTTGGCTGCGATCCCAAGGCCCAGACCGAGCAGAAGTGCGGCGCCCAGTTCATCGAGACGTTCGGCAAGCGCGCCTTCCGCCGCCCGCTCGACGCCGACGGTCGCGCCCTGCTCACCGACGTGTTCACCAAGGCGCTCGCCATGTGGGATTACCCCACGGCGATTCGCCTCGTCGTCCAGACCGCGCTCCAGTCCTCGCGCTTCATCTACCGGCTCGAGTTCGGCATGCCGGCGCCCACCGCCCCGGGCGTGGTCAAGCTCGACGACTACGAGATGGCCTCTCGCCTCTCGTACCTGCTCTGGGGCTCGACCCCGGATCAAGACCTCATGGACGCGGCCGACGCGGGGGAACTCACCACCTCGGCGCAGGTGTCCGCCCAGGCGACGCGGATGCTCGCCGACGCCCGCGCTCGCGGCGTGATCGAGAACTTCCACGAGCAGTGGCTCGGCCTCACCAAGCTGGAGACGCTCGACAAGGACACCACCGCGTTCCCCGTCTACAACCCCGCCTTGAAGGACACCTGGCACAGCGAGACGCTGGCCTTCGTCGACGACGTCATCCTCGACGGCAAAGGGGATCTCGGCACGCTCCTCAGCGCCCCGTACACGATGATGAACGCCGACGTCGCCGCCTTCTATGGCATCTCGGGCGGCCCGACCGGCTCGACGTTCGAGCGCGTCGATCTCGATCCCAAGCAGCGCGCCGGCCTGCTCACCCAGCCCAGCATCCTCGCGCTCAACGCCCACGTCGACCAGACCTCGCCCGTCCACCGCGGCAAGTTCGTGCGCGAACGCCTGCTCTGCGAGCTCATCTCCCCACCTCCGCCCAACGTCAAGGCCGTCCCCCCGCCGGTCGATCCCAGCGCCACCACGCGAGAGCGCTTCTCGCAGCACTCGAGCGATCCTTCCTGCTCCACCTGCCACAAGCTCATGGACCCCATCGGCTTCGGCTTCGAGAGCTACGACGCCGTGGGCCAGCTCATCACCAAGGAGGCCGGCAAGCCCATCGACAGCTCGGGCGAGGTGATTGGCAGCAAGGACGCCAACGGCAAGTTCAACGGCGCCGTCGAGCTCGCGGATCGCCTGGCCACGAGCGAAGAGGTCCGCGCCTGCGTGGTGACCCAGTGGTTCAACTACGGTCACGGCCGCACCACCACCACGGAAGACGGCTGCACGATCCAGCAGCTCCGCACCACGTTTGCCAGCGCCAATTACGACGTGAAGGCGCTCCTAATCGGCCTGACGCAGACAGACGCCTTCCTCTACCGGAAGCCTGTCACGGTCGGTCAGTAAGACTTTTTGGCAGGCTTCGCACCGAGGAGATGAACATGGGTAAAGAGCGATTCTTGCTGAACCGACGCGCGCTGCTTCGCGGGCTCGCGGGCGCGGCCATCGGGCTCCCGCTGCTGGAGGCCATGGGCCCCACCGCGCACGCCGCGCCGCTCCCGAAGCGGCTCGTCATCTTCTTCACCCCCGACGGCACCATCCCCGGCGCCTGGGCCACCGGCAGCGAGAGCAACTTCACGCTCGGGCCGATCCTCCAGCCCCTCCAGGCCCACAAGAGCGATCTCCTCGTCCTCTCGGGCGTCAACAACGAGGCCGCGCACCACGGCCCCGGCGACGATCACCAGCGCGGGATGGAGACCATGCTCACCGGCACCGAGCTCCAGACCGGCCCCGATCAGGGCGGCTGCGACACCTGCCCCGCGGCGGGCTTCGCCGGCGGGATCTCGGTCGATCAGGCCATCGCCCAGAAGATTGGCAATCAGACCAAGCTCGCGTCCATGGAGCTCGGCGTCAGCGTCCACGAGGCCAACAGCTGGTCGCGGATGTCGTTCTCCGGCCCGGGCACCCCGATGCCTCCGGTCGACGATCCGAAGAAGGCATACACGCGGATCTTCGGCGATTTCAACGCCGATCCCGCCGGCGCCAAGCGGCTCGCGGCCGAGCGCCACCTGGTGCTCGACTCGGTGATGGGCGACGCGAAGAAGCTGCAAAGCAAGCTCGGGGCGGGCGACCGCGCCAAGCTCGAGCAGCACCTCTCGTCGCTCGACGGCATCAACAAGCACCTCGACACCATGGTGACGATCGGCGGCGACTGCGCCCTCCCCCCGGCCCTGGGCGACATCGGCGACGTCTACGCCGAGGCCAACCACGAGGCCGTGGGCCAGCTCCAGATGGACTTGATGGTCCAGGCCATGGCCTGCGACATCACCCGCGTCAGCAGCCTCCAGTGGACCACCAGCGTCGGCAACACCACCTTCAGCCAGCTCGGCCTCTCCGAGGGCCACCACGAGCTCTCCCACCACCCGACCGACGACCAGGCCTCGCAAGACGCCCTGATCAAGATCGACGCCTTCTACGCCAAGCAGCTGGCCTATCTCATCGCCAGGATGAAGACCATCCACGAGGGCTCCGGGACGATGTTCGACAACACCACCATCCTCTGGTGCAACGAGCTCGCCGTCGGCAACGCCCACTCCCACGACAACATGCATTACCTCCTCGCCGGGAGCTGCGGCGGCGTCTTCAAGACCGGCCGCTACCTCGACTACAAGGGCGACCCCCACAACAACCTCCTGGTCTCCCTCTGCCAGGCCATGGACGTGAACGTGAGCACCTTCGGCAACCCGGCGTATTGCACCGGGCCGCTGTCGGGCCTCACCGGCTGACCCGAAAGGCTGGCGCGCGAGGCGGAGCCGCCGCTATTTCCCGCCGTTTCCGAGCTTCGCCGCGCAATGCCCCTCGTGGCAAAGGCAGCTCCCACCGCAGTCGAGGGTCCCGGGCTCGCAGACCTGCGTGCACATCATGTTGCACGGCTTGGCCTTGTCCACGCTCATGCACGCCGCGGCGTGACAGCAGGCCGCCGGTACGCAGTCCGCGTCGACTTTGCAGACATCCTGGCTCATCACCAGCCCGCCCGGCGGAGCTGCGGTCGATCCCGTCGGCGTCGGCGCGGGGCTGTCGGAGGCCGGGGGCACGGCCTCGGGCGTCGTCGGCCCGCACGCGGTGAGGAGCACGAAGAGGGCGGCAAACGTGGCAAACGGCGAGGCGGGGCGCAGGTTCATGCGCAGCTCTTGGTCCCGCCGCGGCGCGACGTAAAGGGGACTTTACGCCCGGCGAGATCGCCGTCAGCCCTCCTCCCGGAAAAGCGCGCCACCGACGCAGTCTCGACCGGACACGCAATGGACCGCCGGGGCGCGAGGGGGAGGCCGGCCTCACGCCCAGGCGGGAGGGATGCTCTTCATCGTCAACATCTGGGTCTCGTGCCGGTCGCGCTCGTGGGCACCGGGGTTGAAATCGACGTCCTTGTACGAGGCCTTGAGGAAATTCCATTCGTGACCGCCGCCGCGATGGACCAGCAACCAGGTGTCGGAGGCATAGCGGACCGCGACCAGGAAGCCCTTGGCGTTCTTGGCCCGGTGCACCGTGTCCGCGAGGTTCTCTTCGTTCTCTATCGGGTTGTGATAGAGCTTCATCACCTCTGCGCTGGTGACGAACATCGCGTTCACGGGCTTCTTGTGGTTCTCGCCGAGGTAGCGCCACGCCCGCTTGATCAGCTTGCGGACCTTCAGTCGATACGCCTCGTACGAGCCCGGCTTCTCGGTCGACTTCTCCTTGTGAGACTCGAGGTGGATGCCGTCGATCCAGCCGTGGTGCTTCTCTCCGTCGAACTTCACGAAGCCCCAGTATCTCGTGATGCCGTTCAGGTGCCACACCCTCGCCGCGTGGAAGCTCCGGTATCGGACGCCCTTCGCGGGTGGGGGCACCCAGCCGATGATCCAGTGGGCTTTGGTCTTGAGGTGGACGTTGGGGTGATCTGGCTTGATCCGCAGCGTGTAGCTGCACGGGGATCCGGCCAGCGCGCCTCCGGCGCTCCCGACCGCCGGGGCCGCCGCGAAGATCTGGTGTTTACCGCCCGCGCCGGGCCCCACCTCGACGACGTGACCGCCGAGAGACACACTGGGATTAACTGACATCGCTGCCCTCTTCGGCGCTGCTCTCCCGGGGCGCCGCCAACCGGAACTCGGCCTTGTCGGACTCCACGCGGAGCTCGTCCTCGTAGTGGCACAGCACCTGGCGGAGCACGCTCTCCCGGGCGCGATCGTCCCACGGCGCCCCGAGGACGTTGTGATCCACGGAGCCCGTCGCGAGCGGCTCCTCGACGTCCCGCGCGCGCCACACCGCGAAGGCGATGTCCCGCGCTCCACCCCGCGGCGTTCCCAGGGCGATCGAGGCGATCCGCAGCCCGGTGTCCTGGTTCATCACCCGGAACATCTCCCAGACGTCCACCGACGACAGGCGCTCCACCGTGGCGATCCCCGTGACCTCCTCGGCCACCTCTTCTTCGTTATCCGACAGATCCTCACGCGTCATGGTCGCTCCACTGGTAGCAGCGCGCGTGGAACTTCGCGCCTCTCACCATCAGCGCGTGATGCTCCGGGGTGTTGCCGTAAGGGGCCTTGCCTCCGAAGAGCCCATTGCCAGGATTGCCGTGCTCCCCGCTCTCCCCGCGCTCGATCGCCGCGCGCTTTCCGTTCTGCCGCAGCATCACGCCGAGCGGGATGCCCGCCGCAGCGGCCATCACCCCGAGATGAAAATTGCCAAAATCCTCGTGCTCCGGGCCCCAGCGCAGCGGATCCCATCGTCCTCCCGGGGCGAGCTGACGCTCGAGCCAACCGGGCTCGCTCGGCTGGAACAGCGCGCCGTCCTCGGCCTCGATCACGTCGTCGTCCATTTCGAGGTCGGGCGGCGGGTCCATCGGGAGCGCCCCGGGATCGTCCTCGGCCGCGGCGATGGGGTTGATGAGCACGTTGGGGCCGCCCTGCACGACGAGATCGCCGTCACGGGCCTTGAGGTACACGTTCGCCCCCGCGCCGAGGTGAATATCGGCGCGTCCGTTGATGGTGATGCTCGCCGCCGCGTTGAGCAGGATGCTCGCCGCCGCCTCGAGCGTGATGTTCGGCCCCTCCAGGGTAATCGTGGCTTCGCCCGTCGACAGCGTGATCTTGCGATCCACGATCTCGAGGCCGGTTGGGAGGCGCGCTCCGCTTTGCGCATCCGGGATCCCGACGTTGACGGCGTACCGGTTGCCGACGGTCGTCTCGTGGTCGCCTCCGACGCTCACCGCGCGCCCTCCGCCGACAGCGATCGTCTGACCGAGGGCGATGGCCACGGCGTCGGTAGCGCCGATTTGCACGCTGCGATGACCCCCCACGGTGGCGGACTCATTGGCCTTCACCAGCGTCTCGAGATCGCGCTCGGCCTGCACGAACACGCGCTCCTGCCCCTTCGCGTCCTCGAAGGTGATCTCGTTCCAGCCTTCGCCGCCGGGCGAGGTCGAGCTCCGCCAGGTCGTCGCCGTCCGGTTGTCGGGCAGCTTCTGCGGGACGGGAGAGGTGGTGTTGAACAGGCGACCCACGATGACCGGTTGATCCGGATCGCCCCCGAAGAAGCCCACCACCACCTCTTGCCCAACGCGCGGCAGCGCGAGCATGCCATAGCCGGCGCCCGCCCAGCCCTGGCTCACGCGGATCCAGCACGAGCTGCCCTCGTCGAACTCGCCCTCGCGATCCCAGGGGAACTGCACGCGCACGCGGCCAAACTCGTCGGTGTGGATCTCCTCGTCGGCCGGCCCGACGACGACGGCGCTCTCCACGCCTTGCACCAGCGGCTTCAGGGTCGTCTTCGCGGGCTGATACGGCACGTCCGTGAAGACCGCGCTCCCCTCGATCGCCCACTCGCCGTCGTGGGTGCCCGAGAGCCGGAGCTGGGTCATCAGGAGCTGGCGATTGTCCGCGAGATCGCCGTGGCCATGGCCGCCGATCGAGAACACGACCCCGGGCGCGAGGTCGAGGACATTGGTCGCGAGCTCGACCCCACGCCGGCCGCCCCGCGCCGCCGCGAGCCTCCGCTCGGCCTGCTGCTTGCCAATCTTCTCGTCGGCGCGCGAGATACCCTGGTCGTCCGCCGCCGGCCTTTCGCCCCGCCTCGCCCCCTCGGCAATGGCCTTCTCGGCGAAGAACGAGCCTGGAGAATACACATGCTGCTCGAGCCGCGACTCGACGTCGCTCGGCCCACCCGGGACCGGCGAGGTCGCCACCGCGAAGAGCGGAGCGTCGAGCTTGCGGCGAAAATCGAAGCCCCGGAGCGTGAGCGTGCCCGGGCGGAGCTCGTGCGAGATCCGCACGCCGGTGACGTACTCGGGCCCTGCAGCTCCCCCTGGGCTGTCCTGATAGGCAATCGGACCGCCCGCGCGCGGCTCGGTCGACGCGAGGTGATCGAAGAACGCCACGGTCGAGCCCTGCTCTCGCTCGTCGCGATCTCGCCCGGCGCCGAAGGTGTAGGCGATCCCGGCCTCCTCGAGGAGACGGCTCAGGAACGAAAAGTCGCTCTCGCCGTGCTGCACCCGGTATTCGAGCCGGGGATAGGCGTCTTTGTCGATGTGCCACACGGACTCGATGCCCCACTCGACGAGGAGCCTTGTCGCGATCTCGGGGATGGAGGCATGCTGAAAGATCCGGTGGTTCCGGCGCTCGGTCAGGAGCCACAGCGGCGGCACGAGGCGCAGCTCGTAGGTCGAGAGCCCGCTGCCCTCGACCCGCGTCTGGCGAGCCCCGCTGCAGATGCCGGAGAACGTGCGGGGCGCCCCCGACCTCCCGGCCAGAGCGCGCTGGATCTGGAAGGCCGCCGGCCGCCCAAGCAGCGACTCGAGATCGATATCATCGTTCGGCGAGCGCGCGACGAGGTCGACCTCGAAGAGCGTCGATACCCCCTCGCGCACCGAGAACTGCCGCACCGAGAGCGAATCTTCACCGCTCGCAAACCACAAGCTCAGCATGCCCAGAAGCTCCCGGGCCGCGTGCGCCCTCGTGCGTGGAAGAAGGACGGTCCCACTTGTTGCAGAAGCCGTGGGCCCGCCCTACAAGAGAGCGGAGACTAGAGCTTGGGGAGCGGGGAGCTCGCGTCGCCGAACGTGTCCGTGGGGACCTTCATGGCGTTGAGCATCGAGATGTAGAGCTGGGCCACCGAGAACGACTTGTCGTAGACGAGGTGGCGGCCCGGCGAGATGGCCCCGTTCGCTCCGCCGGCGAGGAGGATCGGCATGTTGAGGTGAGAGTGCGAGTTGCCGTCCTCGATCTCGCTGCCCATGTACACCAGCGAGTTGTCGAGCATCGTCTTGCCGTTGACGTCGGTGACGGCGTCGAGCTTCTCGCAGAGCTTGGCGAACTGGGCGATCTCCCAGGTGTTGATCGTGGTCAGGATGTCGAAGTTCTCCTGGAGATCCATGTGGTGGCTGGCCTCGTGGTGACCCTTCGCGATGCCGAGGAAATTGTAGACGCGGTTCGAGCCGGCGTTGGCGAGCATGAACGAGATCACCCGCGTCGCGTCGCACTGGAAGGCCAGCGCCATGAGGTCGGTCATGATGTCGACGTGCTCTTGCACGGTCGGCGGATCGTCGGGCTTGTCGATGGGGTTGCACATCGGGCCCATGGCGCTCTTCTGGATCTTCCCCTCGAGCTCGGCGACGCCCGTCAGGTACTGATCGAGCTTCGCTTGATCCGACTTCCCGAGCTTCCCTTTGAGGGTGGTCGCGTCTTCCTTGACGTAGTCGAGCATGCTCGTGCGATAGAGCATCTGACGCGCCTTCTCGGCCGCGGTCTGCGTCGGATCGGCCCCGCCAAAGAGCTGATCCCAGACCAGGCCGGGGCTGGTGAGGCACTGGAGCGGCTGCGTCGGCGAGGTCCAGCTGATGTTGTGCGCGTAGGCGCAGCTATAGCCCGAGTCGCAGTTTCCGACGCCGCTCCCGCCGTCGATCCCGAGCTGCATCGACGCGATGGCCGTCTTGGATTTGAGCGCGTTGGCCGCGACCTGGTCCATGGAGATGCCGTCCATGATGTCGGCGGCCTCGGTCTTCTTCGGGTGCGCGACGGTGAGGAACGCGCCGGTGCCCGAGGCGTGATCGCCCGCGCCGTCGGGCTTGGCCGGGATGTTCGCGAGGCCGGAGATGACGCTCACCTTCGGCCGGATGCTGGCGAGCGACGAGAGGCTCTGCGGCAGATCGTAGAAGTATCCCTCCTTGGTGGGAGTGAAGTTCTTCATGTGGATGCCGCAAGGCACGTAGAAGGCGAGGAGCCGGATCGGCGTCATGTCGTCGGCGCGGGCCTCGGCGCCGAAGAGCGACTCGAAGATCGGCAATCCGAGCAGGGCGCCGGCCCCGCCGAGGGCGAGGCCCCCGAGGAGGCGACGACGGCTGACCCGCGAGAGATCGGCCTGTTTTACGCCGCGCGGCGTGCGGATGATCATTGGCCAGCTCCCTTCTCGCCGCGTCGTGTGCGGAATGCCTCGCTCTTGACGATCAGCTTGATCAGCTCGCGGAGGCGCGAGCCCTTGGCGTTGAAATCGGTCGTCAGCTTGTCGAGCCACCAGTCGTCGGCCGTCGTCGGGCCACGGCCGAGCGCGTAGGTGGACATCTTCTTGGCCACACAGCGGGAGAAGCGAGGGTCCTTGGCGACGATGGCGGCCATCTCGGTCTCGTTCTTGAACGCCGTCCCGTCGGGCAAGGTGCCGTTCGCGTCGATCGGGAAGCCGTTGTCGACGGTGCGCCACGCGCCGATGGCGTCGTAGTTCTCGAGCGCGAAACCAAGCTGATCCATCACCTTGTGGCACGAGGCGCAGGCCGGGTTCTTCACGTGGGCGTCGAGCACCTCGCGCACCGTCTTGCCCACGAGATCGGTCTTGGTGATCGACGGGATGTTGGGCGGAGGATCCGGCGGCTGGCTGCAAAGCAGGTTGGAGAGGATCCATTTGCCGCGCTTCACGGGGCTGGTGCGATCGGGGTTGCTGGTGACGGTGAGCCAGCTCCCCTGGCTGAGGATCCCGCCGCGCTGACCGCTCTTCAGCGTGACACGAACCGGGGTCTTGCTCCCGGGCGCGGGGAGGCCGTAGTGCGTGGCCAGCCCGTCGTCGAGGTAGGTGAAATTCGCCTTGAGCAGAGCGTCGATGCCGAGATCGTTGCTCTTCAGCAGCTCGTCGAAGAAGAGATCGGCCTCGGCCTTCATGGAGGCGGCGAGAGCGGGAGTGTAGGTCGGGAAGAGCGTGTAGTCGGCCTGGTGGTCGGCGATCTCGCGCGTGTACAGCCACTGACCGGCGAAGTTGTCGACCATCGCGCGACTCTTGGGGTCGGCCAGGAGCCGGTCGACCTGGGCGTCGAGCTCGGCGTCGTCGTGGAGCTTGCCCGCGGCCGCCGAGGCGAAGAGGGCCTGATCGGGCATCGAGCTCCAGAGGAAGTACGAGAGGCGCGACGCCAGCTCGTAGTCGGTGAGCGGATGCGAGACCTCGAGCATCGGAGTGGGGTCGAGCTCGACCCGGTAAAGAAAGGCCGGGTGAAGCAGGATGGCGCGGAGGACGATCCGGAGCCCCGACTCGTCGGTGTCGCCCTGGGTGCGCGCCAGGGTCACGAGCTTCATCAGATCGTCGACTTCGGTCGTGGCGAGAGGCCGCCGCCACGCGCGCTCGCCGAAGGCCGGGATGATCTCGCGGAGGCACGTGTCCCCGCCCTTGGTGAGATCACAGGTGACGATCTTGTCGCGGAGAGGGTTGTCCTTGGTGACGCCGAGGGGGCCCTCGATCTCGATGTAATCGACGAAGAGGTTCCGGTCGGCCATGGTCGCCGCGTCGTAGAAGTCGTTGTCGAAGCTGACCGAGACGATGCCTCCGGCCGAGGCCAGCGTGACCTGCTTCTCGACGATCATCGGCGCGGTCTTGTCGGCGGTGATGTCGTAACCGAAGGTCTGGGTGCCGACCGAGAGCGTCATGTGCGCGGGATCCGGGCCCCCCGCCGACTGCCACGCGCGCACCCGGATTTTATAGTCTCCCGCAGCGGCGATCTTGCCCGAGAGGGAGATGACGCCATTGGAGTAGAGGTTCCACGCCGTGCCCGATTTGGCGCCGACCGAGCTCCCGATGTCCTCGGCCTCGTAGCGCTTGGTGGCCGAGGGGACGGCGGTCTTCATCGCCTCGTCCACCAGGGTCTGCGCGGTGAGCTCGTAGAGCTCGAACTGCACGGGCGAGAGCGAGAGCGTGTCGGCCAGGTTGTCGAAGCCGAACGCGAAGTCGTCGGCCGGGAAATTCGTGGCCGGCTTGAGCTTGGTACCCAGCAGATCGCGCACCGTGTTGTTGTACTCGGTGCGGTTCAATCGATGAAGGGTCACCCGCCCCGGGTCGGAGGTCGCGGGGTTCTTCTGCGGATCGTCGCCGCCGGTGCCGCCGCTACCACCGCCGAGATCGCCGACGCACGCAACGAGCGAGAGTGGTACGAGCAGCCCGAGGAGAGACTTGCGAACATGGAAGCGCATAAGGTTGCCTCCAACAACGCGTAACAAAAGATCGCGCTCAAATAAAGCTTGTATTATTTGAAATTACCGTAAAACCTGCGCGAGTTTCCCCGGACGAAGAGACTTTCACCCTCGTCGTAAAACTACCGTGCCAATCGCGGTCGAAGAAGGGCTCCCCCCCATGAATGCTCGCCTGCTCTCGACATCGCTCCTCGCGCTCGTCACGGCCGCCGGAATCAGCTGCAGTGGCGTCGATCTGTCGGGCGGAGCCGGCGGCTCGACGTCCGCGGCCTCCGCCGATGCGTCGTCGGCCGACAGCTCGTCCGCCGAGAGCTCCGCCGGCAGCGGGTCCACCGCGGCGGCGTCGAGCTCCGCGACCGGGGGCGGCAGCGGCGGCTCCGGCGGCAGCGCCGCGCCCGGCTGCGGGACCACGGGAAAGAACCTGCTGCTGTGCGAGGACTTCGAGAACATCGCCCTCGGCGGCGGCCTCGATCCGGCGGTGTGGTCGACGGACAAGGGTGCCAGCGCCACGGTGGGAGTCGACGACAAGCAGTTCAAGAACGGCAAGCACTCGTTGCATCTCCACACCTTGCCCGACGCCAACAAGGCTCTGTTTCACGCGACGAAGATTTTCCCGCTCCCCAACGGGAAGAACTCGCTCTATGGCCGCGCCAACTTCATGGTCGGAGCCGGGCTCAACGTGCCCACCGATCACACGAATTTCTTCGAGGCCAGCGGCAAGGTCAACGGCGTCTCCGGGAACTATCGTTACGGCGCCGCCGGAGCCAAGATCTTCGCCAACTACAACCCCGGCGATCCGGGCAAGAGCTCCAAGACGGCCGTCCCGGTGGGCGTCTGGGCCTGCATGGAGTGGGCCTTTCTCGGCGACACCAACGAGATGCACTTCTGGATCGACGGCAAGGAGCTGACCGACGTCGCGGTGCCCCCGACCGGCGTCAATGGCACGGTCTGGACGGCCCCGAAATTCGATAGCCTGTATTTCGGATGGATCACCTACGCCACCGACACCGCCAGTGATCATTACGATATCTGGTACGACGATATCGCCATCGATACGGCCCGGATCGGCTGCGCGCTGTAAGAGCGCCCGACGCGATCAGGCCGACGCCTCGGGCGCGGCCTGCTTCAACCATGCGGGATCGCGATCGGGCCACTCGCCGAGGTCCCACGAGGCCAGCGCGTCGGCAGCCTCGTCGCGGACGCGCCACCAGTTCTCGAACATCGCGTCGTCGGTGCGCGCCAGCTCTTCGAGGATCGGGCGCGCCTCCTTCACCTCGAGCACGCCGACGGCGTAGATGCTCCAGAAGCGGACCTCGATCGCCGGATCGCGGAGCCAGCCGAGCAGCTCCGGGATCGCGCGGGCGCGGCGCGTCGACGCGGGCGATCCCTGGAGGGTGTTGCCGATGCCCTCGATCGCCTGGCCACGCACCACGGCGGTCTCCCCCTCGCGCGCCGCGGCGTGGAGGAGCGCGTCGGTCGCGCGGGGCTCGAACCAGAACGTGAGCACGTGCGCGGCCTCGAAGCGCACCTTCGGATCCGGATCGTCGACGAGGAGCGCGGCGATGGTGTGAAAGGCCTGATCGCGCTGCCGGCGCGTGGGCCGGGTGCTGCGCCAGTCGAAGCCGTGAAACCAGCTCAGCGCGTCGCTGCGATCGTCGGGCGCGGCGCTCTGGAGGGCGACGAGGAGGCGGTCGAGAGATTTCTTGCGGGCCACGCTGCACCCTACCGCGGCTCGCCGCGGAGCGATCACGATGATTTCGCGCGCGTCGCCGGGGCGCGGGCGGCGACGACGAACACCGCTCTTCACCATGATAGGATTCAGGTCTCATGATCTCCTCCGATCTGGATCTCCGCCTCGACGCGCTCCGCGCCCACGATGGACTCTCGAGCGCGACGCTCGACGCCTTCAAGGCCTTCCTCGGCGCCGCCGAGGACCCGGCGCTCTTCCGGATGAGCCCGCTGCGCTATGCGACGGATCATGGCCTCCCGGAGCAAGAGGGGATCGATCTCTTCCTCCACGCCACGCGCGCCGGGATCCTCGAGTTCGCGTGGGGCGTGCTCTGCCCCGGCTGCCTCGCGTTCCTCACCACGGCCGGTGGCCTGCGCTCGCTCGATCGCAAGAAGCACTGCAACTTCTGCAACATCGAGATCGAGGGATCGATCGACGATCGGGTCGAGGTGGCCTTCACCGTGGCGCCCTCGGTGCGCCGGATCCGCTTCCACACGCCCGACACGCTCGATCTGCGCGAGGACGGGATCCGCCTTTATTTCTCGTCGAGCCTCGCGCCCAACTCCGCGCCGCACGAGGCGTTGCAGCAGCACATCCTCCTCGCGGGGCGGGCTCTGCCGGGCGCCGTGCACCAGGCCAGCGTCACCCTCGCCGAGGGCGAGACGGTGCTGCTCACGCCCACCAGCCACGCGGTGGTGTACCTGCGCGCTTCGCCTCGAAATCAAGCTCGGACCGCGTCGATCGATCTCCTCGACGGGCACGCGATCCCCGACTCGTTCCAGGTCGCGACCGGCCCGGTCGAGCTCCGGATCCACAACCGCACCGCGCAGCCGCTGGGCTACATCGTCAGCCCCGCCGGCAGCGGGATCTGGCCCATGCCCGCGCCGGTCGGCGCCCCGCTCACCATCCCCTTCCGGCCGTACCTCACCGGGCAACGGCTGGTCTCCACGCAGACGTTCCGCGATCTCTTCCGCGCCGAGAGCATCCCCTCGGACGGCGGCCTCGAGCTCAAGGCCGTCACCGTGCTCTTCACCGATCTCCAGGGATCCACGGCCATTTACGAGCGCGTCGGCGATCTGCGCGCCTACGATCTGGTGCGCCGTCACTTCGCCGCGCTGCGGGCCATCGCCGCGGCCGAGGGCGGCGCGATCGTCAAGACCATCGGCGACGCGGTGATGGCGAGCTTCGCCGATCCGCTCTCGGCCATGCGCGCGGCGGTGCGGATGGGCCACGAGATCGCCGCGCTCGGCGAGGGCGATCTGCGGCTGAAGATCGGGCTCCACAGCGGCCCGTGCATCGCGGTCGAGCTCAACGAGCGGCTCGACTATTTCGGGCGCACGGTGAACATCGCCGCGCGCGTGCAGGGGCTGGCGGGCGCGGGCGAGATCGTGTGCAGCGAAGCGGTCTACTCCGCGGCCGGCGTGCGTGAGGTGGTGGCGGCCGCGGGCCTCGTCGCGACGTCGACGAGCGTGTCGCTGCGCGGGATCGCCGGCGACGTGCCGGTGGTGCGGCTCGCGCCGGCCAATCCCGCGTAGCATCGGCGGCCATGAGCCGTCACCTGGTGTACTTCGCTCACGGCGAGATCGCCGTGCTGCCCGCCTACGCGAGCGCCCTCGCTCCGGTGGGCGACGTCGATCTCGTCCTCGTGCGCCTCGAAGGCAAATCGTCGGTTTACGCGCAGCTCGGCGAAGATCTGCGCGACGCCGACGGGCGCATCCTCCCCGGGCTTTCGGCGCGCTATCCGGCGCCCGAGCCGGACGAGGCCTATGCGACGCGGACCCTCGTCACCTACTCGGCCGGCTACGCGCTCGCCCGCGCGATCCTCGCGGGAGCCGAGGATCGCGACGCGCTCGACGCGTACATCGCCGTCGACTCCATTCACGCGGATCTCGTCGACGGCGTCGCCGACGCGGCGCAGATCGAGGGCTTCGTGGCCTTCGCGGCGCAGGCGAAGGCCGGCGACAAGACGTTCTGGCTCGGCCACTCCGACGTGCGCACCGCGGGCTACGCCTCGACGACGCAGGTCGCGGCGCGGCTGCTCGATCTCGTCGACGGGGAGGGCGGCGGCTTCGTGGTGCGCGCGTTCAACCTGCGCGCGCAAGACGCGAACGAGCACCGCGCCGCCCTCACCGCGTGGGGACCAGGATTCGTCGCCGAAGCCTTGATTTCAGGGCTCACGCTCCGGTAGCCGCGCCCGCCAGCGTCACCGTCTCGGGCCCGACGTAGCGCGCCCGCGGTCGCATCAGGAAGCCCGCGCTCCGCTGCTCCAGCACGTGCGCGATCCACCCCGCGGTGCGCCCCACTGCGAACATCGCCGCGGCCGATCCCGGCGGCAAACCCAGCGCCGACGCGACGGCGACGAGGCCCAGATCGAGCGTCGGAAAGCCTCGCCCCGACTCGCCCATCGCCTCCACCAGCGCCATCGCCGTCTTCAGGCCGACGCTCCGGCGATCGATCCCGAGCGCGGTCTCGATCAGCACCACCGCGCGCGGATCGCCCTCGGGATAAAGCGAATGCCCGAACCCCGGGACGCTCTCGCCGCGCCGCGCGCGCTCGAGGATCGCGGCCCGCGCCCGCGCCGGGCTCGCCGCTTCGAGCACCAGGGCCTCGACGCGATCGCACTCGCCGCCGTGCCGCGGCCCCGAGAGCGTCGAGAGCCCCGCGCTCACGCACGCGTAGAGATCGGCCTGCGTCGACGCCGCGATCCGCACCG
>JBDTXR010000150.1:0-18891 GCA_040006075.1 Byssovorax sp. | reverse complement strand
CGATCGTGAAGTCCCTCGTGAGCGTGGCGTGGGCCGACGGGGTCTACGCCGCCGAAGAGCGCGAGATGGTCGAGGCCTTGATCGCCGCGTTCGACGCGAGCGACGAGGACGCGAAGACCATCCGCGACTACGCCGAGGTCAAGAAGACGATCGACGACGTCCCGGTGAGCGATCTCTCCGCCGACGATCGCCGCGTCCTGGTGCAGCACGCCGTGCTGCTCACCTTCGTGGACGGCAAGCAAGACGCGACAGAGAAGGCCTTCATCGGCACCCTGTGCGAGAAGCTCCGCATCCCCGAAGACGAGGCCAAGTCGCTGGTCGACGCCGCCGAAGCCCGCGCCAAGCGCTTCCTGAACCTGCTGTAGCCCCCGCTCGACGTCGCTGGTGTTCCGGTCGCACGACACCGGCGACGTAGCCGAAAGTACGGTGACGACGACAACGCAGGCGGCGCGCCCGCATCGGCGAAAAGCACCAGGCTACATGCCCACGAGGACCTTGCCCTGGGAGGGGACCAGGTGGGCGCCGGCGGGCATGTTGGCGTTCGAGCCGTTGTGGGCGGTGGTCGAGGTCAGGTAAACGACCTTCTTGCCCTTGGCGAAGACCTTCGAGCTGAACACCTTGGGCTCGACCGGGCCCTTGTTGACCCCGGAGACGACGCCGCCGTTGGTGCCGGCCTCGTCGCCGCTCGAGTTGGGCACCTTCGAGCCCTCGACGACGATCTCCTTGTTCTGGACCAGGACCTTGTCGACAGCGCCGTTGGTGGAGGCCACCTGAGCGAGGTTGGGGTACGGGATCGGCACCGGCGGGGCCGGGGGCGCCGGCGTCAAGCAGACGTCGGGGATGGCAAAGTAGGTTCCAGCGGCCTTGGTCGCGGCGGGCATCGGCATGACAGACTCCGTATCTTCTCAACCCAGCAGGATCTTGCTTCCATCGATGCTGGTGTCCTCGGTCGAGGCCAGCGTGGTCCGCCGCGAGAAGAGCGAATACACGTCTTTTACCAGGGTGCGCGCGCGGAAGGCGCGGGTCTCGGCCAGGTCCGAGGCCTCGCGGAAGGTGTCGCGGGTCTTCTCGACGAGGCGCGTGGCGGTGAGCTCGAAGCGCTCGGCGGTCTGGATCAGCGCGGTCGCAGTGGTGGTGATCCGCTCGGCGATCACCGTGGCTTTGCCCGCGCTGACGCGGGTGTCGTCGGCCTTGACCTCGAGTCGCTCGGCGCGGATTCTGGTCACGGCGGCCCCGATCCGGAGCTGCGGTGAGGCGCCGTCTTCGAGGCCGGCGCCGATCGTCGCGTCGCCGGAGGCGTCGAGTCGGATGTCCTTGCCGGAGCGAAGGACGATGTGGCCCTCGGGCGCCGAGAGGGTGAGATCGCCCGCGGGAGCCGCGATCTCGGCGCGACCGTTCTCGTAGCGCACCAGCAGGCGGCCCGCCGGATCGCGGATCTCGGCCGCGCCGCCGTCGAGCGTGAACGAGCCGCCGTCGGGGAGCGGCACTGTCGGCGGAGCCGAGGTGTGGAGGACGCCGATCACGTAGAGATCGTCGCCGCTCTCGGCCACGAGGACGCGATCGCCCTCGGCCGGGCGGTACGGCGAGGCCAGCGCGAGGCGGGCAGTCGCCGCGCGGGTGCCGGATCCCCCCGTGGAGAAGCGGATCGCGACGCGGCTCGGATCGTCGCCCGCGGCCATGACGGCGGCGGGGCGGAGGACGGCGAACGCGGGGGGCGGGGTGGGTACGGTCCTGGCTCGCTTGGTCGACATGGCAGCTCATTCCTTGGGGGACGATTGGCACTCTCGGACGCGACGAGGCGGTGATCAGAGGTTGCCGAGAGCCTTCGCTCCGAGGCCCAGCACCTTGGAGTCGAGCTTCGCGATCTTCGCCTCGAGCTCGACGATGTCCTCGGCCTCCTTCGCGGCCATCGCTTCGTCGGAGGCGTCGATGGCCATGGCGAGGAAGTCGAGCTCGCCGTCGAGCTTCGTGAGCGCGGCCTCGAGCTTCGATTCGAGGACCACCGGCGAGGCGCTCGCGCCCGTGCCCTTGACCAGGAGAGCGCCGTTGACCTCGACGATGCCTTTGAGATCGATCTTCTTCGCGGTGATGGTCACGTTGGTCGCGCTGACGACGTCCACCTGGGTCTTGCCGCGGAGCGTGAGCTTCTTCGTCCTGGACTCGACCAGGACGTCTCCGCTCTTCGCGCCGAGCGTCGCGCCCAGCTTCCCCTGCAAATGAAGCTCGCCGCCGTGCGATTCGACCGTGACCGTCTTCGCGCCCCGGACGCCGACCGGGCCGGCCGCGGACGAGATGAACACCCCTTTGCCCGCAGCGTTGGCCTTGAGCGAGATCTCGTCGGTGGTCGACTCGATCGCCACGCGCTTCTCGGCCTTGAGGCGGATGTTGTCGGTCTTCGAGGTGATGGTCACCTGCTTTTCGCCGGTGATCCCGACGACGTCACTCTCCGACGTGAGCCGGAGGCTCCCCCCGGTGGCGACGGCGCGGAATTTCTTGGACTTTGCGCTGACGGTCCCCGATTTGCTCGTGACGAACACGCCCTCGTCGCCGGCGAGCTCGGCCTTGCCCTCGGAGAGGAGCCAGAGCATCGTCTTGCTCACCGCCACCAGGGTGTCTTTGCCGAGCAGGGTGGTGCGATCGCTCCACGCAAAGAGGTTCTTCTTGCCGTAAACCAGGGTGTTGCCCTCGGAGCCCAGCGTGTGGCGAATGAGCCGCTTGGCGTTGGCGGCGGCGGTGGCCGTTTGGGAGATCGTCGCGGCGTCCTTGGTCTGGGGGTTCGAGGCCTTCACCAGCGCGTCGACCTCGGCCAGCTCCTCGATCTCTTCGAACTTCTCCCGCAGCGCCTTCACGAGGGCGAGGACCGCCATGACGTCGCTGAAGAGCACCTTGGCCACGTTGAAGGCCTGGAAGAACGTGCTCGCCTTCTTCAGATCGGTGCCAGTCTTGCCCGTCTCCAGCTCTTCCGCCTGAAGGTCGTACTGGCGCTGAGGATTGGTGTCGTCGGTCCACGCCGACCAGTCGTCGTTGACGCCCTTGTCGAGGGCGGCCTCGACGCCGGTGCCGTCGGGGTTGGTCTTCGAGAGCACGTCGAGGTAGGCCTGCGCCGCGTCTCTCGACGCCTTGGTGTTGTTCTTGTCGTCCGCGTATTCCTGGAGCTTCTTGGCGAGCTCTTCGCGCGCCGTGTCGCGCTCGGCCTTGGTCGCGGCGAGAGCGGCCTTGGACTTCGCGACAGCCACCTTGTAGAGCGCGATCTCGCCGGCGTAGGTGCCCGCGGCCTCGCCCTTCAAGGCGTCACGCAGGAACTCCTCGTTGGACATGAGATCGCGCTGTGCGGACTCGTAGGCTTCCTGCTTCTCGGTGTACTCGTCGAAGGGCTTCGCGCCGTTCTTGGTCAGCTCGGCGAGGAGGACAGTGTTCTTCTTCGCGGTCTCCCCGGCTTCCTTGGTCTGCTTGCGCTGGGCCTCGAGCGCCTCGAAGCGCGCCTGCGAGGCCTTCTGGGCCTTGATCGCGTTCAGCTTGAGGACGCCGAGGCGGGCCTCGTACCCGGCTTTCGTCGCCTCGAGCACCCCGGAGCCGACCTCGACGAGAGAGCTCATGATCTCCGCCACCGCGGTGACCTTGGCGACGAGGCTGGGCTTCTCGGCGATGGTCGAGATGCTGCCTCCCGAGCGATACTCGTGGAGGAGAGAGATGGTGTTGGTGATGGCCCCGAAGCTGTTGCTCCCGGCCAGGGCGACGCTGGAGCTCGATCCGTAGGTCTCCAGCATGGCGCCGTCCTCGGGCGAGTTGCGATACCCGAGCTGGAACGTGGTGTTCTTGTGCGGCGTCGAGAGCTTGATCCGGTGCGCGTCCGCCGTATCGTCGATGTTGATCTCGTTGCCGCCGCCCGTACGGATGATGTTGCGAGGGGCGTTGCCCGCCTGCACCGGGCTCGCCGTCTGCGGGTTGGGCACCGTGGCGGCGATGATCGGCCGATCGGGATCGCCGTCGAGGAAGGTGATGATCACCTCGACCCCGGGCCGCAGCGGGAAATGCATGCCGTACCCCTCGCCGGCGTGCGGCTGGGCCATGCGCACGAGCTGAGAGGCCTGCCCCTCGTTGGGGTTGGTGGTGTCGAAGAGGAACTTGACCCGATACCGACCCTGATCGTCGAGGTCGGCATACTGGCCCTTGTTGGCCGAGTCGATCACGCCGGTGACGACGCCGTGGATCCGCGGCTTGGGCGTGGCGCGCGGCGGCCGATACCGACGGTCCTTGCGGATGGCCTTGAATTCACTGCGGAACGCGCCGGCGTCGGCCGCGCCGGTGCCGAGCGTGACCTGGGAGATGGTCTGTCTCACCTCGGTCACGAGCAGGCCGAGATCCCCGCGCGGGTGGCCCTGGAGGGTGAAGATCGAGCCGGCCCGGAGCGCGGCGAGATCGCTCGATCCGTCGAAGATCCGCCGCGCCGCGAGGGCCTCCTGAGCGCGGATCCGCGCGAGCTTCTCCGCCTCCTTCGGCGTCGCGACGTGCGAGCCGTACTCGACCACGCTCCCGAGCCCGTCGGCGACGTTGGCTTGCCCGGTGAGCGCCACCTGCGGCGTGCGGTAGTTGTAGTCGCGGACCACGTAGTCCGCGGGGATCATCCGGATGGTCTCCTCGAGGCGGTGGACGTCGCGCGCGTCGCCGCGGCCGCGGTAGGGCACCACGCCGTCGCCCGCGAGCGGGCTGAAGCCCTCGTTGGCGTCGCAGAACACCATCACGTCGCGACCGGTTCCGTGCTCGAAGAAGAAGGTGATCCCGAGGTGCTCGCAGAGCCGCGAGACGAAGGCCAGATCCGTCTCCTTGTACTGCACGACGAACTCGCGCACCGGGTAGGTGTCCTGGAGGCGGAGCTCGAAATCGTGGTCGGTGGGGGCGCCGGGCTGGGTCAGCCGCTCCTTCATTCCCGCCCCCTGGAGCTTGAGGCGGACGATGTCGGGCACGTTGAGATCGAGGAAGACGTCCAGCGTCTCGACCAGCGCGAGGCGGTACGCGCGCGGGGTGAACACCAGGCGGCACGAGGCGTGATCGACCTCGGTGTCGAGGCGATCGTTGACCACCGAGATCATCCCGTACACCCGCTCCACCGGGCGATCGTCGCGCTCGTAGACCAGCGTCGCGGGCTCGCCGATCAGCGCCTCGGGGTCGAAGTCTTCGAGGTCCTTGGCGATGATCAGGAGGTCGTATTCGAAGAGCTGCGAGAGGGTGTCGCGGCCGGTGAGGCGCGAGATCTGGAGCTCCCCGCTGGGGTACGCCCCGGTCTCCAGCTTGATCTGCGTGAGGTTTCGCATCGGTCTCTCCAGTCCTCCGGCCCCCGCGAGGGCGTCACGAAAGCGAGCTCAGGGCGCGGGGACGCGCGCGTCGAAATCGACCCAGATCCGCCGGTCGTTGCGGCAATCGTAGAGGCGACACGCCGCCGGGCGGGCCGGGTAAATGGTGCACGCGCCCTCGTTGTGGGCGCAGTAGCCGCTGTCGCGGCGGCGGATGAGGTACGGCCGCGCGTAGTCCCAGCGCGCGACGCCCTCGTCGAGGTCCTGGGCGCTGAGCACGAACGGGAGCGTGCAGCAGCGCGCGAGGCAGAGCGGGAGGCGCGCCTCGCAGTCGATCTCGGGCAGCCCCGTCAGCGCGTACTTGTCGTCGACGGCGGCGATCTCCACGGCGGCCTCGCGCTCGGCGCGCTCGGCCTCGCGGAGCACGGTGAGGCGCTTGCGCTTCTCGAAGGCCTTGAGCGGGAGCTGCCCCTCGCCGATCAAGGTCTCGATCAGCGCGTCGACGGTGGCGGTGAGCTCGGCGACCTGCGCGCGGGTCTGCATCTCGACGAGGTGCACGAAGCGCAGGCCGCCGCCGACGTCGTCGGGGACGTCGCTTTCGGCGGGCTCGGCGTCGGGCGTCTCGTCGGTCATCGCGGGCGTTCTTCCGGGCTCGTGGATCGCGGGGGTTGGATCAGGTCTGCGGGCGGAAATCCTCGGCGCGGGCGCGCTCGGGATCGGTGCCCTTGGAGTCGGTGAGCGCGGCGCCGCCGAGGTCGGCGGCCTCGCGCGTGACGCGGTGGAGATCGGCGCCGGTGAGGTTGGCGCCGCGGAGATCGCAGGCGTCGAGGCGGGCGTGGGAGAGATCGGCGTGGGCGAAGCTCGCGTCGCGGAAGCTGGTGCCGCGGAGATCGGCGCGCACGAAGCGCGATCGCGCGAAGCTCGCCCCCTCGGCGCGCGCCTTGCGCAGGGTCACGCGGTCGAGGTTCGCGTCCTCGAGCATCGCCTCGCGGAGATCGGCCTCGTCGAGGCGGGCGTCGCCGAGGTTGGCGCGGAGGCCCTTGATCCGCTGCATCTTCGCGCCGCGCAGGTTGGCCCGCTCGAAGCTGGTCTGGAGCGCGATGACGTTCGCGAAGATCGCCCCCTCGAGCGCGGCGCCCGAGAGCGTGGAGTTGGTGAGATCGCAGCCGGTGAAATTCACGCCGGTCGCGTCGACGTCCTCGAGCAGCGACTGGATGATCTCGGCGCCGAGGAGCTGGGTGCGGCGGAGATCGAGCCCCGGGAGCACGGCGTTGTGGAGCTTGGCCCCGCGGAGATCGGTCCCGCCGAGCGAGGCGGCCCGGAAGCGCGCCCGGCGCAGATCGGCGCCCGCGAGGCTCACGTCCGAGAGATCGGCGCCCTCGAAATTCGTCTCGTCGAACGAGGCGCCGCGGAAGTCCGCGCCGACGAGGACGGCGTCCGCGAAGCTGGTCCCGGTGAGCGTGCAGCGCGCGAACGACGCGCCCCCGAGATCGACGCCGCCGAGGTCGAGGCCCGAGAGATCGCGACCCTCGAAGCTTCCGTTGCGGAGCCGGGCGTCGGTGAGGACGGCGCCGGTGAGGTCGACGTCGGTGAGGCTGGCCGCGTCGAAATCTGCGCCCTCGCAGCGCGCGCCGGCGAGCGAGGCCCGGGTGAGGCTCGCTCCACGAAGATCGGCGTCGGCGAGCTCGGCGCCGGCGAGGTTGGCCTGCTCGAGCAGCGCGTTGCGGAGCGTGGCGCTGGTGAGCACGGCGCCCGTGAGCACGGCCTCTGTGAGGCGCGCGCCGTCGAAGCTGGCCTCGGCGGCCTGGACGCGATCGAGGCTCGCGCCGTGGAGCGAGGCGCCGTCGAGGCCGGCGCCGTCGAGGGTCGCGCCGTCGAAGCGGGCGAGGGCGAAATCCCCGTTCGCGAGGCGCGCCGAGGCGAGCGTCGCCCCGGTGAACACCGCGCGGTGCGCCAGCGCGCGCTCGAGCACCGCGCGCTCCATCGACGCGCCCGCGAAGGTGGCGTCGGTGAGGGTGGCGCCCGCGAGGTTGGCGTCGGTGAGCACGGCGTCGGTGAAGCGCGCGCCGCGAAATGTCGACGGCGCGCCCGCGGGATCCCAGGTCGCGGTGAGCGACGCGCAGTCGGCCGAGGAGAGATCGGCCTCCGAGAAATCGACCGCGAGGAGCGTGGCGCCGCGGAAGCTCGCGCCCCCGAAGCGCGCGCCGCGGGCCGAGCCGCCGCGCCAGACGCTGCGGCGAAAATCCAGCCCTTCGGCCGAGATCCCGTCGAGATCGACGCCCTCGAAGCGCTCGGCGCGGAAGCTCGCGCCGGCCGCGCGGAGCGCCTCGAACTCGTCGCGCGATCGGATCATGCGCGCCCCTTGAGCTTGGTCTTGGTGAGCACGGCGAGCTCGAGCTGCGCGCCGCCGAGCCTGGTCTTCCAGGTGTCGGCGCCGTGGAGGTTGGCTCCGCGAAGATCGGCCGAGGTGAGGTCCGCGCCGAGGAGCGAGGCCTCCATGAGGTTGGCCTTGAGCAGCGACGCGCCGGGGAATTTCGCGCGCTCGAAGCGGGCTCCCGCGAGGTCCGCGCCCGAGAACACCGCGCGCGCGCCCGAGGCCTTGTTGAAGCCGGAAGCGGTGAGGGTAGCGCCGCGGAACGAGGTCTCGTCGAGCACCGCGCGATCCCAGATCGACGACGCCGCCGAGACGCTCTTGAGCGAGCAGCGGGTGAGCTGCACGCCGTCGGCGCGCGCCTCGGTGAGCGTGGCGTCGTCGAACGACGCCCGGGTGGCGCGCGCGTCGTAGAGGCGGATCTCGGGCATCACCGCGCCGTCGAAGACCGCCTCGTCGAGCGAGGCCGAGGTGAAGTCCGCGCCGGCGATCGAGGCGCGATCGAAGCGCGCCTTCGCCCACACGCCGCCCGCGAAGCTCGGGCGCGTGCCCTTCGCCTCGCGGAAGCTGGCGCGCTCGCCGTGGCCGCGGCCGAGATCGGCGTGGGTGAGATCGGCGCGATCGAAGCGCGCGCTATCGAGGTTCGCCGCGGTGAGATCGGCGAGCGAGAGGTTGGCGTCGTCGAGCACCGCGTCGGAGAGATCGGCGCCCGAGAGCTGGGCCCCCGTGAGGTCGGCTCCGACGAAGCGACAGCGGCGGAGGAGGGCCTCCTTGAAGTTGGCTCCCGCGAGCGATCGACCCGAGAAATCGAGGTCGGAGAGGTCGGCGCCCGCGGCGTCGTACTGCGCGAGCGACTCGCCCCGCGCGAGCCGCGCGACCACCTCGCGGCGCGCCGGATCGAGGTGTGGCGGCAGGCGCGCGCCCGACGGCGGCGACGCGGCGAACGGCGGCGGCGACGCGGCCTCGGGCCAGGGAGACGCGGGCGGCGCGCTCGTCGCCGGCTCCTCCGGCGCCTTCGCCGCGAGGTATTTCGCGCGCGCCTCGGCGAGATCCGCGTGCGCTCCGGCCAGCGGCTCGACCATCACGAAGAGCTCGGCGATCTCCGACGCCTCGTCGTCCCGCACCTCGATCAGGCCGCGCCAGACGAGGTTCAGCTTCATCTCGTCGACGTCGATCGTCACCGTATCGAGGCGGAGGACCACCTCGACCAGCTCGCCGCCGGCCTCGGTCGTGCGCTGCGCGAAGCACCGCGGCTTGAGGCGCGGGAGCGAGCCGTCGAGCCGCGGGTGCTGCGGGTGCATCCCGACGATCTCGAAGGCCTCGTCGCCCTGCACGCGATCGAGCTGCTGCGCCGGCGGAGCGGCCTGGAAGAAGGCCCAGTCGAAGTCGTCGGGGAAGTACGGCCAGCGCGTCTTCAGCCAGTCGCCGGCGTAGCTGCCGAGGCGCGACCAGCGCTCGCGCCAGAGCATGGGGACGGCGCCGAAGCTCATCGGCTCGGGGGTGTCGGCGGGGCTGGTGATCAGGCGCGCGGGATCCTCGAGGCACGGCAGCGCGGTCGCCGCCCCGTAGCCGCGGCCCATCGGGTTCCGATCGAAGCCGGGGCCGCCGAACGCCAGCTCGTGGACGATGGGGATCCGCTGGAAGCGCCGCGGCTCCGTCGGGGCGGTCTTGACCACCGTCTGCTGCCACGTACGCTCGCCGAACACCGCGATTTGCCGCTCGAAACCCGCCGATCCGCGCCCGAAGCGAAAGCGCGCGAGCGACGCCGGGGACGAGCCGCCGGGCGCGTACGCGTGGCCCTTGAGCGTGACGTCGACCCGCGGCTTGAACGGCGCGAAGTCGCTCGGGTAGAGCACGCTCCGCATCATCTCGTCGCCGGCGTGGAGATCGCCGCTCGGGAGCTCGGTCTCGTCGCGGAGCTTCGCTGGCCCATCGGGGACGAGATCGAACGTGCCCTTGATGACCACCGCGCGCGCGTCCTGCGCCGGCCTCGGCTGGAGCGGCAGCGAGAAGGCCACGAGCGTGGTGCCGTTGACGATCGGGATCGCGTCGTGGACGCGGCCCGCGACGACCGTCTTTCGCGGCGCGGAGCCCGGATGAAGCTCGCGCTCACGCGGCGACGGCGGCTCCGCCGTGGGATCGAGAGGCCGCGGCGCAGTGTGAAAAAACTGCGCCGTACCAGGGGCTTTCGTGGTCGCCGGGCGAGGCGTCACCAGCCGCGCGGGCAGCGGCGGCAAGGGCGCGAGGGCAGGCGGAAGCGCCTCGATCGGAGCCGCGGGGCGCGCGGCGACGTCGGGTCCGGGACGCGCGACATTCGATCGGAAGGGCAGGACCGGCGCCTTCCTGACGTCGGGCTCTTCCGACACGGCCATCGTCGCCTCGGGATCGCTCGACGCAGCCTCCGAGGCGTCGGGCTTCGGCGCGCGCGGCGGCGGCGCGCCGCCGGGCGCGAGCGTCGCCGACGGGATCGACCACGGGGACGCGGCCTTGAACGGGGTCGCCGGCCGCTTGCTCCTGGCCTCGAGCTCGTCGGGATCCACGGCCAGCGTGCCCTCGAACGGGCTCTCCGGCGGCGGCTCGGGGGCGGGCGCGCGCGGCGGCGGCGGCGTCGCGGCGCCCGCCAGGAACGGTGTCGCGGGCCGCTTCACCTCGACCGCGTCGTCGAGGGCGATCGTGCCTTCGAACGGGCTCTGCGGCGGCTCCAGGTCGGTGAGAGCGGGCAGCGGCAGCCGCGCGCGGGGCGGGCCCTCGGGCGGCGGCGCTCGGCGCGACAGCGGCGCCGGCGCGGGCCAGGCGATCGGCGCGCCCGGCAGCTCGACGCCGACCACGAAGGCGAGGCCCTGGATCTGCGCCTCCTCCCGCAGAGCGATCGTGCTCCGCCAGACCAGCGAGCAGCGCTCGTCGTCGCCGTCGATCTGGAGCGTGTCGGCGCGGAGATCCACGGCCTGCTCGGTGGCGCCGAGGCCTTGCACCCGGGCCAGCGCGCGCGCCCCGGGGAGGCGAACCTCGAGCCGCGGCCGGTCGGCGAGGAGCCCGTCGAGCACCAGCCACTCGTCGCCGTGGAGCAGCTCGCAGCGCTGGTCGGCGGGCGCGCTGTGGAAGTACGACCAGTCGAAGTCGTCCGGCAGCCGGGCGATGGCCTGCTCGATGTCTTTACGGCTCGTTTTTCCGAGGAGCTTCCGCCGAGATCGCCAGTTGCGCGAGAGCGGCCCAAAGCCTCCTGAGCGGGTGGGATCGGCGGCGTTGACGATGTTCGCCGCGGCGAGGTTCGGCTCCTTGTCGGGCGCGAAGCCGACCCCGATCGGGTTCTCGTCCCACCCCGGGCCGCCGAACGCGCGCTCGTACACGAGAGGCATCTTCACGAACGGCGACGGCGCGCCGCTGCTCCGATCGCCGTAGACATGAAGCGTCTTGTCGACGAGCGGGTGATCGCGGAAGACGCCGAGCCGCACCGACTGGGCGAAGGTGGGCTGTCCCCCGGGCGCGTGCGCGTGGCCGGTGAACACGACCTCGGCGCGGCTGCGGAGCGGCGCGAGATCGTCGGCCCGGCGGACGCTGTGGGTGGCGTTGTTGCGATCGTGCCGCTCGGCCCGGTACACGTCCTCGGGCTCGACCTGGGCCATGGTCTCGTCGAGGCGGAAGGTGGCCTTGACGATCAGCGTCAGGTGGAGCTGGGTCGGCGAGCGCCACACCACGACGTCGCTCGCCACGGCACCGAGCGTGACGATCGAAGGCGGCCCGGATCTTTCGCCTCGCATTCGAGGCCGACGCTAGCAGATCCGCCCCGCGAAAGGGCCCCTCCTGAAGCGCCGGTTACACGCCCGCCCCGAGCTGACGCAGCCAATCGCGCGTCAGCGCGCGCGCGACGTGGAGCCGGTACTCGCCGGTGGATCGGACGTCGTCGATCGGCGTCACGTCGGCGCTCACGGCCCGATCGATCGCCTCGCCGGTGATCTCCGCGAGCGATTTCCCCAGCACGAGCGCGCGCGTGGCGGGCATCCGCGCCGTGACCGGGGCCACCGAGACCATGCCCAGGCCGACGCGCGTGGCCCGGCCTCCTTCGACGACGGCGAGGCCCGCGAGGGCGACCTTGGAGATGGCCTGAGCCCGGCGCGCGCCGACCTTGCGCCAGTACCACGGCGATCCTCCCGGCGGCAGCGCGAGCTCGACGGCGACGATGATCTCGTCGGCCGCGCGCGTGGATTTCTTGTAGCCGGTCTGCAGATCCGCCATCGCGATCCGCCGCTCGCCGCGCGCGCTCCGGACGAGGATCGTGGCGTCGTAGGCCGCCAGCGCCGCGACGCCGTCGGCCGCGGGCGAGGCCGTCGCCAGGTTGCCGCCGAGGGTGCCGCGCGCCTGGATTTGCACGGCGCCCACGTCCTTCGCCATCCGCACCAGCATCGGCGCGCGGGCCTGGACGACCTCGCTCCGCTCGAGCTCGAGGTAGGTGGTCGCGGCGCCGATCCGCAGCAAATCGCCTGCGAGATCGATCCCGCGGAGCTCGCTCATCCGGCCGATGTCGACCACCAGCGGCGGGTCTTCCGCGAGCGGCGCGCGCATCTCCTGCTCGACCATCCAGTCGGTGCCGCCGGCGTAGAGGATCGTGGAGAGGCCCTTCTCGTGGCGCGCGCTCACCACCGCGCAGAGCCCGTCGAGCGAGCGCTCGCGCGTCATCTCGAAGCGAGAGAGATCGGCGAGGCTCATCGCGCGGCTCCGGAGCCAAGGAGCACCGCGGCGGCGCGCACGCTCTCGACGATGCGCTGGTAGCCGGTGCAGCGGCAGAGGTTGCCGGCCAGGGCCTCGCGGATCGCGGGCTCGTCGGGATCGGGCGTGCGCCGCAGCAGCGCTTCGGCCGCGATCAGCATCCCCGGCGTGCAGATCCCGCACTGGGCCCCGCCCTCGTCGATGAAGCACCGTTGAAGCGGCGAGAGGTGCGCCACGGCGCCCAGGCCTTCCACCGTGGTGACGGCCCGGCCTTCACACTGGCCGATGGGCACGAGACAGGCATTCACCGGATCGCCGTCGAGGAGCACGGTGCACGAGCCACACTCGCCTTCGCCACACCCCTCCTTCGTGCCGGTGAGCCCGAGGGGGCCGCGGAGCGCGTCGAGGAGGCGGACGAGAGGGGCCGAGTCGAGCTCGCGGGGAGCGCCGTTGAGGGTGAGCGAGATCTTCATACCACGGTCCTTTTTGATGCCTGCATCGCCGCGAGGATCCGCTCCGGCGTGAGCGGGAGAGAGCCCATCGCGACCCCGATGGCGTGCTCGACCGCCGCGGCGATCGCCGGGGCGCCGCCGTCCATCGGGAGCTCGCCGATCCCCTTGGCGCCGCCGCCGGGTCCCAGGGTGAAGGGCGCCTCCACCAGGATGGTTTGAAACCGGGGCGCGTCGAGCGCCGTCGGGATGATGTAATTGGTCATTCGCGGGTTGGTGATGTGCCCGTCACGCCAGGTGATCTCCTCGGACACCGCCCAGCCGATCGCCTGGAGGCTCCCGCCTTCGATCTGGCCTTTGCACATCACCGGGTTGATGGCCTTGCCCACGTCGGTGGCCGACCAGAAGTCGACGACCGTGACCTCGAACGTATCGAGATCGACCAGGACCTCGGCGATGTCGCAGGCCCAGCCGTAGCAGGGATAGGCGTCGCCCTTGTAGGTGGTGTCGTCCCAGTTGATCCAGTCGGGAGGGGTGTATTGCAGGAGCGAGGTGATCGGCCCCTCGCGGGCGATCAGCCGGTTGGCCGCGTCGGCAAACGTGCCTCCGCTCGCGGCGATCTCGCCGCGGACGCGGGCCGCGAGCTGCTTCGAAGCGTTCTCGACGATCGAGCCGACGACCATGACCGTGCGCGACGCGACCGTGGGCCCGGAGTCGGGGCAGGTGGTGGTGCTGGGGACGGCGAAATCGATGGCGTCGATGGCGATCCCCGCCGCGTCGGCGGCGATTTGCCGGAACACCGTCTCGGTCCCCTGCCCGATGTCCGTCGACGCGGTGCGGATCCCGAGGCGGCCGTCGGCGAGGAGATCGACGGCGACCTTCCCCTTCAAATAGCGCTCGCCCGAGCCGGTGAACCCCGCGCCGTGCATGAACACCGCGGCGCCGATCCCGCGCGCCGTGCGGCCCTCGATCACCGGGCCACGCGCGCGCTTCGCTCGATACTCGCTGGCTGCGACGGCCTTTTCGAGGCACTCGGCGCCCGCGACCGAGGAGCGCAGCACCTGCCCCGTCGAGGTGACGTCGCCCTCGCGGAGCACGTTCTGCTCTTTCAAATCGATGGGATCGCGGCCGAGCTTCCCGGCGATCGCGTCGACGTGCCGCTCGATCGCCCAGATGGTCTGCGGCGCGCCGAAGCCGCGAAACGCGCCGTTGGGCGGGGTGTTGGTCGCGACGGCGATCGACTCGACCCGCACGTCGTCCCAGCGGTAGGCGCCGGCCGCGTGGAGCGTGCCGCGCGAGAGCACCACCGGCGTGAGCGTGACGTAGGCGCCGCCGTCCATGATCGTGCGAATGGAGAGCGCGCGGAGGGTGCCGTCCTTGTCGCAGCCGCTCGTGATCTCGCAGATGCACGGGTGCCGCTTGGTGGTGGCCTCGATGTCTTCCTTGCGGTCGTAAATCATCCGCACCGGGCGCCCGCTCTTCTTCGCCAGGAGCGCGGCGTGGAGGGCGATGATCGACGGGTACTCTTCCTTGCCGCCGAAGCCGCCGCCGGTCACCGCCTGGGTGATGTGAATGCGGTTGGCCTCGAGCTCGAAGGCTTTGGTGAAGGCTTTGTGCACGTAGAACGGGCACTGGATCGAGCCCGTCGCGTGCGCGCCGTCCTGGTCCCACCAGGCGACCACGCCCTGCGGCTCGATGTAGAGCTGCTCTTGGTGGTGGGCGAAGTAGCGGCCGGTCACCACGACGTCGCAGGCGGCGATCGCCGCGTCGATCGCCGTCTTGCTCGCGGCGTGCACCGCCCCGGTCTCGACCTTCACGTCGGCGCGGCCCTTGGTGATCAGGTAGCGCTTCTGGACGTTGTCCTCGCCGGCGATGACCTGGACCTTCGCGAGCGAGGCCTCCATGTCGAAGACCGGCGGGAGAGCCTCGATCTCGAGCTTCACGGCGCGGACGGCGCGCGCGAGCCTGGCCTTGTCGGCGCAGGCGAGGAGCACCACCGGCTCGTAGACGTGGTTGACGCGATCCGCCGCGAGGATCGGCTGATCTTCCGCGATCAGCGCGACGTTGTTGACGGGGATGTCCGCGGCGCGAACCACGGTGACGTCGCTCCAGTCGAAGGCCGGATCGAGCGTCACGCCGCGGAGGAGGCCGCGCGCCACCGGGCTGCGCACCGTGGCCCCGTGCAGCTCGCCCGGCCTCGCCGGCAGATCGTCGACGTACTGCGCCTCGCCGGTGACCTTGGCGGCCCCGTCGACGCGCGGCACGCTGCTGCCGACCGACGGACGGGGATTTTCAACTGGGGAGCTATGCACCATCCGGATCTCCTCGCGAAGCGAGGGGCGACAATAGATCGAGCACCCGCGCGCCGTCGCGCCAAAAGATGCCGTAGCACTCGGTAATACCGGGGCCGCGGAGGGCGATGATAACCCTTCCGGGATGATGAGGACCCCCTGGCTCCGCCCCACCTTGCTCACCTTTTCGCTGATCCTCGCCCCGGGGTGCAGCCTGGAGGCGTTCTACGTCGGGACGAGCTACCCCGAAAAGAGCCCGCCAATCCCGAGCCGCAACTGGCCTCGTATCGTCAGCGCGGCGCTCGAGCCGTCGCTGCTCGCCGCCTACGACGATCCGGCCCGGGTCGCCTCGTGCCTGACCGGCCTCGACCGCGGGCTGCTGGCCGGCACGTTCGCGGGCTATGGCCAGTGTCTCGACACCTTCCCACCGACCAAGGAGATCGGGAATCAGACCGCGCCGACCACTCGCGCGGACGCGGTGACAGCGTGCTTGCCGGAGCTGACCTGGGCCCGTCCGGGCAAAGGCATCGACGGCTGCTCGCTCGAGCGAAACGACGCCGTCGCGCTCACCCACGCGCTCGCCTCCACGGCAGAGTCGTTTCACAGCCTGAAGAAGTCGCTCGACGGCGGCGGCTTCGGGGATCTCCGGCTCTCCACGCTGCTCGACCAGCGGCTCCGCGACGGACTCGACGCCTCGCTCGATCTCGCCGCGAGGCTCCTCGCCGCCGAGGCGCCGCCCGGAGGGGTCGAGTCCATGCGGCGATCGCAGCTCCCCGCGCTCGCGCTCAGCGGCGGCTCCGCCAACGGCGCGTTCACTGCGGGCTATCTCCACGCCATGCTCCAGCTCCGCGAGCTCGCGGTAGAGAAGCTCGATCCCGGCTTCGGGGCCGAGATCGAGAAGAACGAGCGGATTGGCTCCATCGTCTCGACCAGCGTGGGGACGCTGGCCGCGCTGGCGGTCGACCTCTATTTCACACCCGACGCCTTCTCGGCATCTCCCGGCTGGCAAGCGGTCGAGGACGCGAGGCTCCGGGTCTGCCTCGCGGACGATCCGCGCGTCCCCCTCCCCGCGACCGCGCCCCTCGGAAAGCGGCCGTTCCAGCGGTGCGCGCTGAAGGAGCTCGTCGACGACTTTCGAGCCAAGGAGTGGGATCTGCTCTGCTACGAGGACCGGAGCCTGCTCGACTTGATGTCGAGCCTCAATCACGTGCTCCAGTTCCAGCCGCTGAAGACCAGGATCCTCGCTCCCGTGCTCGACGCCTTCCAGCAGCGGATGCTCGACAACGATCTGGTCCGCGTGGCGATGACGGTCGACTTCGATCAGAACGTGGTCGTCGGGCTCGACGAGCGGGCGTGTCGCCTGGGCAGCAAGCCCGCGTGGAGGACCGAGTGCCTGTCTTCGGCGGCGCTGGCCTCGGTGGTGCTGCCCGTCTTCACCAGGCCAATCGAGGTGGTCTATTCGGGGCTGCTCGGCCAGGGCGGCGAGAAGGGGACCTGGATCGACGGCGGCGTCCGCTCGGAGACTCCCACCTTCCGCGCGCTGGCCATGACCCGGAAGAAGGTGCTCGCCATCAACACCGGGCGCGCCGAGGGGATCCCGAGCCGGACGGCGCCGGACGCTCTCGGCATCACCCTGGCCACCATGGGCCAGTTCACCGCGCAGGTGCGCTCGGACGAGATCGCACTATCGCCCACGAAATGCGCGGCCGATGACGACGATCAACGGCTCGTCGAGGGCTACCTGAACCTCCCCGGCGGGGTGCTCACGGCGTCCGTCGGCCAGCCGCTGACCGGGAAGCTGCGCACGGTCTACGTGCCCGAGGAGATCAAGCCCACGGCCCTGTTCGCGGACGGGTATGCCTTCGATCCCTGGGTGATGCGCGGCCTGTTTCTCTGGGGAGAGCGAACCTTCCTGCGCAGTCGGCGCGCCGGGTTCGCGTGGCTCGGCTGGGAGACGATGCGCGATCTCGAGAGCTCCCACGCCCAGCTCGAAGCGACGAGCGCGATCTGCAAGCGGAGCGCGGCGGCGTGCATCGACCACCGGAGCGGCGCCGCCGCGTACCGCGAGGCCGCGAGCAAGCTGGTGAGCGACGTCGAGGCCGAGCTCCACCTCGCCTACAACGTCGACGAGAGCAGCGACGCCTTCAAGAGCTGGTACACGAGCCACAAGAGAGACCGCCGCAAGGCGATGGATAAAAACCTCGAGAGCTGCAAGAAAGAGTGAGCCATGCATCGAGGTCGACACCCGCGCGGTGAGCTCGGCGAAGCCGTCGAAGAGGCGTTTCGCCACGCTTTCGGTCGCAGCAAGCGGCAGCGCGCGGCGGCCCTGAAGAAGGTGGCGCGCGCGCTCTCCACGCACAGCCTGGCAGTGGAGCGGGCGCGCGCCACCGGCGGACTGGAATCCTTGCCGCTCGACTCGTGGGACATCAACGAGCTTCGCCCCGCGACACCCACCCTGGATCCCGGCGCGCCCGACATCGTCGCGGTGGTGCCGAGCCACGGGCGCGCGGGCGGCCCGTTCGCCGGCCGCGAGACCGTGCTCTTCGTGGTCCGCGACGCCCGCGCCGCGCTGGGCTCGCTCCCCACGAAAATTCGAGGATTCCCGGTCGAGCGCGTCACGGTCGAGCAGCTCGAATCAGGTCAGCTCGGCCGGGCCTCGCAGTCACAGCAGATTGCCCCGATCGTCGCCAGCAGCAGGTTCGGGACCATCACCCGGGCCTTCGCGCGAGGAGGAGTCAACTGGGTGATGACCTGTAGCCACGTCGCCTCGCCGGCGGGCCTCGGTCCCGACGCGCTGGTCTTCGAGACGGGTTTTGCCACCGTCAAGCACCTCACGCGGGTCGACCCGGGCACCGGCGCGTGCTCGCTCGACGTCGCCATCGCCGCGACGTCGAGCGAGGTCGACGATTCCTGGCCTGATGGTCGGCCGTTTGGCGGCGTCGTCGCGCCCGACTCCGCCATGGCTCCTTTCACGTTCTTCGGCGTCAACCACCGGAGCGCCTCGTTCGAGACCTTCAGCCCCGAAGCGTCGGTGCCGCTCGATCTCGCGACCGGGGGCACCGTCAATTTCGTCGGGCAACACCGGTTCTCGCTCGACGGCCTCGCGATCGAGCCCGGCGACTCCGGCGGCGCGGTGCGCGACGCGCAAAACCGTCTCCTCGGCCTCGTGGTGGGCCGCGATCCGGCGGGTGGAGGCTACTTCACGCCTTACAGCCGAGTCGAGGCCTGGCTCGACGGACTCGGCCTCTGAATCACCGACCACGATTCTCTAACCACTCAGCCCGTTCCCATTCCTTTATCGCGCAGCGGGAACGGGCGGAATCAGGCTTCACAATCCTCGATCGCCTGCCGGATAGCCGTGATCGACAGAGGCCTTCTCGGAACAGACGGGAGCTCAACCGCAAGGGCGCCAGGGTCGCAAGGGCGTCGGAGAAACCATTTTTATTTCCGAGACTTGCGACCCTTGTGTCCTGGCAGTCGTCTCCGGGACGGCCTCTGCAGGCGCTACCCGAGTCGACCAGCCCCGCGGCATCTCCGTCGGCCCTTTGGCGCCGTGCCTCGCGCGCGGGAGCGCGCTCGGGCAACGGGCGCCAAAGGACCTCCTCCGACGCCGCGGGGCCGGTCTCCGGTTTGTGCCGCTTGGGGCGGTGCTCGGATGCGACTGGTAGCCAATCACCACAGCTCCGCTCAGAGCCCCGCGCGTGAGCAAGGGGACTCTTATCCTTCCTTACTCTCGCTCCGCTCTACGCCGTGGCTCGCGTGGGCAGGCCCCATCGGGAGTCTTT
>JBDTXR010000149.1:0-18896 GCA_040006075.1 Byssovorax sp. | reverse complement strand
GCGCCGCCGCGGGTGTCGGCGATCATCGCGCCCTTGTCGTCCCAGAGCGTCGCCGTCACGTCGGCGAGCGGGCGGCCGGCGACGACATCGAGTCGCGCACACCCAGCCGGTAAATCAAGGCTGATCGAGGTGCGCGAGCCGACGCGGGCCGTGCCGGCGCCGACGCTCTTGGGCGCGGCGTACCCCTTCGCCGCGAGCGTGGTGGCGAGCGCCGCGCGGGCCAGGTCGAGCTCGGCCGGCTGGGTGACGCGAACGAAGCGCGCGCTCGCGGCGATCTCCGGCGCAGCGAACGCGGACGAGCGGCCGAGGGTGACCGCGGCGAGCCCCTGCGACGCGCGTGGCCGCACCGAGAGCGAGATCGAGACCGCCGTCGCCGAGCAGAGCACGAGCGATCGATCGCGCCCCTGCTCGCGCCCGCGCGCGATGATCCGCGCGCCGCTGTCCTCGGCGAGGAGATCGAACGAGGCCACCTCTTCGCTCGGCGTCGCGAGGACATCGAGGCACCGATTGGCCTCGATCGTCGCGGAGATCCGCGTGGCCGCGCGCGGGCTCATCGGCACGACGACGCGCCGCACGTCGTCCCAGCGCGCGCCGATCGCCAGGCGATGCGCGCGGATCCGCCCTTCGAGGCCGGGCCACGCGTCGAGCCGTCCGCTGTCTTCCCCGGGCCGCCCGCGCGCCCCGACCGCCTTCGCGACCGCGCCCTCCGCCGCGCGCGGCACGCTCTGCACCCCGACCGCGAGCAGCCCCGCGCCGGCCATCACCCGCGCGACGACATAGAGCCTCCGCGGGTGCGGCGGGCAGACCAGCACCGCCGCCTCGACCTCCGGCGCCTCGTCACTCGCGAACGCGCTCCCGTCGTCGTCGTAGGCGAAGAGATCGACGTCGACGATCGTGGGCGAGGCGCGCGTGTACGCGAGCAGGCACTCATTCTCGGGGATCGCGATGAACGCACCGAGCCGATCGCCCTCGGACGCGACATCGGCGCCGAGGATCTGGAGCGGGCCTGCACCCGCGGCGGAAGCGACCGCGGCCTGGGGCGCGAGCCACGGGTGCGCGTCGAGATGATCCGAGAGAACATGGAGCGAGGTGACCGGCGGGGGGCCCGCGGCGGGCGCGGGGGGCGGCGGAGGCGCGGCGCTGCACGCCGTGAGCGCGGCGAGGAGCGGGAGCAGCGCGGAGGCGCGACGCAGAGGCACGGGCGCGGAGGATAGCCGGAGGCGGGGCGGATCGCCGCAGGAGTCGGTCAGGGCGGCGAGGCGAAGCAGGCGTCGACCTGCGCGAGCCAAGCGCGGAGCGAGGCTGCGTCCTCGGCGATCCTGGTGCGGTCCGCGCTTTCGACTCGATCTTTCTCAAGCTACGTATCAGGAAGAGAGATAGGTCATATCCCAGTTTATTACGTAGCTCCAGGCACTCGAGTGCCAGTGGGGATGGCGCGCGTCACGGCCTCGGCGCTCGCTCCACGATCTCGATCTCCATACTGCTGTTGAGGAGCGGAGGAGAATTTAACCGCAAGGGCGCAAGGGGTCGCAAGGGGCCAGAGAAACCTTGTCTTTCCCGGACTTGCGTACCTTGCGTCGTGATCAAGCCATCCTGATCTACGCTCCGCTACGCGGCCTGAAAGCTCCGCACCGCTACCTCGATCCCCGCCCGCTCCGCCTGCGCGACCTCGGCCTCGAGTTCTCTCATGATCTCCGCCGAGAGATACTCCTCCCCGCAAGTCGAACATACCTCCACCGGAACGCCGCGGATCACCACGACGTGTCCGCCGCGATCGACGCTCAACGTGGTGACGCCGGGCTCGGTCTCTCCGTGTTTGCAGACGATGCACTTCATGATTTCCTCCTGCGGAAGTCCGCCTCCCACCGCGTGGGATCGGGCTCGTACACGGTGATGACGTAGGTGATGCCGGCGGCGGGCTCGTCGGCGGCGACGACGTGAAGCGGGCGACCGGAGGGCGCGCCCAGCATCAGACGGCTCGGAAAAGGGGTGTCGTCGACGTAAGTTGCGATCTCGTCGCCATGGTCGAGCACGTACTCGACCTCGGCCATCAAGATGCCGCGCTGAAGCATGCGCCGAGCGGCGTGCACGCGGAGAATGATGGCGCGTGGGTGGGCGGTGCTCATGCGTCGGCGCCCAGCTTACCGCTCCGGCGCCCTCTCCCGCCTCCGGAATCCGCCGCCGGAGCGCTTCAGCGCCATCTTCGGCCCCCCCGGGTTCCGGCTCTGAAGCGCTTCAGCGCCATATCTCAGAACGACGCCGCGCCCATGCCCCAAATCGAGAGCGCCCACCAGGGGCCGTTGCCGCGGACGTCGACGTCGATCACGGCCGAGCGTGAAACGCCCGCGCAGAAGGCGATCGCCGCGCCCTCGGGTCGCTCGAGCGCCTCGTCGTGGGGCACCCGACCGCCCACTGTCGCCGCCATCCGGATGGCCCGCGCGTCGCCGCGGATCAAGGCCACCGAGGCCAGGTAGCACTGACCGGGGGTGACCGCGACAGGCACCGAGGTCACGCCCTGGATACCGATGGTCTCGAAGAGGGCGTCCGACGTCGGCGCCGGCGCATGGCGCTTGAGGAGCGCGCCGGCAAAGCCCGCTCGCGCGCGCGGGCCCCAGCGGACAGGCACGGTGCTCGGCGTCGTCCACAGCGCGTCGCTCACCGTCACCGGCGCGGCGCCCGAGGCGCCGGCGAAGGCCACGTCGACCACCGTCTGCTCGCCCAGGCAGAAGTCGAGTCGGGCGTCGGGCACGTCGGCGCGGTCGCGCGCGAGGAGTCGGCCGCCCTCCTGCACGTGCGCCTCGGCGTCGAGATCGGTGGCGCGCCGCGGGACGACGGCGGGCACCTCGGCCATCAGATCGAGGCGGTGGCAGCCCTCGGCGAGCTTGAGCTGGATCCGCCCCACGCCGGACACTCCCGCGCGCGTGAGCGTCTTCACCACGCGCGAGGCGCCCTCGCTGCGGGCGCGGCGCTCGGCGCGGCCGATGCGCTCGGCGATCGGCCCCGGCTCGATCGGCCCGCCCGGATCGCCGCGCGGCGCGAGCAGCCCGGCCGCGCGCTCGGGCAGCGCCTCGCTGATCTCGCCGAGCGCCGTCGGCGATCGCGCGACCAGGATCTCCACCGCCGCCCGCGGCGACGTCGCCTCGACCGTGATTCGTTTGAGCTCAAACGAATCGGCCCCGCACCGCGAGATCACCGCGGCCCCGCCGGCGCTGCGGGTGCGGTGATCTTCCTCGGGGTGCGCCGACGCTCCGAGGATCGGCGCGACCGGCACGCCCGCAGGATCGAGCGTCTTGTGCCCGCCCGCGTCGCCCTCGTTGCCCTCGGACGCGAGCAGCTCGGTGGTGCGCACCGCGAGGATCGCCACCGTCACGCACCCCGATCCCTCGGTCCTGGCCTTGGCCTCGGGGCGCTCGAGATCGACGACCCGCGCGCGCCCGCGCTCGAGAAAGATCGGCGCGAGCCGCTCCAGCGTCGCGCCGCGCGCCGTCCAGCTCGCCGCGAGCCGCTCGGCGTCCCCGTCGAGATCGGCGCGCGCCGCCGTGGCGATCGTGGTGACCCCGAGAGCAGCAAGAATCAGGACCAGCGCGCGGAGCACAGCGAGAGCTTAGGGCTAGTGGCGCTCGCTGTCGTTCTTCGGCGTCATCGGCGAGGGCGCGGCGGAGTCGCCGTTCACCGTGAGGCCGGGGTGCATGAAGGATCCGGCGCGATCGAGGAACGCCGACGGGAAGTCGAGCGTGGGCTTCGAGAGCGCGTTGAGCGACGCTAGCTGCTCGGGCGAGAGCTCGACGTCGAGCGCGGCGAGGTTGTCATCGAGCTGCGCCAGCGTGCGCGCGCCGAGGATCGTGGAGGTGACGCCCGGTCGCCCTTGCACCCACGCGAGCGCGACGCGCGCCGGGGTCGACTCGACCTCCTTGGCGATCTTGAGCAGCTCGTCGATGATCCCGTACGTCTTCTCGTTGAGCGCGCTCTTGAACCAGCCGCTGCGATCGGTCTTCATCGTCGCGGCGTTCTCGCGCGTGTATTTGCCGCTGAGCAGGCCGCTCTTGAGCGGCGACCACGGCGTGACGCCGAGGCCCATCTCCCGCGCCATCGGGATCAGCTCACCCTCGACGGTGCGCTCGATCAGCGAGTATTCGATCTGGAGCGCGCAAAGCGGGGTGAAGCTGCGGAAGCGGGCGATCATCTGCGCCTCGGTCACCTTCCAGGCCGGGGTGTCGGAGAAGCCGAGATACCGCACCTTGCCCGCGCGGACGAGATCGTCGAGCGCCGCCATGGTCTCGTCGATGGGCGTGTGCCGGTCCCAGCAATGCATCCAGTAGAGATCGATGTAGTCGGTCTGGAGCCTCCGCAGCGACTGCTCGCAGGCCGCGACGATCGACTTTCGACCCGCGCCGCCGCCGTTGGGATCCGACGCGTAGAGGTTGCCGAAGAACTTGGTGGCGATGACGACGCGATCGCGCCTGGCCGGGTGGCGGCCGAGGTGATCGCCGATGATCTTCTCGGAGTGACCGCGCGTGTACATGTTCGCGGTGTCGATGAAATTGCCGCCGAGCTCGAGGAAGCGGTCGAGGATCTTCTCCGAGTCCTCGACGCTGGTGCCGAAGCCAAAGGCCTCACCGAAGGTCATGGCGCCGAGACAGAAGGGGCTGACGCGAAGGCCGGAGCGGCCGAGCGTGACGTAGTGATTCAGGGGCATGAGCGGTCTCCTGGGGCGGGGTGGGGTCGAGCGCGCGAAGGGTGCCCTCGAAGCTCGGCGAGCGAAAGGGGATGAATCGTCAAATAGTGTGAAGCGCTGCCCGAAAACGGGGGGAAGGCGCCGGAATTTACTTCCGGCGCAGGGAGAGGGCGGAGCCCCGTGAGACAGGAGAAGAGGCTGGACGGCGAATGCCGGCCCGGCTCCGAGCTGTGATAATCGAGAGGCATGACGCTATGGTGGCTCGGCTACTCCGGTTGGCTGGGTGGGGCTCTCGCGCTGGCGGCCTGTGGGCCGGCGCCGATGCCTGCCGCTCTCGCGCCGGATCCGCCCGCGGATCCGCCGTCGACTCGCCCCGCGAAGCCCGATGACCCGTGCAACGCGGGAGACACCACGACCTGCGTCCGTCTCGGCGTCGGGTTCGAGCAGGGCCTCGGCGCGAGCAAGGACGAGGCGCGCGCCGCCGTGCTCTACGGCAAAGCCTGCGAGTGGGGCAACGCCACGGGCTGCCTGGACCTCGGCGTGATGCGCGCGCAAGGCCGCGGGGGAAGCAAGGATGAAGCGGCCGCTGCGGCTCTGTTCACCAGGGCCTGCGACGGCGGTGAGGCCACGGGCTGCTACGGCCTCGGCGTGCTGCTCGAGCACGGCCTCGGCGTGCCGGAGGACGAAGCGCGCGCCGTCGCTCTCTACACCAGAGGCTGTGAAGGCGGCCACGCCACGAGCTGCTTCAACCTCGGAGTGATGGTCTCGGACGGCCGCGGCGCGGCGCGGGACGACGGGCGCGCCGCGACGCTGTACGAAAGGGCCTGTACCGGCGGCGAGCCCAAGGCCTGCGCCAACCTCGGCACGCTGGTCGCGCGCGGCCGCGGGGCGAGCAAGGCTGCAGCGCGCGCAGCGGCGCTCTTCAGCAAGGCTTGCGACGGCGGCGTGGTCTCGGGGTGCGCGAGCCTCGGTGCCCGGCTCGCGCAGGGCCTCGGCGTGAGCAAGGACGAGGCGCGCGCGGTGGCCCTGTTCACCCGAGCCTGCGACGCGGGCTACGACGCGGGCTGCATCGGTCTCGCCGTTCAGCTCGAGCAAGGCCTCGGCGTGGGCAAGGATGAAGCGCGCGCGGAGGCTCTGTACAGCGCGGCCTGCGACGCGGGCGCGGGCGAAGCCTGCTTCAATCTCGGCCTCTTGCTCGAGCGCCGGCCGGGCGCGAGCAAGAACCGCAAGCGCTCGGCGGCGGCCTACGCCCGCGGCTGCACGCTGGGCGACGACGACGCGTGCGCGGCGGTCAAGAAGTGACCGGCCGCGCCCGCGGAGCGCCTCAAGCAGGCCTGTCGCGAGGCACGCTATCGCTCAGGATCGCGGCGATCTCCGGCCGTACCAGCTCGGGCGGGGGCATTTCGCCGCGCGCGAGCAGGGCCCGGAGCGTGGTTCCGGAGATTGACAGTCGCGTCGAGGCGTCGCCCGGCGCCGTCTTCATGGTGCCCATTTCGCCACTGATGGTGGAGTGGAACGCGTCTTCGAAGAAGAGCGGCTCTACCCCGATCTCGCCCGGCGAGAACGCCTCGAAGGCTCGGCGCGCGTCCTCGGCGAGATAATACCCGCCGACGCCGGCGTGATCGCGGCCGACGATGAAATGCGAGCAGCCGTAGTTCTTGCGGGTGATGGCGTGGAACACGGCCTCGCGCGGCCCGGCGTAGCGCATCGCCGCGGGGTAGACCGAGAGGACCACGCGGTCCCGAGGATAGTAATGCTCGACGAGCGCCTCGTAGCAGCGCATCCGGATCGCGGCGGGGATATCGCCCTCGCGGGTCGGCCCCACGAGCGGGTGAATCAGCAGCCCATCGACGGTTTCGAGCGCGGCCTTGGTGATGTGCTCGTGGGCGCGGTGCATCGGGTTCCGCGTCTGGAAGCCGACGACGCGGCGATACCCGCGCTCGGCGAAGAGGGCCCGCGTCTCGCGCGGGCCGCGCCGGTGCTCGGCAAAGAGAGGGCTCTTCGTCGGTAAAAACGCCTGGATTTCGCCGCCGACGTAGACCGAGCCGCTGGCGCGGAGGTGGGTTACGCCCGGGTGCTCGGCGTCGGTGGTGCGATAGACCTCGCGGGCCTCGAGCTCCTTGTCGGGAGCCCACACGTCGGCGACATCCATCGTGCCGACGATCTGCCCGTCACGCGCCCGGAGCGCGATGCGGGCGCCCACCGCGAGACCGCGCGTGGCCTCGGGCGTGGCCGCGAGGGTGATTGGCAGACTCCAGGGGAGGCCATTTTCGAGGCGCATGGTCTGGACGACCTTGAGGTAGTCCCGGGAGCCCATGAAGCCTTTGAGCGGGGAGAACGCGCCGCAGGCGATCATCTCCAGGTCGCTCTCGGCGCGCTCGTCGAGGTCGATCGTCGGGAGATCGCGCGCCGACTCGGGGCTCGCGCGGACGAAGCGATTGACGAGCTCGCCGCCGTGAGGTGCGATGAGACCGCCGCCTTCGGTGGTGGCGCGGCCGGCGCGCGCCGTGACGAAGCCCAGCTCGTCCAGCCGGGCCAGGATCCGCGCGAGGCTCTCCTCCTTCGTCTCCCGGTCGGTGTGGACGACGACCTCGGGCGACAGCGGCGCTTCGTAGGGATCGTCGACCCCGGTGAAATGCTTGATCTCCCCGGCCAGGGCCTTCTTGTAGAGCCCCTTGGGATCGCGGTCCGAGAGCGCCGGGATCGAGCACTCGCAATAAACCTCGACGAAATTGCCAATCTGCGCGCGCTGCTCGTCGCGGACGTCGCGGTAGGGGCTGATCGCCGCGGTCATGGCGCAGGCGCCGGAGCGGGCCACCACCTTGGCGACGAAGCCGATGCGTCGAACGTTGGTGTCGCGGTCTTCGCGCGAGAAGGTGAGCCCCTTGGAGAGGTGGGTGCGGACCTCGTCCCCGTCGAGGACCTCGACGTGGACGCCGCGGGCCCGGAGCTCGGCCGAGAGCATGGCCGCGAGGGTGCTCTTGCCCGAGCCGCTGAGGCCGGTGAACCAGACGACGAACCCCGAGGACATCACTCGACCGCGGTGAACGGCGAGGCCACGAAATCGCGAGCCTCGGCGCTCCAGATAAAGAGTCGGTGCTCGGCGATCTTGCCTTCACGCACGCTGGTCACCAGGAACGCGAGAGGCCAGTTCGGGCCGGTACCCATGGTGATCGGGCCGCCTTCCACCGTGGGGGCCTCGCCCATGCTCATCACGGCGGCGTCGGTCGGGCTGAAGTACGCGCCGGCGTCGAGGTGCGAGTGGTAAAGCACCTTGACCGGCTTGCCCTCCCTGGCCGAGGCGGTGACGGCGTCGTCGAATTTCTTCTCGTTGAAGGTGAAGTAGGTGCGGCCGGTGCGGAAATACACCTCCGGATCCATGGCGTGGAGCTTGTTGGCCACGTTGATCATCTTCACGTGCTCGTCGCAGCGCAGGGCATCTCCCGCGGGGCCGCGGAGGTAGCCACAGGCCTCTTCGTCCCTGGCGTAGGCCGCGATGGCGTCGGCCTCGACCGCCGCGAGGACTGCCGTGCTGATCGAGAGCCCGCCGGCCGTCCAGGGGTGTGATCCGCTGTTCACCATGTGTACCGCTTCTCCCATTTCATCGGCAAAAAATAGCGATCGCCGCGATCGCAGAGGATGGTCACCACGCAGCCGCCCCGCCCTTCGGCGTGGAGGCCCTTGGCGATCTGGAGGGCGGCAAAGACGTTGGCGCCCGACGAGTGACCGACGTGGAGCGCCTCGTCCTGCGCCAGGCGATCGGCCATGTCCCACCCGTCTTCGGTGGTGACCCGGAGAGTCTCGTCGTAGCCGTGGGCGTCGTGGATCGGCGGGACGAGCGAGCTCGGGAGGTGCTTGAGCCCCTCGAGCCCGTGGAGCGCGTCGGCGGGCTCGACCGCGATGCAGCGGATCGGGCGCGGGTGCTCGCGGAGGCGCCGCGAGGTACCCATGATCGTGCCGCTGGTGCCGAGCCCGGTGACGAAGTGGGTGATCCGATCGCCGACGGCGTCGAGGATCTCGACCCCCGTACCGTGGTAATGCGCGAGCGGGTTGTGGGGGTTCGAGTACTGATCGGGGTAGAAATACTTGTCGGGCTCGGCCGCGACGATCTCGCGGACCCGCCGGATCGCCCCGTCCGAGCCCTCCATCGGATCGCTGAAGAGGATCTCGGTGCCGAACGCCGCGGCGATGTCTTTGCGCGGTTTGCTCACGTTCGAGGGCATCACCAGCTGGACCCGGACGCCGAGCGACGCGCCGAAGATCGAGTAGGCGACTCCGGTGTTGCCGCTGGTGGAGTCGATCAGGATCTTGTCGGTGGTGAGCGCGCCGCTCTTGATGGCCTCGGTCATCATCCGGAGCGCGGCGCGGTCCTTCACCGAGCCTCCGGGGTTGCAGAACTCGAGCTTGGCGTAGATCTCGACCGAGGGCGTGTCGCGCCCGATGGTGTGGAGTCGAACGAGCGGGGTGTTGCCCACCGCCTCGGCCACCGAGCCGAGCTTGCGCGAGCGGACCAGGGAGTGCCTCACGAGGCCTCCTGCCCGCGCACGGCGCGGCGGATCGCGGCGAGCGCCGCCCGCGATCCGGCCAGCACCTCGCGCGCGGCCGGCGAGGCGACGATCGCCGCCGGCGCGAGGGCGTCGCCGTCGATCGGCCCCGCGGCGATCGCCGCAAAGCCCGCGGTCTCGGCGTACAGAGTGGCAATCTGGTGGGCCGGCGAATTGCCCCCCACCGCCGCGGTCGCCTGACCGATGCGCGCCTGGCCCTCGATCCCGATCTCGGGGAGGAGCATCTGCCGGACGAACCGCGCGCTCATCTCAGCATCCGCCCGCGATCGCCGGGACGATCGTGATCTGCTCGCCGCCCTTGAGCTCGGTCTTCAGGCCTTCGAGGAAGCGAATGTCCTCCTCGCCGACGTAGATGTTGACGAAGCGGCGGACGCCCTTCTCGTCGAGCAAGCGGTCCTTGATCCCGGGGTAATTCTTCTCGAGATCGTCGATCACGGCGGCGACGGTGGCGCCCTGGGCCTTGACCTCGTCATTGCCGGCCGTGAGGGTGCGGAGCGGGGTGGGGATACGAACGGTGCTGCTGGCTTCCATGGCTGTTCTCCTGATCGGTCAAAGGCCGCACGCGGGTGCGAGGTAACGGCTGGCGAGGATGGTGTGGATGGCCGGCGCCGCGCCGCAGAGGGCGCAGCCGGGCCGGGCAGGGACTGGCACGCTCCGGAGCGTGTCGCGCCATCCATCGTAGGTGACGATGTGGCCATACGCGGAGGCGTCGCCCGCGAGGACGCGCAGCGCCCGGTCGGCCGCGACCGCGCCCGCGACGCCGCAGACCGGGCCGACGACGCCCGCAGTGGCGCAGTCGGGCGCGTCGCCGCGGGGGACGTCTTCAAACAGGCAACGATAGCAAGGGCGCCCGCCCGGCGGCACGGCGAACGCTGTCGCTTGCCAGCGCACCGCCGCGGCGTGGACGACAGGCACCTTGGCGAGGGCGCAGGCGTCGGCGAGGAGGAAGCGCGAGGCGAAGTTGTCGGTGGCGTCGACGACGACCCCGGCGCCGGCCACGATGGACGCCACCGTCAACGGGAGGGCCCGACCGGCAACGCGCGTGACCACCACCCCGGGAGCGCGCTCTTCGAGGGCCTGGGCGAAGGCGTCGAGCTTGGATCGACCGACGTCGGCCGCGGTGAAGAGGATCTGGCGGTGGAGGTTCGAGGCCTCGACCGTGTCGTCGTCGACGACCGTGAGCGCGCGGACGCCCCCCGAAATCAAGGCGATCGCCAGCGGCGCGCCGATGCCGCCGGCCCCGATGATCACCACGCCGCTCACTTGAAGTACTCGTCGAGGCTGAAGTAGCGCTCGCCGGTGTCGCAGAGCACGGTGACCACCACCGAGCCCGGCCCGAGCTCGCGCGCGACGTCGAGCGCGACGCGCACCGCCGCGCCGGCGCTGATCCCGACGAGCAAGCCCTCTTTGCGGGCGAGCTCGCCCTTGGTGTCCCACGCGGCGCGATCGGCCACGGTGCGGAGCTCGTCGACGACCGAAGCATCGTAGTTCTTGGGCACGAAGCCGGCGGCCAGGCCCTGGATCTTGGTGGGGCCGCGCTCGCCGCGCGAGATGGTGGCCGAGGCGTCGGGCTCGACCGCGATGATCCGCGGCGCCGGGCGGAGGGTGCGCAGCACGCGGCCAACCCCGCTGATCGTGCCGCCGGTGCCGACCGCGGAGACGAACGCGTCGATCCGCTCGCCCGCGAGGGCGTGCAAGATCTCCCGCGCGGTGGTCTCCGCATGGCTCCGCGGGTTCTCCGGGTTGTCGAACTGCGAGGGAAGGAAGGCGCCCGGCGTCGCGGCGACGAGCTCGCGCGCCTTCTCCAGGGCTCCATCCATCTGCCGCTCGGGATCGGTGAGCACCAGCTCGGCGCCGTAGGCCTGGAGGAGCAATCGACGCTCGAGGCTCATGCTCGCCGGCATGGTGAGGATGCAGCGGTAGCCCTTGGCGGCGCAGGCCATCGCCAGCGCGATCCCGGTGTTGCCCGAGGTGGGCTCGATGACGACGGAGCCTTTTTGCAGGGCGCCCGAGGCCTCGGCGGCCTCGATCATGGCCAGGCCGATGCGGTCCTTGACCGAGCCGCCCGGGTTCATGTGCTCGGCCTTGCCGTAGACGCGGCCGCGCGGAGCCTCGGTGTCGAGGCGGCGGATCTCGAAGAGCGGAGTGTCCCCGACGAGGTCGAGCGCGCTGTCGACGACGAGCGGATGCGAGGGCTTGGCGAGGGCGGTGGGGCTCATTCAGATCACGTAGCTGGTGCGCTCGCGCGAGTGGCGGAGGGCGCCCATCGCCTCGCCGCGCGCGCAGATGTCGGCGATGGTGACGGCGTCGAAGCATTTCTCGACCGCCGCGGCAAGCTCGCGGAACGAGGCCGCCGTGGCGTCGGGCGAGGCGCGCCGGCCCGCCGACTCTTCCTCGCCGAGCGTGACCAGGGCGGGCCCTTCGAGGGCGCGGATGACGTCGCCGATGGTGATCTCGGCGGCGGGCCGCGCGAGCTGGTAGCCGCCGCGCGGGCCGCGCTTGGAGGCGATGAGGCCGGCCTTCTTCAGGTCCTGGAAGATCTGCTCGAGGAAGCGCGCCGGGATCAGCTCGCGCTCGGCGATCTCGCGGATCTGGGTCGCGCGGCCGTCGTTGTGGAAGGCGATGTCGAACAGCGCCCGCACCCCGTAGCGGCCCTTGTTGGACAGCTTCACGCCCCCGGATATGCGTTCTCGCATCGGGGAAGTCAAGTACAGTCGAGCCGGTGCTTTCACCGACGGCTCGTGGTTGGTAGGCACCGGCAGACAGAACCGGGAGGCGTGGCTACCCTGCCGGCTCGCGGATCGGACGGAGGACTCATGAGCTCGGACGAGGGTGAAGAGACGAGGGCGCGATTTCGCGGGCGCGCCGCGCAGATCCGTCGGAATCGGTTCCTCGCGCCGGTGACGGTCACGGCGGCGGTGCTCGGGCCGGTGGCGGCGGTGGGCGGGGCGCTGGCGAACCTGCCAGCAGTCGCGCTGCTCAGCCCGGTGCTCCTCGCCGGGGGGATCGCGGGCAGCCTGTTCGCGTTGTCCCAGAACCCGTGGACGACGGATCTCCCCGGCGATTTCGAGGCCGGGCCAGAGGGGTTGTTCGAGAGCGGCCGGCTGCTGGTGCCGGCCGAGCGGATGCGCGCGGGCTTCGTGGTGCCCGATCCCGGCCACGGCCCGCGCGTGCGGATCCAGCGCAAAAAAGGGCTCCCGGTGGAGATCCGCGTCCGCGACGAGGCCGAGGGGCGCGAGCTGCTCCGCGCGCTCGGGCTCGACGCCACCCAGCGCGCGGCGACCTTCAACACGCCCTCGCGGGCGATCACCGATCCTCTGTGGTCGGTGATCCTGGGCCTGGGCTTCGCGGCGCTGCTGATCCTCTTCGGCGTTCTCCATCGCTCGCTTGGGCTGCACGGAGGGGGCTTTCAGCTCCCGCTGGTGGTGGCGTATCTCGGGTTCATCTTCGCCACGAGGACGGGGGTAACCGTCGGCGCCGACGGGATTTTACGCTCGTGGATGGGCAAGAAGGAGTTCTGGAGCTACGGGGAGATCGAGAGTGTGCAATCGTTCCTCGATACCCGCGTGTGGCGGAAGCAGAAGTGGCAAGGGATCGAGCTCGTGCTCCGCTCGGGGGCGCGGGTGCGGATCCCCGTGTCGTCGAAGCAGACGCTCCAGGCCTCCAATCTCGAGCTGATCCTCGAGCGGATCCGCGAGGCGATGGAGAGCCACCGGCAGGGCGACGCCGCGGCCGAGACAGCCTTGCTCGCGCGTCAGGCCCGCACCGTGCCCGACTGGGTCCAGAGCCTGCGAGCCATCGGCAGCGGGGCCCACGTCGACCACCGCACCGCCCCGGTGGCGCCCGAGCGATTGTTCCGGATCGTCGAGGATCCAAGCCTCACCGCGTCAGCGAGGGCCGGAGCCGCGGTGGCGCTGGGGGGATCGCTGGATGCCAGTGGCAAGGTGCGCTTGAAGGACGCCGCCGGCGCGACCGCCGCGCCGAAGCTACGAATCGCCATCGAGGCCGCCGCGAGCGGCGACGACGCGGCGCTGATCGAGGCCCTCTCCGCCATCGAAGGCGAAGCGGACAAGCGCGCTCAGGTGTAGGGGGTTCCCCGAGGATCAGAACCGCGCTTGAACGCTCGTTCCGAGGCCGAAGAAGCTGGGGCTGAGGAAGGTGCGGATCCCGAGGGTACCCTCGTTGGGATCGCGGGCGAGGAAGCTGCCGTTGTTGTCGAGCACGTACTGCGCCCAGACGATGGCCGAGAGGATCTGCGAGATGTCCCATTTCAGGCTGACGCGGGCCTGGATGATCGGGACAGCGCCCTTGTTGAGCGGGAGAATGGCGATGTTGCCCTGCTCGCGGACGACGACGGTGCGGTCGATGGGGGCGCTCGCGCTGTCGGTCGAGGTGGACTTGAACGAGGCCGGGAGCTGGAGGCCGGCGCCGACGCCCGGGGTGAGGCGGGCCGACTCGATGTAGTAGTCGGCCGCGGCGGCGAAGAAGAGCTCGTTGGTGGTGCTACCGGCCTTGGGGATGGACTCGAAGGCGATGTAGCTGGGCTGGTTGCGCACGACGAAGGGCAGGTCGCGGAAGATGCCCGTGAGGCTCGCCCGGAGGAAGCCCGACTTCACGGTGCCCTGGAGGGCCGCGGCGCGCGCCGACTGGAGCTTCGTTTGCCCGGTGGCGTCGAAGTCCTTGACGTTCTGGAAGAGGTTCGAGAACTCCAGGCTGGCCGACCAGCTGGTCTTGCCGGGCTCGTAGCGCTCGGGCGCGAAGATGACCTGGGGCTTGTTGGGATCGTTGCGGTAGAGCAGAAAGTCAATCGACTGCGGGGCGGGCATGCCCTTGGCGTGGGCGACGAGGCGCGCCGACCCGCCGAGGGTGTACACCGACTTTCCCTGGACGTCGGGGAGGTCGAACTTGCCTTGCTGGAAGTAGCCGCCTCCGAGGTCGAGGTGCATGTAATCGCCCAGATCCACCGCGCCGCCGGCGAGGAGGCCAATGTTGACCTGGCTCTGGTGGGTGGCCTCGACCTCGCTGGTGCCGGGGACCAGGGTGCTCTCCACCTGGACGATGGAGGCCGTCTTGAAGCCGAAGTAGGCGTTCCAGCCGTCGCCCGTATACTGGAGCTTGGCGCCCGGGGCGCTGCCCTGGATCCGGGGGAAGATCGACTGGTTGATCGACGAGTTGGTGCCGCCCCAGGAGATGTCGTAGAGGTAGCCAAGGCGGAAACGATCGGTGTCGAGCGGCCAGAGGGTGAGCGACAAGCCCTCTTTGCCGTCGGGCCCGCCGGCCGTGTGGTAGGTGAGCCGGATGTACGTGCCGGCGTCGTAGATGGCCTGATTGAGGTTGTTGGTGTTCGACGCCAGCGAGGCCACGTCGAAGCGGACGACCAGCGAAGCCTCGGTGTCGAGGTTCTTGATGAACCCCGGCATCTTCTTGTAGAGCGCGAGGTGGGTCAGGTTCTCGCGGCCGCCGAAGCGCGAGTTGAGGTTGTCGAAGAAGAGGCGGTATTGCTTGCGATCGCTGATGTTGAAGTTGGGCGAGTAGGGCTGCGCGAGCCCCGACGAGTGGAGGATGTCGTCGTCGCCGAACGTCCACGAGAGGCGCGTATCCATGAAGTCGCCGATGCGCGTGGGCGCCTCGGCCTTCGGGGTGGTGAGCGTCTCGACCGCGGGGAGCGTGGTGCCCGCCGCGACCGCGGGGATGACGACCGCGCCGGGATCGACCGGGGAGGCCGGCGGAGGGGCGTTGAGCGCGGCGACGTGCTGCCGGGCCTCGGCGGCGCGCGGGCCGTTGCCGGCGGCCACCTGGTTGAACTCGGCAGTGGCGGCGGCGGCCTTGCCGGCCTTCTCGTGGCACGCGGCGAGGTCGAAGAGCGCGTCGTCCGGCGAGAGCCCGCTGCCCGGGTTCCGCGAGGCCTGGAAGCTCTGCTCGAAGAGCAAGCACGCGCCGGCGACGTCGCCCGACGTCATCGCCACGCGGGCCTTGTCGCGGAGGTCTTGCGCCGAAGGCGGAGCCGGGACCGCGACGGGCGGCGTCCCGGGAACCACGGGCGCGTCGTCGGCGAGCGCGGGGACCGCGATGGCGGTCGTGAGGCAGAGTGCCGCCAGAGAGGCAGCGAGCGATCGGTCAACCATGACGCCTAGTTCGTTCCTTGATCGTTGTCGTCTTGCGTCCGCAGGCGCACGCACGCCTGATCGGAGGGGAGCGCTTGCGGGACGCAGCCGACCCGTCCACAAGCGAGGTCGTCGGGGCAGCGCGTCTCGATCGTCCAGTTGAGCGAGCCGCCCGAGAAGTTCCGGAGAGTGCCAGTCACCGCGTCGAGCGGGAGGCCCTTGTTGCCGACGGGATCGAACGACGACACGGTGCCAGTCTGGATCTGGATCATGTCGGTGGCGCCCTTGGAGACCTTGTAGTTGCCGCGGGCGGAGTACGACGTCCACTCGCTGCACTCGGGGTTCTTGGAGCAGGCGTCGGAGCAGCCGCCCTCGAGCTTGTTGGTGAAGTCGACCTGGCCGTCGTCGTTGAGGTCGCAGTTGGAGGCGTCGGGCGTGAACACGTTGCTCTTGGGGTGATTCGGCCCGAAATTCGCCGCGACGTGGTAGCCGACGACCCGGACCAGGGCGCTCTCGATCTTCTCCATCTCGACCGGGTTCGCGAGCCTGGCCGCGTCGATGATCTCGGGCGCGGGGACCTCGCAGAGGCCTTTGCCGTCGATGGGAAAGGTGAGCTGGTACGAGGGGAAATTCAGCTCGGTGAAGCCGAAGAACTCGTTCACGGTGCCCGAGAGGTAGGTGACCTGATCGCAGACCCGCATCTTCGCCGGCGTGGAGAAGTTGAACGCGAAGAGGTGGTTGTAGTTGGCCTTCCCGGCCTTGTCGTAGTCGTTGATGTCGGTGACGTAGAAGCCGTCGCTGGCGACCCGCGTGACGATGAGGCGCTGGGGAGCGGCCGTGTTGATCTCGATCCCCTCGTACGGATAGGGCGTGGCCGGGCCGTGGCCCTGGACGTCGGCCACCGTGGGGAGAGCGTAGTTGACGGCGTTGGAGACCGCCGCAGCGTAGGTGCCGCCGTCCTCGGTGTCGTCGTCGGCAAAGGCACATCCGGGATCGGCCGGGAAGTCGATGAGGACGTCGCCGTCGTCGTCCGTGCCATTGGAGCAGGCGGGCTTCTTTCCGGGCTTGGCGGGGACATAGCCGAGGTCGTCGACCCAGAGCCGCGCCGGGCCGTAGATGGCCGTGAGCTCGACCGAGCCCGTGACCTTGCCGCCCTTGAGCTGGATGTTGCGGCCGACCGCGCCCTCGCCGATCACGCGCGAGATGGCGCCGGGCCGGGTGCTGAGCCGCACCACGCCGTCGAACGCCGTGTCGGCCTCACCGCTCGCGGTGCGGGCCTCGATCGTGAACGTCCACGTCTCGGTGACCTTGCCGCCGTTGGCGGGCAGCGGCGCGCCGGGCGCGGGGAGCGGCTTCCCGTTGACCGAGGTGATCTCCACGTGAAACTGCGGCGGGACGTCGAGCGGCGCGGAGTCGCCGCAGGCCGAGGCGACGAGCAATGCGCCGAGCGCCGCGGGCGTGAATCGAAGCGCGCTCATTGGCCCACCATCCGTACCCGCCCGTCGCTGAAGTTGCCGAGGCGTCGGTCGACGCACGCGAGGAATTTGCACTGCTCGCCGGCCGACGCGCAGGGGGCGATGGAGGCCTCGCACTCCTTGCGGACGCCGGGGCTCGTCGCCGCGTCGCAGATGCCGTGCTGGTAGGCGGCGACGTCGTCGCGGCACTTCGCGAGGACGCACTGCCCAGCGCCCGACGCGCAGGTGCCCTTGGGATCGGTGGAGCAGAGCGAGCCCTCGATCGTGGTCGCGGGGCACGCGCAGACGAAGCCGTCGCCGACGCCGCCGCAGTCGCTGTCCTTCGCGCAGTCCTTGAGCGCGCCCTTGGCGTCGGCGCCGCACGGCGCGCCCGCGCGGATGTAGTCGACGAGCGCGTCGCGTTGCTGGACCTTGGTGTCGAGCTGGGTGGTGTTGCGCTGGAGCACGCGGAACCCGCTGCCGCCGCCGGCGAGGTAGTTCGACGTCGCGAGCTCGTAGGTGGCGATCTCGTGGATCTGCTCCCAGCACACGCCGGCCTCGACGTCGCACTGGCCGACGAGCGTGCCGTGCGAGTCGCCCGGGCAGTCGCCGTCGCTCTTGCACATTTTGCCGGGCAGCGTGCCGATGTACACGTTCGACGCGACGCCGGGCGCGCTGGTGGGCGTGGCCTTCTTGGTGCAGTCGAGGATGATCCGCGCGCCCGCGATCTGGACCTGCGAGACGCAGCCGCGGCCGGTGGATCGCCGGGCCACGAAGTCGAACATGTCCTGCACTTCGCGGCCGGAGAGCTGCATCTTGGTGATCGAGTTGTCGAACGGGAAGATGTTGAACATCTGCTCGACGGTGACCGGCCCGGGCACGAGATCGGTGCGGATGCCGGTGCTGTTGGTGAGCGCGAAGTCGGTCTTGATCCCGAGGCGCAGCCACATCGCGGTGGAGATCATGTTGCCGAGGGGCGAGTCGCCGCCGCTGGTGGCGTTGCGCTTCGAGCCGTCGAGCGCGTAGCCGACGAGCAGGTCGAGGTTGGCGAGCGAGTCGAGGCCCTGGTGGTACGGCTCGAGCAGCGAGGTGACGATCGGATCTTCCGGGACGTTCTCGTTGACCGGGAAGAGCTGGTACTCGTGGGTGAGCACCTCGAAGCCGTCGTTGGGATCGAGGTCGGGGTTCTGCAGATCCTTCGGATCGTTCGAGAGGATGAGGTCGAGGCGGCCGACGTACTTCGCGAAGGCGCCCGAGTGCGCGAGGATCACATCGCGCGGCGCGCAGAAGCGCTTGACCTTCTGCCCGGGGGTGTCGGGGCTCTCGAACTCGATGAAGTGCCGGACCTTCTTCGTCTCCGGGTCCGTCAGGCTGTGGGCCGAGCAGTCGAGCACGCGCTTCGGCGGCTGGAGCACGATGTGGTTGTGGCCGCCGAGGACGACGTCGATGCCGGTGGTCGACTCGATCATCCGCTCGTCGACGTCGAGCCCGAGGTGGGTGACGAAGACCACGACGTCGACCAAGGGGCGGAGCAGATCGATGTAGAACTGCGCCGTCTCGATGGTGCTGAGCGGGGTGATCCCGAGGCGGTTCGGGGTGTCGAAGATCGACGTGAGGCTGGAGAGGTTGCCCATGCCGACGACGCCGACCTTGAGGCCGTCGAGATCGAACGTGGTGTACGGCTGGATGATGGTGCCGAGCGGCGAGGCGCCGGGCTGCTTCGGATCTTCGAGCTCGTAGTTGGCCGCGAGCACCGGGAAGCTGGCCCAGCGCTGGAGCTGGAGGCCGAGGTTCAGCGCGCCGCGATCGAACTCGTGGTTGGCCACGATCATCGCGTCGGTGCCCATGGCGGCCATGGTGCGGATCTCGGCTTCGCCCGAGTAGTAGTTGAAGATCGGCGCGCCCTGGAAGCAGTCGCCGCCGTCGAGGTGGAGCACGCGCGAGGCGCGGGCGCGCTCGCGGCCGACGATGTGCGAGACCCGCGCGGCGCCGCCGATGTTGACGATGGAGTTGGCCTGGCCGAGGCCGAGCCCCGCGTCGACCTGGCCGAGCTGCGCGTTGTACGGGAACAGCCGCGAGTGGATGTCCGAGGTGTGGA
>JBDTXR010000148.1:0-18955 GCA_040006075.1 Byssovorax sp. | reverse complement strand
AAGACGCTGGCCGAGACGGTGCTCAAGGACGCGGTGCTCGTCGAGGCCATCCTCCGCGAGATGCTCGCCGCCGACGAGAGCGACGCCTGGGCCGTCGCCGAGCTGACCAAGGTTCGCGAGAAGGCCGGCGATTTCAAGGAGGTCTTCGATCTCCTCGTGCGCCAGGCCGAGCTCGCCGGCGGCGGCGCCGAGATCCGCGATCTCCGCCACGAGGCGGCGGCCGTGGCCCGCGAGAAGCTCGGCGACGACGCCCGGGCCATCGATCTTTACAGCCAGATCTTCGAGGACGAGCCGGGCGACGAGCGCGCCAGCACCGCGCTCCGCGAGCTCTACGCCAAGGGCGCGCACCACAAGGATCTGCTCCAGCTCCTCTCGCGGCTGATCGACCTCGCCGACTCGCCTGGCGCGCGCATCGCGATCCGCCTGGAAATGGCGGCGATTTGCCTCGACAAGCTCGACGCCGTCACCGAGGCGACCGAGCACCTGCGCGCGGTCCTCGACGAGGACGCGGGCAACGAGAAGGCCACCCTGCTGCTCTCGCAGCTCCTCGAAAAGACGGGCCGCGATCAGGAGCTGGCCGATCTGCTGCTCTCGCAGATCGATCTCGCGGCTGAAAAGAAGGAGGTGAGCAAGGAGCTCACCTTCCGCGTCCGCCTCGGCGAGGTCTACGAGACGCGCCTCAACGACGTCCCGAAAGCCATCGAGACCTACCAGGCTGTCGCGGAGCGGGACGCGGCCCACAAGGGCGCGCTGCTCGCGCTGGCGCGCCTCTTCGAGCAGAAGGGCGACAAGGATCACGCGGCCGAGGTGCTCGAGAAGTACCTGGGTACTGCGTCGGGCGAAGAGGCCGTGAAGACGGCGCTCCGCCTCGCCGATCTCTACGTCGCGCGGAAGCGCGAGGACGACGTGCGCCGCGTGCTCGAGGCGGGCCTGAAGGCCGGCGAGGGTCCCGCGACGCCGCTCACCACCGACATCCGCAAGCGCCTCCTCGGCCTCTACGAGAAGCAGAAGGCCTGGAGCGAGCTCGCGGATCTCATCACCGGCGACGCCGATCTCGCGACCGACGTCGCCGAGAAGGTCCGCCTCTACCGCAAGGCCGCCGAGATCCACCAGTCGAAGCGCAGCGATCCCGCTGCCGCCGCGGTGCTGCTGGTCAAGGCGTCGGATCTCGCGCCGACCGATCGCGAGCTGCTCCTCGCGCTCTGCGACGCCTACAGCGCCTCGGGACGCGGCCGCCAGGCTGCCGAGGTGCTGCAGAAGATCGTCGAGTCGTACGGGGGCCGCCGCTCGAAGGAGCTGGCCCCGATCCTCCACCGGCTCGCCAAGGCGTACCTCGCCGAGGGCGAGAAAGAGAAGGCGCTGGAGCAGCTCGACGTGGCGTTCAAGGTCGATCCCGGATCGATCGCCGTGCTCCGCGATCTCGGCGTGCTCTCGCTCGATCTGTCGAGCACCGGCGACGAGAAGAACAAGGACGCGAACATCGATCGCGCCCAGAAGACGTTCAAGGCGCTGCTCCTCCAGAAGCTCGACGACTCGTCGCCGATCACCAAGGGCGAGGTCTTCTACTACCTCGCCGAGATCAGCCACCGGCAGGGCGACGACAAGAAGGCCATCCAGATGGTCGAGCGCGCCCTCGACAGCAACAAGGAGCTGGCCCCCGCCAAGGAGCTCCTCGCCAAGCTGAAGAAGTAACCCGCGATGCTGCTGCGGCGCGCGCTTGGAGTCCTGATCGGGCTCACGGCGCGCGCCTGGCTCGCGACGCTCCGCCTGACGCTGCTGCTCGATCCTGGGCTCGACGCCACCTCGATCGCGACGCGGCCGTGGTCGCTCGCGTTCTGGCACGGGCAGCAGTTCGCGCTCTTGCGCTGGCGGCGGCGAAGGATCACCGTCGCGCTGGTGAGCCTCTCGCGCGATGGAGAGATCCAGGCCGCCGCGCTGCCTCGTGTGGGGATGGCGATCGAGCGCGGCTCGTCGTCGCGCGGGGGCGTGTCGGGGCTCCTGGCCATCGTGCGGCGCCTCCGCCGCGAGGGGCTCGACGCGGCCTTCGCCGTCGATGGACCGAAGGGCCCCCGCGGCGTTGTCAGGAGTGAGTCAGGATCGGTGGGCGCCGCGCTCGCGGCCCGCCTCGCCGGCGGGGTGGTGGTCCCGATGGCCTCGGCGTGCGGCCGCGCCCGCGTCCTCACGCGCACCTGGGATCGCTTCGAGCTCCCGCTCCCGTTCTCGCGCGTCGTCGTCGCGCTCGGCGCGCCGCTCACGCCCGAGCAGGCCACGCCCGAGCGCCTCGCCATCGCCATCAACACCGCGCGCGCGCTCGCCGAAGGCGCCCTCGCGCAGCCGCGCGCGCTCGCCGCGCCGAGGTCCACGGCGTGAGCCGCGTCGCCTCGATCGACGGCGTCCTCCACGCGCCCGACGACGCCAAGGTCTCGGTCTATGATCGCGGATTCCTCTACGGCGACAGCGTATTCGAGACGATCCGCACCTACGGCGGCGAGCCCTTCGCCCTGGGCGAGCACCTCGCGCGGCTCGGTCGCTCGGCCACCCTGATCGGGATCGCGATGCCGATCGCCGCGGCCGATCTCGCGCTCGAGGTGCGCCGCGCCGTCCGCGCCGCGCGCAACGACGAGAGCTACGTGCGGGTGACGATCACCCGCGGCGTGGGCCCGCTCGGGCTCGATCCGGCGCTCGCGCGCGCTCCGCTCCGCGTCGTCCTCGTCGAGCCCTTCACGCCCTCGCCCGCCGCGCTCTACCGCGACGGCGTGCGCGCGGTGACCACGCGCCTCGATCGCCCCGCCGACGCCGCGCCCGGCGCCAAGATCACCAATTACCTCGCGAGCCTCCTCGCCGTGCAGCGCGCCAAGGCCCAGGGCGCGCACGAGGCGCTGCTCCTCGACGCGCGCGGCGAGGTGATCGAGGGCGCCACGTCGAACGTCTTCGTCGTGCAGGGCGGCGCGCTGATCACGCCGCCCGAGGCCGCGGGGATCCTGGTCGGCATCACCCGCGCGCAGGTGATCGCCGTCGCCGGCGAGCTGAGCATCCCGGTGCGCTTCGCGACGTTTCCTCCGGGAATTCTCGCTCAGGAGGCCTTCCTCACCTCCAGCCTGCGCGAGGTGCTCCCGCTCGTGCAAATCGACGCGCACCGGCTCGGCGACGCGCGGCCGGGGCCGATCACCCGCGCGATCCACGTCGCATTTCGTCATCGGGTCGGCGTCGGCGCGGAGCCAATGCCCTGGGATCCGTGCGGATCCAGCGGTGACGAGCCCGCTCCACCGCGATAACGTCACGTTGCGGAGCCAAGGCGACGTCCCGCGGGAGGCCCATGCTCGAATTTCTCGCGCCCCTGTTCTCGTCGAACGAGTTCATGCCTCACGGGCACTGCTACCTGTGGCAGCCGGGGGTGATCTGGCTCCACGTCACCTCCGACGCGATCATCGCCCTCGCGTACACCACGATCCCCTTCACGCTGCTCTACTTCGTCCGCCGTCGCCGCGACCTGCCCTTCCACTGGATCTTCCTCTGCTTCGGGGTCTTCATCGTCGCGTGCGGGGCCACGCACTACCTGGAGATCCTCACGCTCTGGGCGCCCTGGTACTGGCTCTCGGGCGCCGTGAAGGCCATCACCGCGGTGGCCTCGCTGCTCACGGCGGTGCTCCTCGTGCGGCTCGTCCCGCGCGCGCTGGCGCTGCCGAGCCCGGGCGATCTCCGCCGCGCGGCCGAGGCGCTCCGCGTGAGCGAGGCCCGCTTCCGCGCCGCGATGGAGGCCGGCCTCGACGCCTTCTTCGTGATGGAGGCCGTGCGCGATCCCGACGGCGTCCTCCGTGATTTCAACGTCGTCGAGATGAACACCGCGGGCGCGAGCCTGATCGCGCAGCCGGGCCACGCGACGCCGCGCGCGTCGCAGCGCGGCCGCTTCGGCCACCACCCCGACCTCGTCGCCAAGCACCGGCGCGTGATCGAGACGAGGACGCCGCTCGAGGAAGAGGTGGAGATCGATCTCCACGGCGCCGGCCGCGTCTGGTTCCACCACCAGGTCGTGCCGGTCGGCGACGGCGTGGCGATCACGCTCCGCGACATCACGCGGAGCCGCAAGGCCGAGCACGCGCGCCTCCTCGCGGCGATCGTCGCCTCGTCGGACGACGCCATCGTCGGGCAGGCGATGGACGGCACGATCGAGAGCTGGAACGCCGGGGCCGAGGCCCTCTTCGGCTACAGCGCGGCCGAGATGCTGGGCCGGGGCAAGGCGCCGATGATCCCCACCGGCGCCGTCGACGAGGCCCCGGGGCTGCTCTCCCGCCTCGTCGCCGGCGAGCGCGTCGAGGCCTACGAGACCCGGCGCACGCGCAAGGACGGAGCGCTGATCGACGTCGCGGTCCGCGTCTCGCCGATCCGCGACGAGCACGGGGTGATCATCGGCGTCGCCGGGATCGGCCGCGACATCACCGCGCGCAACGAGTCCGATCGGCGCCTCAAGGCCTCGCTCGTCGAGAAGGAGATCTTGCTGAAGGAGGTGCACCACCGGGTGAAGAACAACCTCCAGGTCATCTCCAGCCTGCTCAACATCGAGGCCGGCCGGATGGTCCACCCCGAGGCCATCGCCGCCTTTCGCAAGAGCCAGACCCGCGTCCGATCGATCGCCGCGTTCCACGAGGGCGCCTACCAGGCGACGGATCTCGCGCACGTCGACATGGGCCGCTACCTCGACGATCTGGTGCGCGGCGTCCGCTCCACCTACGGCGCCCTCGGCGAGGGCGTGCGCGCCACGGTCGACGCGGCCTCGGTCGTGCTCGGCGCCGATCTGGCGATCCCCTGCGGCCTGATCGCCAACGAGCTGATCACCAACGCGTTCAAGCACGCGTTCCCCGACGGCCACGGGACCGTCGGCGTCACCCTCTCGCAGCGCGACGGCGAGCTCGTGCTCCGGGTGGTCGACGACGGCGTCGGCCTGCCCCAGGGCTTCGATCTCGCCTCGCTCACCTCGCTCGGGCTCCAGCTCGTGCAGACCCTGAGCGAGCAGATCCGCGGCGCGCTCCGGGTCGACCGCGGCGATCCGGGCGCCGCGTTCACCGTCACGTTCAGGGCCTCGAATTGAAGGAGAGAGTGCGCCCCATGGCGAAGATCATGGTCGTCGAGGACGAGAGCATCGTCGCCAAGGATCTCGAGCTGACGCTGAAGCGGCTGGGCTACAGCGTCCCGGCGACGGCGTCGTCGGCCGCCGACGCGCTGAGCAAGGCCGACAAGCACCGGCCGGATCTGGTGCTGATGGACATCCACCTCCAGGGCGACATCGACGGGATCGCCGTCGCGCGACGCCTGCGCAGCGAGATGGACATCCCCGTGATTTACCTCACGGCCTACGCCGACGACGACACCGTGGCGCGCGCGAGAGAGACCGAGCCGTTCGGCTACCTGCTCAAGCCCTTCAACGAGCGCGAGCTCCGGAGCATGCTCGAGGTCGCGATCTACAAGCACGACGCCGAGGCGCGCCTCCGCCACAGCGATCGGATGGCCTCGATCGGCACCATGGCCGCGGGCGTGGCCCACGAGATCGACAACCCCCTCGCGTACATGATCTCCAACCTGGATTTTGCGGCAAAAGCCGTCGCCGAGGTGACCGCGGATCTGGCCTCTGCGCCGCGCGACGAGCCCGGCTTTGACCCCCTCGTCGACCGCCTGCGCGGGGCCAGCGCGGCGATCGACGACGCCGGGAGCGGCGCCGTTCGGGTGCGCAAGATCGTGGCCGACGTCAGCCGCTTCGCGCGGGCCGAGGAGACGGATCGCGCGCCGATCACCCTCTGGGACACGCTGGAGTCGGCGATCCGCCTCTGCTCGCACCACCTCCAGCACCACGCGGTGATCGTCCGCGATCCCGGGCGCGTGCCGCGGGTGATGGCGAGCACGCAGGGCTTGGAGCAGGTGTTCATCAACCTCCTCGTCAACGCCGCGCAGGCCATGCCCGAGGGGCGCCCGCAGGCCAACCGGATCCACGTGAAGACGCGGACCGACGACGGCGGGCAGGCCGTGGTGGAGATCGTCGACGCCGGCGCGGGGATCACCGCCGAGGTAAAAGAGCGGATCTTCGATCCGTTCTTCACCACCAAGCCGGTCGGCCTCGGTACCGGGCTCGGGCTCTCGATCTGCCAGCGGATCATCGCGGATTTCGGCGGCACCATCGCCGTCGAGAGCGCGGTCGGCGCGGGGACGCTGTTCCGGATCACGCTGCCCGCCGCGCCCGCCGAGAAGCCGCCGCCCGAGCTCGCGGCGACGCGACGCGACGGCCCCACCCCGCGCGGCCAGCTCCTCATCGTCGACGACGACGCCAAGGTCCTGGCGATGCTCGATCGGATCCTCGGCCACCGCCACGACGTGACCCTCGCCAACGACGGCGCCGAGGCCCTGGCGGTGATCACCGCGGGCCGCCGCTTCGATCTCGTCCTCTGCAACCTGATGATGCCGAAGATGAACGGGATGGACCTCTACGAGCGCGTCGAGAAGATCGCCCCCGAGCAGACCTCGGGCTTCGTCTTCCTCTGCGGCGGCGCGGTGACCCAGCGCGCGACGGAGTTCCTGGAGGGACACGCGGGGCAGCGCTTCGACAAGCCATTCCAGCTCCACGAGCTCGAGGCGATGATCGCCGATCGGCTGACCGAACGGGAGTGATCCGCGGATGTCAGGCGCGGATCACCACCACTTCGCGAGGGAAAAGCCGAGCTTCAGGTGCTCTGCGCTTCGGCGGGCGTGCCCTGCGCCACCGGCACGCGGAGCTGACCGCCGCCCTGCTGCGCGAGGATGCCGAGGGCCTTCTGGAAGAAGCCCGTGAGGAACGGGATCTCCCGCGGCGGCGAGGTGATCAGGCCGGCCTCGCGGATCGCGCGGGCCACGGAGAGCATCTCGATCGCGCGCTCCTGGCCCTTGCGCGAGCGCACCGAGATCGCCGCGTCGGCGAGGCGGCGCGCCACGATCGCGCGCACCTCGGGGGAGAAGAAGCGATCGGTCGCGGCGTCGATCTCCTCGCGGAGCGCCTCGTTGACCTTCTCCGGATCGCCGACGCCGTCCGCGCCGAGGCGCTCGCCGACCTTCTGCAGCATCTCGTCCAGGGCGCCGCGATCGGGGAGCCACGCGCGCAGCTCCGGCTCCTGGTGGAGCGCGCCCGAGCCCGTCGCCGCCGCGGTGGCCTGCTCGACGGTGATCGCCGCGTCGAGCTCGGCGAGCGGGTGCGCACACTCGGTCGCCGACGTCTCGATCAGCTCGCGGCAGGCCTCGAGGCCGAGCGGGAGCACCTGCCGCGACGTGGCGTTGAGCTTGCGCGACTCGGCGATGCGGTGACGCGCCCACTCCACCGGCACGGCCACCGGAGCGACGCCGAGGCCCTCCATGGCGCGCGCGCGGCCTTCCTTGATCTGCGAGCCGCTGAGCCAGCCGCTGCCGGCCTGCACGATGCCGTGAGGCTCGCGGATGATCACCTCGGCGATGTGGTAGCGCCCCGAGGCGTCCTTGCTGGTGATCGAGAGCGAGAACGTGCCCGATCCATCGGGCGGGATCATCGTCGCTTCGATCGAGACCTCGGCGCGGTCGTCCATCTTCACGACGTGACGGCGCTCGGGGATCGCCACGCCGCGCGAGCGCAGCACGTTGAGCGCGCGACGGGCCGCCTTGCGCGCCCCGCCGGCCACGTCGTCGCTCTCGACGATCTCCACGATCGCCTCGACGTTCGAGGCCGCGAGCCACGCGTCGACGAGCGCCGCAGCGCCCTCGCCCGCCGAGGCGATCGCCGCCTTGGCGCCGGCTTGATCGACGCTCACCAGCGCCGCGTCGAACGTCGCGCCGCTCTCGGCCTTCGCCGCGACCCTGGGCTTCGCTGCGGTGGTGGCCATGGCCTTGGTGCGGGCCGCGAGCGCCTCCTTCGGCGTGAGCGCGGGCTTCACTTTCCCTTGCGCGGGGCGCTTGGGGACGAACACCGGGATCGGCGTGTAGGCCTTCGGCAGCGCCTTCGCGGCGGCCACCGGAGCGACGGGCTTGGCGGGCGGCGGCGCGGGACGCGCGGGCGGCGCCGCGGGACGAGCGGCGATCGGCGCGCCGTCCGGGCCGAGGCGCGGACCGCGCGGACGATCGTCGCGGCGCGGCGCTCCGCCTTCGGGGCGCGGACCCCGCGGGCGATCGCCGTCGGGACGCGGGCCGGCGCCGTCGGGGCGCGGACCCCGCGGACGATCGCCGAAGTCGCGCGACGGACCACGCGGCCCGCCGGGGACCGGACGCGAGCCCATCGGCCGCGCCGCGGGACCGTTGTAATCGCCGGGCGTTCCCCAGCCGTGCGGCCCGTCGACGGGGGCCTCGGGCGCCGGAGCGCGCGGGCCGCCGGGGAGCGGACGCGCGCCCATCGGCCGCGCCTGCGGGGCCGCGTAGTCGCCGCCGCCTCGATGCGATCGGTGCTGCTCCCCGGGGGCCGGCGTCCGGCGCGGCGCGCGCGCATCGAACGTGGCGCGCGGCCTGGCTGCCGCACCACCCGCGCCCGCGGGCGCCTCGGGTCCGGCGGGAGCGGCCGGAGCCGCCGCGGCCGCTGCAGGAGCGCCCTCGGCGCTCGCCGCGGCCGGCGCTGCGGCGCCCTCTTCGCCCGGGGTAAAGCCGGGTTGCTCACGCGTGCTCACGGATCGCCGCACGATCTTCCGCGTCTTCGCGGCGGCCGGAGCCGTGGGATCCGCGGGCTTGTCCGTGGTGTCGTCGTCCTTCGTCATATCGGGCTCTCGAGGGGTGGAGAGAGACGTCCCTCGCGGGACGAATGATCCCGGCCGCTCGGCCGGGCGGGTGGTGGTGACGACCGTCAGGTCGCCGGAGCAGAAGTCTTTCCGAGGTACGCGACGGCCTCGATCTCCACCCGCGCGCCGCGCGGCAAACCGGCGACTTGCACGGTGGAGCGGGCGGGCGCGGGCATGACCACGACCTCCCCGTAGAGTCGGTTCACGATCGCGAAATCGGCCATGTCGACGAGGAAGATCGTCGTCTTGACCACGTGGGCCCAGGTCGCGCCGCCGGCCGTGAGGACGGCCGTCAGGTTCGTCAGCGCCTGCCTGGTCTCGGCCTCGATCCCACCGGCCACGAGGTCCCCCGTCTTCGGGTCCAGCGCGACCTGCCCGCTCGTGAACAGGAAATCTCCCACGCGGATGGCCTGAGAATAGGGGCCGATCGCGCCGGGAGCGTTCGTGGTGGAGATGGCTTTCTTCGACATCGAGGCCTCCGCGCCCGGGGTTCGCGTCGGCGAGCCCCGGAGAGGGGGCATCTATAATGGCTTTTTCCGCCCGCGTGACTCAAAATCACGGGAGATCCGCCCCGCTTCCGTCACCCGAAGCTCTTCCTGCCCTCGATTGCCCGGCCCAGGGTCACCTGATCGGCGAACTCCAGGTCCCCGCCGTGGGGCACGCCGCTCGCGATCCTGGTCACGTTGACGCCGAGCGCGCCCAGCTCGCGGGCGATGAGCAGCGCCGTCGCCTCTCCATCCACCGACGGGGGCGTGGCGACCAGCACCTCGCGCACCGGGTACTCGGTGGCCTTCACCCGGGCTCGCAAGGCGTCGATCGGCAGCTCGTCGGCGCCCACGCCTTCGAGCGGCGAGAGCAGCCGCCCGAGCACGAAATAGCGCCCCCGCATGGCCCCGCTCCGCTCGATGGCCAGGAGATCTTGCACCCGCGCCACGACGCAGAGCAGCGCCGGATCGCGCCGCTCGTCCCGGCAGATCGAGCAGATCGTCGCCACGCCCGGCCCGGCCTCGGCGATGTTCCCGCAGCGCTCGCAGGGCCGCACGAAGTCCCGCAGCTCGGCCAGCTCCCGCCCGAGATCGCGCGACGCCGCCTCGTCCCCCGTCACCAGAAACAGCGCGTACCGCAGCGCCGTCTTCTCGCCGACGCCGGGCAACCGCCCGAGCATTTGCACCACGCGCGCGAGCCGCTCCGGCATCCCCGCCGGCGTGCGAGCCTGAAATCCCCGACTTGCAGCCGGTCGCTGCAACGCCATCAGGTGTGCATTCCAGGGATCTTCATCCCGCCCGTCACCTTGGTGATCTCGGCCTCGACCTTCTTGTCGGCCAGCTCCAGCGCCGAGTTGGTCGCCGCGACGACCGCATCGAGCGCCATCTCCGCGCCCTCGGCCGCGAGGAACTCCGGATCGACGTTGATCCGCCGCACGCGCCCCTCGCACGTCACCACGACGCTGACCTTGTCGCCGGCCGAGGACGCCGTCACCTCGTGGTCCTTCAGGCCCTTCTTGACGTCGTCGATCTTGCGCTGCATCCGGGCTGCCTGGCGCACGAGCTCGTTCATTCCGCCGCGAAACTGCATGGTGGGTCGGGCGTATGCCGCGAACCCGGGCGGGGCGCAACTGCCCTGATGTGGCGAACCAGGACCTCGTACCCGAGCCTGGTTGACCGCGTGGAGCGACGCCCCGGCGCTCAACCAACCACCCCGGCGAGAGGGGATTGACCTTCAGGCTTCCACGGCTTCGGGCGTCGGCTCGGATTGCGCCTTCTCGACTGGCACCTTTCGCGGCCGCCTTCGCCATCGCGTCGTGATCTTCACCACGTAGACCCTGGTCGCCCCCTCGGCCCTCAGCGCCTTTCGTCGCGCCGTTGCAGTGGCCTTGTCGGTCCACCCCTCGTCGACGAGCGCGTCGTCGCGCGTCGCGTCGGTGTAGCGGACGCCGTAGCGCACGCCGGTCGTCTCGGTGACCCACTCGTCCGCGTCACCGTGGTTGCGGATCCGGGAGATCGCGTCGAGTGCCTTCTGGATGATACCGGTCATGGTTCCCTTCGTGACGGCGGCCCGGCGCGCGTCGAGGCTATCGTATCGTCTCTCCAGCGACTCCTCGAAGCGCGAAATGCCGCCGGATCCTTGCTCGGAAGATGCCTTGAATAGCATCCTGCACAGGTTCGGAACGGCCGGAAGGGACTCACAGAGGGCGCAGAGAGCGCAGAGGGCGTAGAGGGCGCAGAGGAATTTCTGGGTCGGATTTCCGGACCCCCAGATCCCCGTCTTCCTCCCACCTCTGCGCCCTCCTCTGCCCTCGGTGAGTCCGGGTCCGAAATGCTCCCGTGGAGTTGACGGCGCACGATCGCGGATCCACGCTCGCGCCCATGTTGACCGAAGCCCGCGACCACCTCACCGCGCTCCGACGACGCCTGATCCAGTTCCGCGATCGTCTTTGACCTCCCCCGGCTCGAGCGTCAGCTCGCCGATCTAACCCACAAAATTACGGCTCCGTCCCTCTGGGACGACCCGCTCGCGGCCCGCGCCCTCCTGCGCGAGCACGCGCAGCTCGAGCAGCCGTGCGCGCTCGTCGCGGATCTCGATCGCGGCCTCGTTACCGCCTCCGAAGATCTGGAGCTCGCGGCCGAGCTCGACGACGCGGCGGCCTTCCGCGAGGCTGTCGCCGATCTCGACCGCCTCGCGCAGCGGCTCCGCGCGGCCGAGATGGCTCGGCTGCTCTCCGGCCCTGCCGATCATGGCAATGCCCTCGTCAGCATTCACCCGGGCGCGGGCGGGGCCGACGCCCGCGACTGGGCGATGATCCTGCTCCAGATGTACCTGCGCTGGAGCGCGCGCCGGGGTCTTCAAACGGAGATCCTCGACCAGCAGACCGGCGAAGACGAAGGGCTCGAGTCGGTCACCTTCGCCGTCACCGGGCCCGACGCGTATGGCTACCTGCGCCGGGAGACCGGCGTTCATCGCCTCGCGCGGGTGAGCCCTTTCGGCGCCGGCGGGAGACAGACCTCCTTCGCTGGGGTCGAGGTGCTCCCCGATCGGGACGACGCCATCACCATCCAGGTGAAGGAGTCCGATCTCGAGTGGTCGGCGCTCACCCGCGGCGGCCCGGGAGGGCAGAACCAGAACAAGGTGGCCAGCGCGGTGCGCCTGCGCCACAAGCCCTCGGGGATCGCCATCCTCTGCCGCACCGAGCGCAGCCAGCACCAGAATCACGCCACGGCGTTACGCATGCTTCACGCGAAGCTGTACGAGATCGAGGAGCAGGCGCGGGCCGCGGCGGCGACGGCGCACGCCAAGGCCAAACCCACGATCGGCTTCGGGCACGCGATCCGGAGCTACGTCCTCGCCCCCGGGCACCGCGTCGTCGACGCGCGGACGGGCCTCGAGAGCACCGATCCCGATGCGGTGCTGTCGGGGGATCTCGACCCGTTCCTGGAGGCGGCCATGCTCGCTGGATAAGCAGCTCGGCGAGAGCGAGGGTGATCACGCGGTCACCCTCGCCGCGCCGCGGGCGCTCAATCGTTCTTCGCCCCGTCGCTGATCCACGTCTCGATCCGCGTCACGTCGACGGCGCGGAACACGAACGTCGACGAGCTGGGCATTCTCCCCTTGTTGGTCGCCTGCCGCAGCGCCGTCAGCAGACGGCTCTTGCCGGGATTGGCCTTGTCGATGCTCTCGATCACCAGGTGAGAATCCCCGGTCATCGACGCGTAGCAGCCTGCCTGATCGGCGCACACGAACTTGCTCACGGTCACGCCGGACTGGTCGGCAGCTCCATGGCAGTCGCCCGCGGCGCAGCTCCCGGCCGCGCCCGACGCGAAATAGTCGGTGTAAAGCGCCGTCCACGTGGAGGGCCCGGCGATACCGTCCACGGGGACGGACTCGCCCCCACAGCCGACCAGCGCGAGGCCCGCAGCGAGGACAGCGAGAGCGGCGCGCGCTACTCGCACGTGAACGGCCCACTCTTGATCGGCGGCAGCGTGTGAATGTAGGTCGCGATGTCGGTGAGATCGGCGTCGGTCATGTCGCCCATGTAGCCGGGTCCCTTCGGCGACGCGCTGCAGAGGGCCACGCCCCCCTTGCCGGTGTTGCCCTTGATCGAAGCGACGATGTCGGCGACCGTCCAGCCCGCGAGGCCGGTGGCGTCGGGCGTGATGTTGGTCGACGTGGCCAGCTTCGCGTCGGAGTTCGACTTGTGCTTGCGGCCACCGGCGTAGGGGAGAGCGAAGTTGGCGATGCCGGGCGCGAGCTCGGGCGTATGGCATTGAATGCACGCCCCCGTGGCGAGGTAACGACCGCGCTCGGCAGCGGCGAAGTCGGGATCGGCCTTGGCCAGCGTCGTGTGGGGGATCTCGCTGTCCTTGGCCGATGCGGCCGGGGGGTTTCCCGCGGTCGGCTCGAACGTATCTGCCGGCACCACGTTCTCGTTCCCGGGGATGGTCCGCAGATAGGCAACCATCGCGAACAGGTCGGCGTCGCTCAGCAGGGCGTACTCGGGGTAAGGCATGATCGGCCAGAACGCGACGTCCTCGTCGTCGACGCCCTTGGCGATGCCGTTCTTGATGTTGGCGTCGGTCCAGGTGCCGATGCCTTGCAGCTTGCTCTGCGTGATGTTCTCGGCGTTGACGACGTTGATGCTGCCGTCCGGCATCGGGAACTCGTACGATCGGCTGCCGGCGAGGAACTTGGTCTTGTCGGGCTTGCCGTCGGCGCCGGTGGGGGTGTGGCACACCCCGCACGCAAAGGCCGCGTTGATGAGGTAGCTGCCTCGCGCGATCTCCTCTTTCGTGGCGTGCATGCTCGGCTCGTCGAGCGGGGCTGCGCCGCCGGCGCCGCCGCTCCCCGAAGACGACGTGGACGACGTGGTCCCCGCACTGGAGCACCCGAGTGCAAGAGACAGACTCACAGCGAAAATATTTTGAAGTTTCATTGATCCTCGACAACTGTCCGGTGGTGGGATTCACGCCACCGCGGCGATCCCTCAGGAAAAATCGTACCAGCGCGTTTCACGGGCGCGGCGCTCGCGCTCCCGGCCCCGTGGGGCTCTGCCGCGCTGCCGGCGGCCTCAGCCGCCCATCTTCACCTCGATGACCTTGTGCTCCAGAGCGCTGTACTGCACAACGCCCTTGTCGAACACGTAGTAGCGGCTCCCCATCCCCCCGTCGATGCGCACCAGCCCACCGAGCTTGTGCTCGCGAGCGGCCTGGAGCACCACCAGAGGCACCTCGCTCACGACGGGAGGCGCCTGCACCGCCGGCGCAGGCGGGCTCGGCATCTTCAACCCCAGCTCGGCCACCACCGCGCTCACGTAGCCAGACTGCCACGTTCGCACCGTGGATCCGGTGTCGATCGTGATCTGGCTCCCACGCTTCGGCGCGTAGAAACCGAGGCCCATCTTCAAGGCCTGACCGTAGAAGGCGAAGAGCTTCGCCGCGACCTCGTAGAGCCGCCGCTGCTGCGCGTCGCTCGCGCCGTTCTCCAGGTCGAGGCCGAGCTGGACCGAGCGAAACCAGGGGTGATAGCTGCTCTTGGCCCCACCAACGGCCTTGTTGTAGCGGCGCGGCCGATACCCGCTCAGCACCAGCAGGGGAGTCCCGCCGAGCTCGTGGCGCAAGATCTCCGCGAGCCGCAGCGCCGGGATGATGCCGGCCCAGTCCTCGCGGACCGGCTCGACGTTGCGCGACCAGAGGGGGAGCCGCGTCAGGTCGTACGCGCTGAAATGCGGGCATCCCTGACGATCGAGGTAGGCGTCGAGCGACTCGCCCAGCACGGGCGGCGAGACGTCGGCGAGGGCCTCGGCCGCGGGCCAGGCGTCGGTCGAGGTCCACCAGGGGAGGGCGATGGCCGCCTCGGCCGTCGCGACCTCGCCCTCGATCCGCCGCTCGATCAGCGCCTGAAACGTGCGCGGGCCGAGCTTGCCGTCCTGGTAGATCTCCTCTTCGACCTGGATCGCCGCCACGCGCAGCGCGAAGTCGGGGGTGTCTTCCTCGACGGCGCGGAGCGCTTCGTCCGGCAAATCGGCCCGGATCCACCGCTGTCCGCCGCTCTTCGCGTTGTAGTCCTGCGCGCTCTTCAGCTGGTCCTCGGTCAAGCTCATCGTTGTCGCCCTCCTTCGATTGGCGGCGAATTTACCCGGTTCCCTCCCCGCGGGGAACCCATCTTCAAGTAGGCTGACGCGATGAAACGTGGATCCACGTCGCGCGGGCTCGCGCCGCTCCTCGCCGCGCCGTGCGCGCTCTTCCTGGTCGCCGGCTGCGGCGGCGGCGCGCAGACCTCGTCCACCGCGGGCTCGGGCGGCCTCTCGACCACCGGCAACGGCGGCGCGACCACCGGGGGAATCGGCGGCGCAGCGGCGACCAGCACCGGAAACGGCGGCGCCGCCACCACCAGCGCGGAGGCCGCGAGCGCGTCGGCGACGAGCTCGTCCACCGGCACGGGCGGCGGGCCGGATCTCCCGCTCCCCTACCCCACCCGGACCGCCTATCGACTCAAGGGCCTTCAACCCGACTTCTGGCCCAACAAGGACGAGGTGGCCGGCAACAACGCCGGCGGCGTATCCATGAACCTGGTGTGGGCCTCCTGGGAGCCGGCGGTAAAGCCTCCTCCCTGCGCCGCCGCCGAGGAAGAGTACTCTGGCCACTGCTACATCGTCGATCCCAACCTCGACGGGGCCATCTCCGAGTACACGGCCAAAGGCCTGGTCGTCACCTCGGTCACCTACGGAGTCCCGGCCTGGGCCCGGATCTCCGGCTGCTCGCCTGTTTCGCCTGGATTCGAGATCTTCTGCGCGCCCAAGGACGCCGCCGACTATGGCCGCTTCGCCGGCATGCTGGCGCGCCGCTACGACGGAAAGCACGGCCACGGCCGCCTCGCCGACTTCGTGATCCACAACGAGGTCAACGCCAACGACTGGTTCGACATCGGCTGTGGCCAGGGCACCGCGTGCTCCACCGACGCGTGGATCACCGCCTATGCCCAGAGCTACTCGGCCGCGTACGACGCCATCACCAAGGAGCAGTCCACCGCCAAGGTCCTGGTGTCGCTCGATCACCACTTTGGCGCCGTCTTCGACGCGCCGGCCGCGCAGAACCCGCTCCTCTCGGGCACCACGCTGCTCACCGGCTTCGCCTCGAAGATTGGCAATCGCGCCTGGCGGGTCGCCTTTCACCCTTACCCGCCCAACCTCCTCGCCCCGCAGTTCTCGCCCGACGATCTCCCCAAGGTCACCTACGGCAACATCGGAGTCCTCGCCGGCTGGCTCCGCAAGACGTTCCCGGCCACCCCCTCGGCCTGGGAGATCCAGCTCACCGAGAGCGGCGTTAACTCCCTCGCGCCCAACTCCACCCAGGCCGGGCAGGTCCAGGGCCTGTGCGACTCGTTTCACAACGTCCTCGGGACCCCTGGAATCGAGAGCTACATCTACCATCGGATGAAGGATCACCCGGTGGAGACGGCCTCGGGCCTCGGCCTCGGCCTCCACGACGAGAACGGCGTCGCCAAGCCCGCCTGGACCACGTGGGCCCTCGCCAACCGCAACGATCTGAGCCCACCGCAGCTCTCGTGTGGATTCGAAGAGCTCCCCTACACCAGGCTCACCCGCAGCTACAAGGCCGCTCGCGGCCACTGGGCCTCGTCCCGGATCGCCCCGCCGGGCTTCACCCTGGAGCAGTCGTGGCGCCTGCTCCGCGATCCCGCCCCGCAAACGGTGCTCCTCTACGAGTGCGCCGTCGCCCAGCACAACTTCGTCACCACCGACGTCAACTGCGAAGGCCAGCAGCCCATGGGCCCGGTGGGCTACGCGTACACCACCGCGCAGCCGGGCAGCCTCGATCTCCACCGCTGCCGCATCGGCGCCGGAGCCGACCACTTCGTGGGCCCCGCCGGCTGCGAAGGCCAGATCGACGAAGGCTCCCTGGGCTACGTGCTCCCCTGAAAAACGAAAACCCCTCGCGGCTCCGGCTGGAGCGCGAGGGGTCGTTGCGAAGGGTCGCTGTCGTCAGATCAGGAGTGGTCGTCGTCGCCTTCGGTCTGCTCGATCATCGCCGAGCCGCCGCAGCTCGGGCCGATCGAGAAGCCCTGCGCGGGGGACTTCTTCATCCGGGCCTCGGTGTTCGGGCCCCAGGCGCCGTCGGTCGCGATCTTGTCGCCGGGGTGATTGGCGTTCCAGAGGTGCTGGAAGGCCTTCACGTCGAGGCCCTTGTGGTTGACGGAGCCCGAGCCGGTGTAGTCGAAGTGGACGGGATCGCCGCTGCCGAAGTAGTGGAATCCGTGGCCTTCCAGCGACGAGCGCCAGGTCCCGGCCTCGCTCACGTCGATGGCCAGGCCCGTCTCGTGGTTGCTGTTGCCCGGCGACGCGGCGAGCTTGATCCCGCAGCGACCACCCTTGTACCAGCTGTAGAGCAGGTATTGCTGGGCGATGGTGCGAAGCGCCGAGTTGATGGTCATGTGCGTGCCCTTGTGCGCGTCGAGCGACGACGCGAGCTGATCGCGGGCAGGCTTCTCCAGGAAGGGGAACACCGCGCTCCCGAGGCTGAGGTTCCCGCGCGAGGGGATCCGGGCGTAAGCGCCGGCAGAGAGGCAGTTGCCCTCGGCGATGATCTGCTCGCTCAACCCCTTCACGCTGGTGGTGCTGCAGCTGTTCGACATGGCCTGCGACACGGTGCCACCGGTGACGGCGTCGCTGCCTTGCGCGACGGCTTCGTCCGGTTCGGGCCCGTCGGTCTCGGGCTCGGTCACGCTGTCGGGCTCCTGAGGAGTCGCCGCGCAGCCGACCATACCGAGGGTCGCGATCGAGGACAGTGCAACCAAGGAGGTGAGGGAGAGGAAGGCCTGGATTCGCATGGCATCCCTCTGAGCAGGCATCGTGCCACACGAGAAATGCCGGATTCCAAGCCTTTTTGTAGCCTCCCCCGGTCCGCGGGCCTGGGCCGTCCGTTGTCCATGCGGATCCTCGGCGGCTCAGCTCGCGGGTGCGACATCGCCGCCCGTCTCGTTTTCATCTCCCCGAGAGTCGCGCAGAGCGGCGCCTCGTGATTGACACTCTCGGGAGATTACCCTCCTGGCGCCGTCCAGATCCGGCTCAGCGACCGATGGCCTTGAGGCCGACGAAGATCAGGAACGCGCCGCCGAGCCCGCCGCCGAAGAGCAGATAGAGCAGCGACCAGCCGGCAGCGAGGACGGGGGTGGCGGTGGCGAGATCGGTCATCATGGCAGACTCCTGCGTGGTTGTGTAATGTGCTCATGCGCGGATGCGCCGCGCCGCGATGAACGACCGAGTCAGCAAGGAGCTTGCCAGTTCTCACCGAAGCGCGATCCCCCGCCCCGCCGGCGCCCGCCGAGCTCGCGCCGCGCTGGCACACGGCCGCGCTCCTGGCGCTGTATCTCGCGGTCGCGGGCGCTGGTCTGCTGCTGACCCGGCACGGGGCGGCGCCCGCGATCACCCAGGAAAGCGGCCCGCGCGTCGCGATTTACCTGCCCCTGATCGTGGTGCAATTGCTCCTCGCCTTCTACGTGGCGCGATTCGGTCGGCCCCGCAGCGCGCTCGAAAGCCTCGTGGGCGAGCGCTGGACGACCGCTCGCCGGGCCGGTGTGGACCTCTTGCTGGCTGTGGCGCTTTGCCTCGCCATTCGGGGTCTCGAGCTCGCCTGGAGCAGACTGTCGGGAGATCACGCTCCTTCCATCGCGGCCCTCTTGCCGGTCTCGGCGGTCGAGCGGCTCGTCTGGGCGGGGGCGTCGATCATCGTGGGATCGTGCGAGGAGCTCGTCTTCCGCGGGTACTTTCGGATTCAGCTCGGCGCCTTCACCGGACGCGCCTGGGCGGCGATCGTCCTTCAGGCTGCGATCTTCGGCGTCGCGCACGCTCAGCAAGGCGCGGCGAGCGCGGCTCGCATCGCGATCTACGGTCTCCTGCTCGGCCTCGTCGCGCAGCGCCGGAGGAGCATTTTGCCGGGCGCCGTCGCGCACATCGCCACGGACCTCCTCAGCGGCCTCGCGCGCTGACGCGCCCTCCAGCAGCGCGCCGAGGCCGGCGAGATTCTCTGCCGCCTCTACCAGACGCGCCCCGCGGGATCTGCTACGCCCCCGGCCGTGAGCTACGTCGTTCTCGCGCGCAAGTGGCGGCCGCAATCGTTCCAGGATCTGATCGGGCAGGAGCACGTCTCCACCACGATCGGCAACGCGATCGCCCAGAACCGGGTCGCCCACGCCTTCCT
>JBDTXR010000147.1:0-19005 GCA_040006075.1 Byssovorax sp. | reverse complement strand
AGCGTCATGCCGACGGCGGGCAAACGACACCAGATAACCTCAACGCTCTGTGCGAGGACTGTCACAAGGAGATCCATAAATGAGAGCTGACGCACTTGAAATAGTAGAGCACAACATCGCTCTACACGGGCACCACGTGTACTTGGTAACCGCCGAAGCGTCGCCGCGATATGCGTATTCGATTGGCCTCACCGGAAAGCTGGGCACAGAGCTTCTCTTGGCCGGTGCCATCCAGTTCAACGCGGAAGAGGTGAGACGAATCGTCAACGGGGTGGCAGAGCAGCTACGACATGGGGTTGATGCCGGATCTGTGATTAGCCTCGATACTCTCGGCTCATTCACGTTGCGAGGCGTTCACTCTGGCTGGATAAGGTTGCTGATGCTCGGGGCTGTTGATTACTACAAGGACCGCGAGGTAGTCGCGTACCAGATATTACCCGATGAGGCCCACTGGACCATCGATATTCCGGCGCTGAATGATGAATGGTCTGCTCCTGCAAATCAGCCCTGGAAATGGCTCCGAGAAGGATGGCCTTACGAGGTTCCACGGAGCTCCGTTGCAACGACCAATCTGCGCGCACTGAAAGGAGGCCGCATAACCGAAGCAGCCCGCTGGGAGGAAGATGAATGGGAGCTGTTTGCGGGCTCCGGGCCGGACGTGAAGCCTCCAGATGTTCGGGTCGTTTCACTCGGTGCGCTGCTGGGCATGGACGAGACGTTGAGTGCAGTAGTTAACCTGGGAGTGGGTCAGGCTTTGTGGCGTGATGAGAGCGCTGGAAGCTGGAAACGATGGGGGAATGAAGAGCCGGAGGCCGGGATGTCAGGGTGACCGTGCCCATTCACGCTCTGAGCGGCGCCCACAAGAGCGACCGGAGCACGTCGCCGCCGCAGATCTCGCCGCCGACGGCGACTTCAAAGCCAATGCTCTCAGGGAGGCGCGGGCACGCTCGTCGCAGGAATCGGGGCCGCTGTCTCCGTCATCGGCCCACGCATGGTAACGACGTAGCGAACGGCAGGCTGGTCCTGGAATACTCGCGTTAGCGGGTCTTTCTCGTACAAGATAGCACGGACCTCGATCCCACCCCCGGCGACGAGCGTGACGGAGAGCATGCTGGGAAGAGCGAGCAATGCCGGCGCCGTCATCGTGTCAATGACATCGCGCCCCCAACCCGCTACGCTGCCCGTCCGCCCCATGCACTACGCCATCCTCTGCTACAACCACGAAGCTGCCATCGGCACCACCTGGCCCAAGGCCAGCGAAGAGGCCGTGATGGCCCACCTCGCCACGATCCAGGACAAGCTCACCCGCGAAGGCAAGCTCGTCTCCGCGGCCCGCCTCGATCGCACCACCACGGCCACGACCCTCAAGAAGAGCCCGGTCGAGCAGCTCGTCCTCGACGGCCCCTTCGCCGAGACGAAAGAGCAGCTCCTCGGCTTCTACATCGTCGAGTGCGGCTCCATGGAAGAGGCGCTATCCATCGCGCGCGAGCTCTCGGCGGCCGTTCCGGTCGGCTCCTACGAGATCCGCCCCATGCGCTCGTTCGCCCGCGATCAGCGCGCACCATGAGCGATCGCGCGGCCATCGAGGCGGCGCTCATCCTCGCGAGACCCCGGGTCATCGCGGCGCTGCTCCGCACCTTTCGCGAGCTGGATACCGCCGAAGAGGGGTTTCAGGAGGCGTCGCTCCGCGCGATCGAGCGATGGACCGACAAGGGCGCTCCCGACGATCCGGCGGCGTGGCTCGTGCTCGTCGGCCGCAACGCGATCTTCGACGCGAGGCGGAAATCGAAGCGGAATGCGGGGCTCGACGAGCTCCCGACCGAGGGTCCTCCGGCCGGAGGCGACAGCGAGAGTCTCCTCGCGTCGCGGCTCGACGACGCCGAGTACAGGGACGATGTCCTTCGGCTCCTCTTCGTCTGCTGCCACCCCGAGCTCCCGCCCGCGCAGCAGATCGCGCTCGCGCTTCGCGTCGTCTGTGGGCTCTCGGTGAAGGAGATCGCCCGCGCCTTCCTCGTCTCCGAGAGCGCGCTCGAACAGCGCATCACCCGGGCGAAGAGCCGGATCGGCGAAGCGCAGGTGCCGTTCGACGCGCCGGCGCCGGAGGAGCGGAGAGAGCGCCTCGCGGCGGTCGCGGCGACAGTCTATCTCGTCTTCAACGAGGGGTACTCGGCGACCGGCGGCGAGGCGCACATCCGGTTGGTGCTGTGCGAAGAGGCCATCCGCCTCGCGCGCCTGCTCCTCGGCATCTTCCCCGGAGAGCCTTCAATCCTCGGCCTAACCGCGCTCCTCGTGCTCCAGCACGCGCGCGTCGCGGGGCGCCTCGATCGGGAAGGGAACATCGTCTTGCTCGACCGGCAGGATCGATCGCGCTGGGATCGATCGAGGATCGAAGAGGGCGTGGCGCTCCTCGACGCCGGGATGCGCCTCGGCCGCCCGGATCCGTACCTGGTGCAGGCCGCCATCGCCGCGCTCCACGCGCAGGCGCGCCGCGCGGAAGACACCGATTGGGCGCAGATCGATCTCCTCTATGCCACGCTGGAGCAGCTCCGCCCCTCCCCGGTCGTGACCTTGAATCGCGCCGTCGCCGTCGCCAAGGCTCGCGGCGCGACTGCCGCTCTCGCGCTCATCGCGCCGCTCGAAGATCGCCTGGGGGATTACTTCCATTTCCACGGCGTGAAAGGGGGCCTCCTCGCCGAGCTGGGACGAAACCACGAGGCCCGGCGCGCGCTGGAGCGGGCGCTCGAGCTCGCGAAGACCCCCGCCGAAGCCGCGCAGATCCAGCTCCGCCTCGACGAGGTTCGCGCCGCTACCTGAGAGGTGCTCTCGGACAGCCCTTGTCGATTGGCATCGGCCCCACCAGCTCCGGGGGTTGCGGCACCTCCCGTCCATTCTCCAGGTAGCGCGCCGATAGCCACTGCTCCTTGGGCCGCTGCTCACCGCGGTTCTCCAGGAGCTGGGCCACCAGGCTCAAGCCGGCCGCGGGGCCGACGGTGAAGATGTGCTTGGTGCAAAGTCGCCAGCTGTAGCCCTTGAGCGAAGGCTCCACGAGCGTGTTGGGCAGAAACGAAGCGGCCAATCGCACCTCGTGCGTCCCCGGCGCCATCTGGCCGAGGCCGACCGTGAAATTGCTCACGAGATCGAGCTCGCCGCGCTCGTGGCGGCTTTCCTGGCGGGCGTAGAGCCGGATCCCGTCGACCTCGACCTCGACCGCCTGGAGGACGAAGACCGGCGACATCGCGTTCTCGACGTCGATCCGCACACAGCTCTGGTACGCGGCCGGCGTGCCTTGCCAGGCCGAGCGCGTCGCGGCCAGGCACGCCGCCACCGACGGCCAGGCGGGCTCGGTCACGGTGGGAGCAGGAAACGCCCGCTCCCCTTCGCCCGGCCCCGCAGAGCAACCGGCGAGGAGCAGCGGGAGGGCGAGGAGCGGCGCGAGCTTCACCCCGCCACGATAGCCCGAGATCGTCGAATTCTGGAGATCGTTCGCGCCGATGTCGGGAGCGCCTGGCCTCGATCGTCCTCGAGGAAAAGGAGCCTCCCATGTCGATCAAATCCCTCACGCCGTCCCTCGCCTTCAACGGAACCTGCGCCCGGGCCATCGCCCTCTACGAGGGCGCGCTCGGCGCCAAAGTCGAGCAGCTCGTCCGCTTCGCCGACGGCGCGAAGATGGGCCACCCCTTCGACGCCGGGGACCAGGACCTCGTCCTCAATGCCACGCTCCGGATCGGTGGAGGCGCGTTGATGATGATGGATACGCCCCCGTCGCGGCCCGTTCCGACCGACACCAACGTGCAAGTATTCGTCGATTTCGACGACCCCGCCGACCTGGAGAAGAGCTTCGCTCTGCTCGCGCAGGGCGGCAAGGTGACCATGCCGGTTCAGGACACGTTCTGGGGCTCGCGCTTCGGCATGCTGCAAGACGCCTTCGGGATCCGATGGATGCTGAGCCGCGAGCTACAGAAGGCCTGAGCGCGCGACAGCGGGTTTCCGTAGCCCGCGAGACGCGTCGCTCGCCACGGGCGGAAGAGGCGTTTCCGAGCCTTTCTGCTCTGGCCTCTACCCCACCGGGACCAGCGCCGCCTTGGCGCAGCCCGCCGCCATGGTGTCGAGCCCTTCGATGTACTCCAGCGCTTCCGGCGACCCGGCGCCGAGGCAATTCAGGGCCTCGGCGTGGGACCAGGCCAGAGCGCGCGCGCCGTGGAGGATCTGGAGAGCGGTCCAGTCCGCGTCGCGGCCCGTCATCTCATCCATCGCCAGCACCACGCTGGAGCAGAGCAGATCCAGGGCCTTCGGCTCGACCTTGTCGAGGAGCTGATCGACCGCGCGATAGTCGCGAAACTCCGGTGTGTCGCGGGTGCGGAGCGTGGTCTCCTGGGCGGCCCAGGTCCTGGTGACGGCGACCGCGAGATCGCGGTTGATGTGCGCGCTCATCCCCGCGAGGGCGAACTGCACCGGCGCGATGCGGTGATCGCGCCGCACGTCGAGGAGCGCGCGCCAGGCGAGATAACCACGCTCCTTGGCGGAGCCCGGCGTCGCGAGGCAGCGCTCGATCCCGCTGAAGTAGAGCTCGGCAAAGACGAGATCGAGGCGATTGAGCCAAGCCGGCCCTTCCCACGCGCCAGCCACGTGCGCGCCGACTCCCTCGGTCACCAGACGATAGAGCCGGTTGAACCACTTGAGCCCGTCGCCGTCCGGGAGCGCCGCGTCGATCCGAGCCATCACGGCGATCACGTCGGGGATCGACTGGATCGAGCGGCCCTTCAGCGCTGCGAGCACCGCCGCGTCGGCCGCTTCGAGGCCATCGCTGGAGGTGATCACGCGCGGTCGCTCGCGGACGACCAGGGCCTCGAGCGCCGCGAGCTGAACCACCGCCGACGCGAGCGCGCTGCCGCCCGCGGCCGTGGCGACGAGCAGCGCGTGACCGGCGAGGTCCTCGCTGTGGTGAACGACGGCGTGGAAGGCGCCGGCGCTGCGCGCAGCCGCGGCCGAGTGCGAGACCACCGCCTCCGCGGCGGCGCCGATCGACGGGTGGAAGAGACGGTCCGGACGAACGAACCCGGGGAGCAGCGACATGCGCGCATCGTCGTTCGAGATCGACGCGCGGGTCAATTACCGGGTATCACCCGCGCTTGTATTGCATCTGGCGCGGGACAGCGCCGCTCTTGGCCACGATGTCGAACGCCTCTTTTTCGAGCATCGGATGGATTCCCCGCGGCGGCACCCCCATCGGGTGCTTCTTCCGGGTGATGAAGCCCGAGAGGTACTGCACGTTGAGCTGCGAGAGGCGGCGCACGGCCTGCTTCATCTGCTTGGTGTTGCTCGACCAGGCGTAGGCGAAGGCGCGCGAGCGGAGGAGCTGGGGGCGGAGATCGACGTAGTCGGCGTCGTCGGGATCGAAGGTCTCGAGCAGCTCGACCGCCTTCTTCGCCTGGCCGCTGCGGGCCCACGCCTCGCCGACGATCGCCGCCATGGTGGCGCGCGTCTTGGCCTCCTTGTGGCGAGTGAGATCGACGTTGTCGACGAGGTTGCGCGCGTCCTCGGTCTCGCCGAGCAGGAGGTGAATCATCGCGCGCTGCACCCGGGCCTCGTCGGCGACGTTGGCCATGACCTTGGTGAGGTTGACCTGCTCCAGCGTCTTCAGCGCGACGCGGGGATCTTCCTGCATCTGGAGCTGGGCCCGGGCGAAGATCGCCGCGGTGTCGTCCTTGGCGAAGTCGGTCTCGAGCTTCGCCAGGGCCTCTTTTCGCGCCTCGGGCGTGGCGGCTCCGCCGACGATTTGCGCGACCGCGCGCGAGCGCCGGGCGAAGCGGATGGCCCAGAACGCGACCCCGGCGAGGCCGAGCGTGAGCGCGCCGACGACGGCCTTGGGGATCCACCCGTTGAGAAGGAACGCGCCGACCCAGAGCACCAGGACCGGGATGCCGAGGCGCATGCCCATCGACTTGAGGCTCTCGTTCGAGAGCGGATCGGTGGGGAGCTTGGACTTCGGCGGCGCGGCCGCGGCGGCGCCCTCGCGCTGCGTTTTGAGGGCGGATTTCTTGGCGGGGGGCTTGCCGGAGGGTTTCAAAACGGGGGGTCCATACCATGAGGCCGCGGCCCGACCCAGCGCCGATCCAGCAGGCTCCACGCGAGCTGAACGTCCGGTCCCCTCCCCGGCGCCGGGAGCGACGCCGATCGACGAGGAACGTAGGCCCTTCGCGCAGCGGCGCGGTACCGTGTGGCCCATGCGCGCGCTCCTGCTCTTCGTCTTCGCCGCAATCCTGGAGATCGGCGGCGGCTACCTCGTGTGGATCTGGCTCCGCAACAACCGGAGCGCGTGGCTCGGCGTCGCGGGGTTCGCGGCGCTCGCGCTCTATGGAGTCGTGCCGGTATTCCAGGACGGCGTGCTCCCGTTCGGCCGGGTCTACGCGGCCTACGGAGCGGTGTTCATCGTGCTGTCGCTGCTCTGGGGATGGCAGATCGATCAGCAGCGCCCCGACGCGCGCGACGTGATCGGAGCGGTGATTTGCGTGGCCGGAGCGCTGATCATGATGTGGCCCCGCGTTGGCCCGGGGTGACTCGACCTCTCAGAAATAGAGCCGCAAGAGCTCCCAGATCTTCGGATCGTGGACCTCGGGAAAGCGGTACACGGTGAAGCGCGCCGACTCCAGGATCACCTCGAAGATGATCTGCTCCGACAGCCACGCGTCGAGCGCGACGGCCTGCATTTCAAAGCGGAGCCAGGAGCGACCGTCGGTCGGGACGTCGGTGCGGAGCGCGATGGTCTTCTCTTTCAGATCGACCTGAAAGCCAATCGCCGGGTTCTCGGAGCACAGGAACACCAGCACGTAGTCGAGCGGGGTCACCTCGGGGCGCGCGAGCCTCCGCTCCAGAAAGGCCACGTCGGCGCTGGAGAGTGCCAGTCGCGCGTCGGTGACCGGCGGGTTCTTTGCGGCCCACGCGGCGAGGAACGCGGCGAGCTTCTCCTTGTACACCGCCGTGGTGCTCGGGCTCCACACCGGCCTGTCGACGCCGCCTTCCTTCAGGATGTAGTCGCCGGCGACGAGGGGCATGACCCGATCGGCGAGATCCGGGCGGCGCTCCACCGTGTAGTCCTTGAAGTCGTACGGGGTATAGACCGCCTGGTTGATGTCGGAGTCGACGCTGTCGTAATACACCAGGTTACCGCCGCAGGGCACGACCACCGGGCTCCCGAGGATGGTGGCGTGCTCGAGGCCGAGATCGAGGTACTTGGTGACCATCCGCTGACCTTCGCTGTGGCGCGTGGCCGCGTCGATGCTGCCGAGTCGGAACGGATACCACCAGATGTACGCATAGGGCACAAAGGCATGATCGACCGGGCCCACGGCGCGGCGGGCCTCGACCAGCGTCTCGGCCGTGAGGAAGTTATCGTTCCCCTGGTAGATGCAGAGATCGGGCCCCTTGAGCAGGAACGAGGAGTCGATCTTGTTGTACTCGGAAGGCATCGAGTACACCGCCACGCCGGGCGCGACCGGGGCGAGCGTTCGCGGCGGGAGCGTCTTGACCACGAAGCCGAGCTCGCGGAGCCACCCCTCGAACATCGGCCGCTCTTCGGCGATGTAAATCGGCGTCCCCGGCGGGAGCTGGGCGAGAAACCGAGGGTCGTAGTGGTCTTCGTGGAAGTGCGAGATGAAGACCCCGTCGACGTCGAGCAGGCGCGGATCCATGACCTGCGGCGGGAAATACAGCCACGATTCCAGCAGCAGAGGGCGCTGCATCACCGGATCGAAGAGGTATTTGCGGCCGTTCATCCGGACCAGCATGCACGCGTGGCCGACGTAGAAGGTGCCGTCGGCGGCGGAGCGCAGGAACTCGGTGAGCGAGTCCCAGGTCTGGTCGAGCGCGGCGACCTTGTCCCGGGTGGTCACGACCTGGTGCATGGGAGCCTCAGCGCGCCTCGGCGATGGCGACGATCTCGGCGGAGTGATCGGGCAGGACCATGGCGATCTCGTGGAAAGCGCGGATCATTGCCTCGTTCCATTGCGTGGCAATCTGGGTGTTGGAGAGCGGCTTCACGAAGAGGCCGCCCCGGAAGATCTGCTTGAATCCGGCGTCGTTGAGGTCTTTCGCGAGCGACGAGGGCGAGTAGACCCGGACGTGGCCCGCCCGGAGATCGATGGCGTTGAGCGACTCGGCCGTGCGGAGCAACCCCATCTCGACGGCCGCGAGGCGATGAATGGATTGGGCGTTGGGCACGGTGACGAAGATCCGCCCGCCCGGCCGGAGCATGGCGCGGTAGCGGGCGAGGACGGCCACCGGATCGGCGATGTGCTCCAGGACCTGGATGAGAAAGATGTTGTCGTACGCGCGCGTGGCCTCGAACGTTTCGAAGTACGCGACATGGAGCGTGAGGTTCGCCGGGAGGCCGCGCTGGCGGAGCCGGTCGGCGAGCTGGGCCGAGCCCTCGACGCTGTCCATCTCGGTGAAATGCGGGGCGAGGAGGGCCGTGCAGTGGCCGCCGCCGGTGCCGAGCTCCAGCGCCGTTCCGGGCCTGAAATAAGGCTGGAACGTCTTGATCCGGTAATCGATGTTGAGCCGATAGACCAGGTCCCACTCCTGCTCCAGCTCGGCATACTGCGACGCGTACTTGTCGAGGTCCATCCCTGTCTCCTTGCTCATTGTCCCGCGGCGACGCGCTCGTACTGGGCCTCCAGGAGGCGCACGCCGGTCTTCACGTCGTGGGTTTCGGTGATGTAGTCGCGGAGGCGGGCGCCCAGCGCGACGAGGCCCGGCGGATCGGCGAGCATCCGCGTGCTGAAATCGACGAGATCCGGGATGGAGGCAAAGGAGTTGATGGCGCCGCCGGTGCGCGCCCGGACCGACTCTTCGCTCTCGGCGCCGAAGCTGTAGAAGCCAATCGGGAATCCAAAGCTGCCGACCTCCAGGCTGGCGTAGCCGATCGCGGTGCCGGCCGAGGCCATCCACGTAAGGTGCGGCTGGTCGCGGCGGAGCGCACTCTCGAGATCTTCCTGGTGGCCCGGGAGGACGACGCGATCGCGGAGGCGGAGCGTGTCGAGCATCGCGAAGAGCGTGGTGGTGTCGCCGCGACCGTAGAGCCAGAGCTCGGCGTCGACGCGGCGGACGAGGCCCTGGAGCGCGTAGAGCAGCGGTTCGAGCCGGCGCGAAGGGTCGATCCGGCTGTAGATAGCGATGCGCCGGCGGCCCGTCGGCGAGGGCGCGTAGATGCGATCGCGCCCGGTGAGGTCGAGGCCGAGCGGCACGAAGGTGGTCTCGGCGTGCTCGGCCGCGGTGCCGCGGAGCTCTTCCGCCTGGTTGAGATCGAAGAGCAAACAGCGGTATTTGCGGCCCGGGAGCAGGCGATCGTACGGCGACGAGGGGTACTGAAAGCGGTGGCTCATCAGGTGGATGAGCACGCGATCGTTGTCGGCGAGCGCGCGTTGCAGCAGGTAGTAGGCCTCGATCTGGAGGAAGCTGATAACGTCGAAACCCCGTAAAAATGAGCGAAAACGCAGCGCGCGCTCGGCGTCGGAGAGGGCACGATCGGCGCGGGCGATCAGGCCCTTGAGCGGGCGGAGGCGGCGCCGATCGGGGAGGAGCGCGTTGACGAGGTCGAGGCGGCTCGACGGGATCGTGCAGTGAACGACGAAGCCGCGCGCGCGGAGCTCGCGGCAGTAGAAGTCGGCGTCGGTGGTCTGATCGGTGGTGAGGACCGAGATCTCGAAGCGCGCAGGATCGAGGGCGCGCGCGTATTCGAAGAGGTAGCGCTCGGCCCCCGCCTGGCCGAGCGAGGGGATAACGTAGAGGATCCGGAGGCGACGCGCGGGAGCATTCACGGCGCGATCAGCCTTCCACCGCCGGGAAAGCGCGGATCGCCGCGATGACCTCGCGCGCCGAGTCGGCGCCGAGGTGCGGTCCAATCGGGAGGCTGAGCACCTCGTTCGCGAGGCGCGAGGCGATCGGGAAAGCGCCCGCGTCGGGGAACGCCGCGGCGTACGCGCCGGAGCGATGCGGCGGCTCGGGGTAGTGGATCAGCGTGCCGATCCCCGCGGCCTCCAGGTACCTTTGCAGCGCGTCGCGGCGGGCGTGGCGGATGACGTAGAGGTGAAAAACGCCTTCAATTCCCGCGGGAACGTGCTGCGTGGTGACGCCCGGGATCGCGGTGAGGCCCTCGTCGTAGAGGTGGACCAGGGCCGCGCGGCGCGCGTTCCACGCGTCGAGGCGCGCGAGCTTGACGCGGAGGAAGGCTGCCTGAAGCTCGTCGAGGCGGGAGTTCACGCCCTGCTCGGTGTGGTGGTACTTCACCCGCGATCCGTAGTTGCGGAGGAGGCGCAGGCGCTCGGCGATCGCCGCGTCGTCGGTGGTGATCGCGCCGCCGTCGCCGAACGCGCCGAGGTTCTTGCCAGGGTAAAAGCTGAAGGCCGCGGCGTCGCCCAAGCTGCCCGCGCGACGACCGTGGCAGCGCGCGCCGTGGGCCTGCGCGGCGTCCTCGATCACCTTGAGCTCGTGGGCGCGCGCGATGGCGACGATCGGCTCCATGTCGGCGGGCTGGCCGTAGAGGTGCACCGGGATGATCGCTCGCGTGCGCGAGGTGATCGCCGCCTCGATGCGCGCGGGATCGAGGTTCATCGTGCGCGGATCGGGCTCGACGGGGACCGGCGTGGCGCCCGCTTCGGAGACGGCGAGCCAGGTGGCGATGAAGGTGTTGGACGGGACGATGACCTCGTCGCCCGGGCCGATGTCGTAGGCGCGGAGCAGCAGGACGATGGCGTCGAGGCCGGTGGCGACGCCGATTCCATGCGCGGCGCCGGCGTGCGCGGCGAGCTCGGCCTCGAAGAGCTGGGTCTCCTTGCCGAGGATGAACCAGCCCGACTCCATGACCCGGTGGTACGCGGCGTCGAGCTCGGGCTTGAGCTCGGTGTACGTGGCCTTGACGTCGAGGAACGGGATCATCGCTGTCCTGCGCGCGCCGCTTCGAGGAAGGCCGCGTGGTCTCGGATGTAGTCGGACTCTTGATACCCCGCCGAGGCGAGGACGACGCAGATCGCGCCGGGGGAGAAGCCGCGGAGATCGCGCCAGAGCATCGGCGGGACGTACAGGCCACGGCGCGGGCTGTCGAGGCGAACCTCGCGCTGTTTGTCGCCGTCGTCGAGGAGGAGCGTGAACGATCCGGCGATGGCGATGAACACCTGCCTGAGCGCGCGGTGCGCGTGGGCGCCGCGCGCCTTTCCCTCGGGCACGTCGTAGAGGTAGTAAATGCGGCGGACGTCGAAGGGCAGATCCTTTGGCGATTCCATGAAGGTGAGCGCGCCGCGATCGTCGCTGTGGCCCGGGAAATCGAGCCATTTGCAGGCGTCGACGCCCGAGGTGATCGGCGCGGTCACCGCGGCGCTCCCGCGCGGATCACCGGCTTCGCGGGGACGCCCATGACCAGGACGCCCGGCGCGACGTCGCGCGTGACGACCGCGCCCGCGCCGACGATCGCCCCGGCGCCGACGCGCACGCGCGGGAGGAGCTTGGCGCCGACGCCGATCATCGCGCCGTCTTCAATGGTCGGGCCGCGGATGTCCTCGTCGCGGAAGCCGTCCTTGCCCATGGCGTTGTCGTTGGTCATCCCGACCATGGTGCTGATGAACACGTCGCTCCCGATCGTGGTGTTCCCCGTGATGTGACAGAGGTCCATGATCTTGGTGCGATCGCCGATGCGAACGTTGTAGTTGAGCGTGACGTAGCGGCTGAGGAGGCAGCGCTCGCCGATCCGGCCCTGCTCGCGGATCGAGGCGCCGTCGCCGAGCAGGGTGCCGGCGCCGATCTCGACGTCGAAAAAAATCACCGCGTGCGGGCCGATGGAGCAGCCCTCGCCGATGACGATCCGTCGCTCGAACGCGGGCAGCCGCGCGGTGGCGCCGGCGCCCTTGGGCTCCTTGCCGAGGAAGGCGCCGGGGAAGATCTCGACGCCCGCGCCGACGGTGACGCCGCTCTCGATCACCACGTGCGGGTGGATGACGACGCCGTCGCCGATCACCGCGCCGCGGCGGATCACGGCGAACTCGTGGATGACGACGTCGCGGCCGATGGCCTCGGTCTCGATCACGGCGAGCTTGCTCATGCGAGGCTCCTGGCCGCGCTGGAGAGATACCAGGCGACGGTCTTGCGAATGCCCGTCTCGAAGGTCTCGATCGGCGCCCAGCCGAGGTCGCGCTTGATCTTCGCGGCGTCGATGGCGTAGCGAAAGTCGTGGCCGGCGCGGTCCTTCACGAAGGTGATCAGCTCCGCGTGGCGCGGGCCGTCCGGCCGCACCTCGTCGAAGATGCCGCAGATGAGGCGGGCGATGTCGAGGTTGACCCACTCGTTGTCGCCGCCGAGGTTGTAGACGCTGCCCGGCTGGCCGCGCCGGAGGACGGCGTCGATGCCGCGGCAGTGGTCGTCGGCATAGAGCCAGTCGCGGATGTTGGAGCCGTTGCCGTAGACCGGGATCGGGAGGCCCTTCTGACAGGCGCGGATCACGGTGGGAATGAACTTCTCGGGATGCTGCAACGGCCCGTAATTGTTGGAGCAATTCGTGGTCGTCACCGGCAGCCCGTAGGTGTGGTGATAGGCTCTCACGAAGTGGTCGGAGGCGGCCTTGGACGCCGAGTAAGGCGAGTTGGGCGCGTACGGGGTGCCCTCGTGGAACTGGGCATCTCCCGGTCCGAGCGAGCCATAGACCTCGTCGGTGGAGATGTGGTGGAAGCGGCAGCTCGAGGCGTCGCGGCGCTCCTCGTCGAGCCAGAGAAGGCGCGCGGCCTCGAGCAGGGTGAAGGTGCCGACGACGTTGGTTTGCAGGAACGCGGCGGGCCCGGTGATCGATCGGTCGACGTGGCTCTCGGCCGCGAAGTGGACGATGGTGTCGATCCGGTGCTCGCGCAGCAGGGCGTCGACGAGGGCGCGATCGGTGATGTCGCCCTTCACGAAGCGGTGGCGCTCGGCGTCGAGGCCGGCGAGGTTCTCGAGCGAGCCGGCGTAGGTGAGCGCGTCGAGGTTGACGACGCGCGCCGCCGGATCGGACGCGAGGAAGCAGCGGACGAAATTGGCCCCGATGAAGCCGGCGCCGCCGGTGACGAGCACGCGCGAAGGAGTGAATTCAGCCATGGGGGAGGATGCGGTTCTCGCTCTCCATGAGGATCCGGTTGGCTTCGATCAGCGAGTCGAACGTTCCGGCGTCGGTCCAGCGGCCGGCGCAGATGTCGTACTGGAGCTGCCCGCGCTCGATGTACGCGTTGTTGACGCTGGTGATCTCGAGCTCGCCGCGCGGCGAGGGGCGGACGCCACGGATGATGTCGAAGACCTGGGTGTCGTAGAAGTAGAGGCCGACCACGGCGAAGCTGGAGCGGGGGTTCTCGGGCTTCTCTTCGATGTCGATGACGTGCTTCTCGTCGAGCGCGGCGACGCCGTAGCGCTCGGGATCGCCGACCTCTTTGAGCAGGACGCGCGCGCCCTTCTCTTGCTTGGCGAAGGCCTGCGCGTAGGGCGTGATCGCGTACTCGAAGACGTTGTCGCCAAGGATGACGCAGATGCGCTCGCCGCGCGCGAAGCCCTCGCCGAGCGCGAGCGCGTGCGCGATCCCGCCGGCCTCTTCTTGCACCTTGTAGGTGAACGAGCAGCCGAGCTCCTTCCCGCTGCCGAGGCAGTTGACGACGTCGCCCATGTGCTCGGTGCTGGTGATGACCAGGATGTCGGTGATGTCGGCGCCCACCATTTGCCGGATGGGATGAAACAACATCGGCTCTCGGCCGACCGGGAGAAGGTGCTTGTTGGTGGCCTTGGTGAGCGGGTGGAGGCGCGTGCCGCGGCCGCCGGCGAGGATGATGCCCTTCATCGAACGAGACCTTTCATTGCGGGGGCGAGGCAGACTTGGTGCGCCGGAGCGCGCCGAAGAGGGTGGAGAGCTTGCTGCTGACCTTGCGCCAGACCGCGCCGAGGACGCCGTTGCGATGCCACGCGACGAGGACGCCCGCGAGGACGACCCAGCGCACGGCTTCGTGGAGGTTGGTGAGGCGGAGGACGGCGTACGCGGCAGCGGTGAGCGCCAGCGTGATCGCGAGGCGGCGGCCCGCAAAGGGCACGTCGCAGCTCTTGCTGACGACGACGGCCGTGAGGATGACGTAGCCGACCCACATGATCAGGTAGGCGTAGCCGACGCCGTCGAGGCCGTAGATCGGGACGAGGATCAGGCTGCCGCCGGCGACCATGATCGCGGCGAAGGCCTCGGTGATCAGGAAGGCGCGGATGCGGTTCCGGTAGAGCAGCGGGCTGGCCTGCACCCAGGCGATGGAGCGCGCCATGTCGCCCACCATCTGGAGGCCGACGAGATCGTTCGCGGCGTCGAAGCGGTGGCTGTAGAGGCCGCGGATCAGGAGCGCGCGCATGGCGATGGCGGCGAAGATCGCGGGCGGGGCCATGCGAAAGACGAAGCGCGCGGCGGCGTCCATTTCGCGGGCGAGCTCGGCCGCGGTCTGCGCGGCGGCGTAGCGCGGGAGGACGTACGTGCCGATGCCGTCGAGCACGACGCCGAAGTAGGTGGCGCCGATGGCGTACGCCGCCTGAAACTGGCCGTTGGCCTCGGTGCCGCGGTTGGCCTCGAGCGTCCAGCGCACGGTGAAGAGCACGCCTTGCCCGGCGCACCCGGCGATGAAGGCGGTGGCCCCGATGGCGAAGGCGCGCTTGACGAAGGCCACGTCGACCTTGCGGGCCGGCGCCGCGAAGAAGCCGAGCTCGCGGCGGAGCGCGAAGCCGGCGATGGGGACGCCGAGCGCGGCGGCGACCGCGAGCGCGACGAACTGCCCCGTGAGGCCGAAGAGCAGCGTGCCCGCGCAGAGGAGCGCGACGGCGCTGCTGGTCATGAGCAGCCGCACGATCGTGAGCCGGGTGAGCCGGGCGTGCGCGGTGAGGATCTGCTGCGGGATGGCGGCCCACGCGGTGAACAGCGCGGCCGACGCGGCGAGGATCGTGAACGGCCACGCGCTGCGCCCCCAGGGCGCCGGGAGGAGCCAGCAGCCCGCGACGACGGCGATGATCCCGCCGACGATCGAGGCCGCCACGGCGACCGTCGTGGCGGTGCGCGCGATGCGCTCGACCTCGACACGATCGCCGCGGCGCGCGGCCTCGGCGACCCCGCTGACGAGCGCGGGCCCGGTCATCATCGTGGCCGGGAGGTTGGCCATGGTGACGATCTGCATCACCTCGGCGACCTTGCCGATGCCCGCCGGACCGAGGGCGATCGCCGTGACCTTGGAGCGGACGATCGAGAACACCAGCGACGCGCCCGAGCTGAGGACGCCGAGCGCCGCCGCCGTGCCCATGCCGATGGCGGCGGGAGCGTCGTCGCTCGCCTCGGGCGGCGGCGTCGTGGGCGCGGGTTCGATGACGTCGAGGGCGAGATCCATCCGCGAGCTCTGATCCGGATCAGCGTCGTCAGGCGACGCCGCGAGGGGTTCGCCGAGCTTGGATGAAGGGAGCGTCGGAGTCATTCAGCCATGCCGAAGGCGCCGCGCGTGCTTCGGATCCTCAGAAGATCCGCTGCGCGACGTCGATCGAGTCGCCGGCCTGGAGCATCGGATCGGGGATCCGGTTCTCCATGATGTCGTCGACCGAGACCGTCGCGGCCTTCGTTCCACCCTTGATCCGCCGACGGATCATCACCTTGCCGTGGTTCGCCATCGCGCTGAACCCGCCGGCGAGCGAGATCGCGCGGAGCAGCGTCATGCCCGAGACCATGGGCAGCGAGCCCGGCTTCGCGACCTCGCCGAGGATCTCGATCCGCTTGGAGTTGAGATCCTTGAGGCTGACGGAGACGCTGGGATCGACGAGGATCTGCATCTCGACGAGCCTGGCGCGCACCTGCTCGGCCAGCTGCTGCGGCTCGAGGCCAGCGGCCTGAATGCGCTTCACGTACGGCAGATCGGCGCTGCCGTCGGGCGACACCGTGAACTGCGTCGGAAGCTTGTCTTCACCGACGATGTGGATCTCGAAGACGTCGCCCGGGCCGAGCGTCGTCACCTCTTGCGGAGGCGGGAGATCGATGGCGCGCGGCGGGCGGCCGGCGCAGCCCGCGATCGTGACGGCGAGCAGCAGAGCTGCTGCGGCGCGCCGCGATCGCGCCGCCCACCTCAATCGGTGATGGTTCACATGAACCAGCGGAAACCGAGGTACGCCTCGACCTGTTGCCACGCGAGCTGATCGGGGGCGCCGGCCGGGACGCCGGGCGTGAGCGTGGTGATGGTCGTGCCACTGACGTTCTGCCCGTACCTGACGGTGGCGTTGAGGCCGAACGAATCCTTGAAGCGGTACTCGCCGAACACCGACGCATCGATGCGCACGTCGGTCGCGCCCGTTTCCAGGCCATGGAGCTGGAGATTCGGCGGGTAGACGATCGCCGCGACGCCGCCGTCGACGATGACCAGGAAGCGGCCGCCGAAGAAGTAAGAGAGGTTGGCGTAGCCGCGATCACGCTCGAAGTACGTGCCGATGTAGCTGTCGAAGAAGTCGCGCGTGAAGCCGACCGCGAGGCTCGAGAGCGAGAGCGTGGCCGCCCCCGGGTCGGTCGAGGGGTTGGGCGTGATGAACCACTTGAGCTCGAGCTGCCCGATGACGCTGTTGAAGTTCTCTTCGGGGCCCGTGGGGGGCGCCGAGTAGAAGCTGGTACCCCAACCGACCATGGCGAGCGCGCTGAACGACGAGGTGATCAGGCCGTTGACACCGATCTGCGCGCGCAGCGGGTGCGACGACGTCTTCCCGTTGGGGGTGGGCGCCGTGTACGAGACGAACCCGAGGCGAGCGTCGTAGAGCAGCGCCGTGCGCGGAAGGAAGCGCCAGCGGCCTCGCGTCTCGATCTGGTTCTGGATGTTGGTGAGCTGCGAGAACGAGCCCGACTCGAAGAACGTGCCCGAGAACCCGTACCCGAGGCGCCAGTCGAACAGGCCGCGGCCCGGAGTCCATGCGAGCTCGGCGCTGGCGTGCGGGAGGACGCGGTTGAAGCTCTGGCTGGCGAGCCCTTCGTTCGAGGGCGTGAGCGATCGAGCGACGCCTGCGGTGATCGTCCCCGACCACGGACGGCCCGGGAGAATGCTGAGCGAGAGGTCGAGGTTGCCGCCGATGTTGCGGTTGCGCGACATCGCGTCTTGCCCGGCTTGCGGGCCGGAGACGGGGAAGAACTCGTTGTAGGTCGCGGCGACGGAGGCCCTGAACTCGAAGTCCGGCTGGGTGCCGTTCGCGGTGCCTTCCGTGCGCTGCTTGCTCAGCGTCGAGAGGGAGAACGACGGCGTGATCCGGAGCCGAAGCGCACCAACAGGCCCGCCGTCGTCGGTGGGACCGCGGTGAAAGTAGTTCGAGTCGTAGCCGAACTCGGCCGAGGCGCCGGGGTGAAGCTCGAAGTCACCGACGCGATACCCGATGCCCTCGGTGTACCGCCGATCCTTCAGCCACGCCTGGTCTTGCGCTGCCGCGACGGCCGGAACGGCCATCGATGCGCATACCGTCAGAATGATTCCAGCTGTACGTTTCATGCCTGCTGCTCAAGGGTCGACAAGACCTCGCCAAGCGAAGTCGCCGCATCCGGACCATCGAAAGAAAGGCTTTCGCCTTCCGCCTATTTGTAACAGCTAGAGCAGGCAGGGATTTCGATGAAGACGTTGTTCTTCGGGTATTCCGAGGGATCTTCCGTGGGGAGGTTGGGGTCGATCGTGCTCGTCACGGCGCTCTCGCCGATGAACCCCGCCTCCTTGCCGATGCACTGGTTCGCCTCGGCGCTGAGCTGATCCGAGCGCGTCTTCAGCACCGTGAGGATGGTGAACTCGTGGTTCGACAGATCCGCGTCGTTGCGCTGCGCCGCCGACTCGAGCGCCTGACGTCGCTCGCGACCGGACCGGAGCGCGACGTCGAGCTGGTTGAGCTTGTCGTTGAGGCAGAGCACCTTCACCACGTCGCGCTGCGAGCGCGCCGTCTCGAGCTGGCGCCGCACGACGGTTCGCGCGGCATCCATCTGGGTGAGCGCCGCGTCGGCCTGCTTGAGCTGTTCCGCCGGCGACAGGGTGACCTGTCGGGTAACACCCGCCGCAGCATCAGGAACCGGCGTGCCGGTTTGAGCCTGAGCAGCAGCGATTCCATGCCCAAGCAGGAGCGCAACCGCTGCAATTGCCGTGAATCCGAAGATATTCTGTCGCCGCATGAACCCTCCCTAAGGGCGACGCCCACTATAAAAGGCGCCGGACAGGGTGTCAACGCAACCATCGTGCCCGATTCCGAAGAAAACCGAGCCGCGCACGAGGTCTAGATGCTGGTCAATTCGTTGTGGGGACCGACGGATCCATTCAAGGAAAAGGTCGGTAGCTTCAGTCCGGGGGTGTACCTGATTGAGCACGATCGCCACAGAAATATGAGCGTCTGGGGCAAACCGCGACGTCGCAGCCCGTCTTTATTGGCTAACGAACGTGACGGGAATTACAACGGTGGCGCCACCGCCTTCGGGAGGGGCGAACTGGGCGCTGGAAACGCGGGCCGCGACGCAGCCGACGACGGTACCCGAGAGACCGCTGCCGGACGGCGACGCCGAGAGAACCTCACCGTTGGGGCCGATTTTCGCGGTGATGCGGACCGAGCCCTTCATGTTCGGATCTTCTTGCAAGCCCTTGTTGTAACAACGGCGAAAACCCGCGGCCATGCCGGCCACGACCGACTGCGCATTGGAGACGCTGCCGCCGGCGACCGAGGCGCCGCCGATGTTGGCGTTGCCAACCGGGCCCTTGACTTTTGCCGCCGAGCCGACAGCCGCCGGGCCGCCGCCCTGGGTGTTGCCGATGCCCGCGAGGCCGTTGCCGCCCGCGGTTCCAGGGCGAACCACGCCGCCGCCGCCGCCGCCCATGTTGAGGCCGGCGACCCCGCCGGAGCCGATGCCCGCGCCGTTCGCGGCCGCGCCGTCGAGGAGCCCCGTGGGCGTGTCGCCCTTGTCGAGGACGCTGTTGGTGGCCGAGCCGTTCGAGTTGAGGGCGC
>JBDTXR010000146.1:0-19073 GCA_040006075.1 Byssovorax sp. | reverse complement strand
AGGGTCGTCGTCGCCAACGTCCCGAGCCCCTGAAGAACGCACGCGACTCGAAGGTTGCTGGCAGGTGCTCCGCTCGGTCGAGCTCTCGTCGATGTAGCGCGGCGTGGCCCGAGGCTCGCACCGCGGCGGACGACGATGTAGGGTGCCGCCCGAACGGCGCGGCGCCGCGGCGCCTCACTCGACCATGCAGAAACCCTGGCTTACTCGTCGCCCCTGGCTTCCCTCGACCATCACCTGGCTGGCGTACGCGCTCGGCGTCGTCTGGCGGTGGCTGCACCTCACGAAATGGCACGATCCGCGGCTGTTCTCGCAGCCCGAGCTCGACGGGTACCTCACGCTCGCCAGGCGCCTCGCGGCGCCGGGCTACGTGCTCAAGGTAGGCGACGTGCCGACCGCGCCGGGGAGCACCTGGCTTCTCGAGCTCTTCCTCCGGCGCGATCCCTCGCTGCTCCAGCAAGTCCACTTCAACTTCCTGATCTGCGCGCTCTTGCCCCTCGCGGTCGGCGCGCTCGGGTGGGTCACCTTCGGCAAGCGGACGGCCCAGGCCTCCGTGGTCGTCGCTAGCGCGTACGCGGCGTTCGTCGATTGCGCCGCGTATTTCACGCCCGATGTCCATCTCGCCCTCTTCGCGACACTGACGTTCGCCGCGTACCTGCAAGCGATGAAGCTGGTGGCCGAAGAGCCGTCCCCGCGACGAACGGCTTCATTTGTCGGCCTCGCGGCGCTGGGCGGGCTCTGCTTCTCGATCGCGACGGCGATGAGCACCGTGGCGATCCCGGCCGTGCTCGGCTTCTGCGCGGTTCATTTCCTGTTCACCCGCGGCCCGAAACCTCGACGAAAGGCCCTGGTGCTCGCGGCGTTCCTCGTCGCCTCGCTCCCGCTCACGGTCAAGGTCGCGTCGCGCTGCACCACCGCCAACGGCGGTCACTTTTGCCTGAGCTCGAACACCACCGAGGCCAGGTTCCTGCTTGGCCACTACGACCGCACCGCAGGCATCGAGTGGCACGATCCGTCGTCGCGGGGCGAGGTCGCGATCCTCAACAACGTCGGTGGGCAACAGCACGGCTTCCGGAGCAACAAGGTCGTCAGCTTCGCGATCACCGATCAAGCGAGCAACTCCGACTACGCCTGGGGCTGGATCAAGCAGAACCCCAGCAAGGCCATCATCCTCTCGCTCGAGCACGTCTGGGACTGCTTCGGGGGGACGTATCCCTGGCCAGGCCTCCTCGCCGAGCAGTGGGCCGGGAGCTACGCCGGCCATTTCCTCTTCCTCGCCTTCATCCTGCTCCCCGCGGCGATCGTGCTGCTCGATCTGCTCCGCCAGCGCGGGTTCCTCGGGCTGATCCGCTCGATGGAGTTTGCGGTGATCTCTCCCATCCTCGGGGTCTGCGCCGCCGCGTTCGCGGCCACCGGCGAGGACCGCCACCGCATCCCCTGGGACGGGGTGTTCATCGTGCTCAGCGTCCAGTTCTACCGTCGATTCCACACCGCATTGGAGACCCCCGCTCCGGTGGCCGAGGGCGCCGTCGTCCCCGAGCCCGAGGACGATCCGCAGGAACTCGCGCAGGCCAATCGCCGGGTCCGGATGGTCTTGCTCTTCGCCGGCGCGCTCGCGGTCGGAGGCGCGATCCGCGGCATCATCTGGGCGATGCCCGACACCCACCGCTTCCGCGCCAGCAGCGGCGCGTGGGGCTTCCCGGCCGAAGGTATCGTGGGCGACCACGGCGATCGAGGCCTGTTCTTCCACACCGCCGAAGAGGAAGATCCCTGGGTGGAGATCGATCTCGGCGCGCTGCGAGACGTCGAGCAAGTGAAGATCGAGAACCGCGACGACGTGGGGATGGACCGCTGTCTGCCGCTGGTCGTCGAGCTGGGCGATCCCGATCACCACTTCCACGAGGTCGCGCGGCGCACCGAGGCGTTCGACCGCTGGACTGCCACCTTCCCGAAGGAGAAGGCCCGGTATCTGCGGCTCCACGTGCCCCGGAGAACGCTCTTTCACCTGAAGAACGTACAGGCCTTCTGAAAGGGGTCGTCGCCGATGACCGGGAGGCGGTACGCCATCGTGGGGGACGGCGCGGCGGGGATGACCGCCGCGCAGACGCTGCGACGGATCGATCCGGCGGCCTCGATCACCGTCGTCTCGGACGATCCCAACCCCACCTACTTTCGCGCGGCGCTCACCAATTATCTCCTGGGCGAGCTGCGCGACGAGCAGATCTGGGCCGTCCCGCCGACGCTCTACCGCGAGCTGCGGATCGCGCGCGTCTTCGGCCGCGTGGCCACGATCGACGCCGCGGCGTCGCAGCTCCTGCTCACCAGCGGCACGGCCCTCCAGTACGAAGCGCTGCTGATCGCCTCGGGCGCGCGGGCCCGGCCGCCGTCGTTCACCGGCGCCGATCTCGCGGGCGTGATGACCCTGCGCACCCTGCGTGACGCGCGGGCGATCCTCGACGCGATCGCCCTCGGCGGCCTCACGCGCGCGGTGGTGATCGGCGGCGGCCCGCTCGCGCTCGAGTGGGCGCACGCGATGCACGAGCGCGGCGTCGCGGTCACGCTGCTGATCCGCGACGGTCGGCTGATGGCCGGCGCCATCGACGCCGTCGCCTCGGATCTCGTCCTCGCGCGCCTGCGCATGGGCGGGATCGAGATCGTCGCCGGCGACGAGGTCGAGTCCGCGATCGCCGGGCCCTCCGGCGCCGTGGCGAGCGTGATCACCCGATCGGGCCGCTCGATCCCGTGCGAGCTCGTCGCGGTGGCGATCGGCGTGGTGGCCAACACCGAGCTGCTCGAAGGGAGCGGCGTCGCGCTCGGTCGACGCGGCGGCGTGATCGTGAACGATCGACTCCGCACCTCGATCCCCGGCGTCTACGCGGCCGGCGACGTCGCGGAGATCGACGGAAAGCTCCTCCAGCTCTGGGAGCCCGCGCAGCGCGCCGCCTCCGTCGCCGCCGAGAACATGGCGGGCGGCGACGCGGTCTACGCGCCGGGCCCGCACTACTTCGCGACGCGGCTCTTCGATCTCGACTACGCCGGCATCGGCGCCGTCGACGCCCCGCCGGGCGCGGAGGTCGTGGTCGATCACCCGAGAAACACCGGCCGGATCGCGTACCGCAAGCTGGTCCTCCAGGGCGACCAGCTCATCGGCGCGCTGATGCTCGGCGATCGCGAGTCGCGGGTGCGGCAGCGCGGGCGGCTCTATCAACGGGTGATCCACCTCGGCGCCGACGTCAGCTCCATCCGCGGCGATCTCCTCGATCCAGCGTTCAACCTGCGCGGGTGGATCGAGACGCGGGCCCTGGTCGCGCCGGCGCACGCGCCCGAGGCGGGAGGCCGCTCGCCCGCGGTGGTGCGCGGCACGCAGCGGATCGCGATCGCGATCGAGGATCTCGCGGCGGGTCGCGCTCCCTCGCGGGCCGGCGGCGACGCGGCGACGACGCCGACGATCAAGGCCGGACCGATGCTCTCGATCGGCCTCCGAGTGCCTGAATTGTCGCTCGCGATCGCCTCGGCGGCGACGGCGTGGCTCGAGGGCATCGGAAAAACCTTCCCCCTCGACCACGAGACGATCGGCATCGGCCGCGTCCCGCCCGCGCAGGTGGTCGTCGCCGACCGCGAGGTCTCGTCGCTCCACGCGCAGCTCACGCGCGACGACGCCGGCTGGTTCCTGCGCGACGTCGGGAGCTGCAACGGCACGTCGGTGAACGGGCAGCAGATCACGGACGCTCACCTGCTGCGCGACGGCGATCGGATCCGCGTCGGCAGCGCCGAGCTCACCTTCCGCAGCTCCGCCGCCGCGTCACCGAGGAGCGCGCGGATCGAAGCCGACGCTGCGACGCCGGTCCCCGCGTCCGGCGCGGCGCCGACGATCGAGATCGTTCGCGGCCCGGGCCGAGGCCTCCGCTTCGTGCTCGCGAGCGCGCAGCTCACCGCCGGGCGTGATCCCACCAACGTGATCCGCCTCGACGACAGCTCGGTCTCGCGCCGCCACGCGATTTTCTCCGGCTTCGAGGGGCGCTGGTTCGTGTCCGATTTACACAGCAGCCGCGGGAGCCAGAAGAACGGCGTGCGCCTCGCGCCGGGCGAGGAGACGCGGATCGCGGACGGCGACACGCTGACCCTCGGCGACGTCGAGCTCCGCTTCACCCAACGCTGACTGCCACTCTCCGAACTGCGCTATCGTCACGCCCGTGTCGCCGTTCACCGAGCAGGTTCATCGCGACGTCACCGCGTGCATCGGCTGCCACGACTGCCTCCTCGCGTGCCCGCTCCCCGAGGCCTCGCTCGTGGGGATCGCCGAGCTCAACGCGGCCGTGCACCTGCCGGTGATCCGCTCGGCCAACGTGCTCCGCTTCCTCACGGCGTGCACGCAATGTCGCCAGTGCGTGCCGGCGTGCCCGGCCGATCTCAGCCGCGCCGACATGGTCCTGTTCAACAAGATGAAGGTCGAGGACGCGCTCCCCGATCAGCCGCTCTCGCTCCAGATCAAGCGCGAGGTCGCGGCGTCGCCGTTCACGCTCGACGGGCTCGCCGGGGAGCTCGGGCGAGTCCGCCTCTTCGCCGGCGTGCCTCGCGCCGATCTGCGGCGTCTCCTGCTCAGCGTCACCCTGCGTCGGCTCGATCCCGGCGAGGCGCTCTGCATCGAAGGGGAGTTCCACGAGCGGCTCTACATCGTGCTCTCGGGCGCGCTCGAGCAGACCGCGGCGAAGCCCTCTGGCAAGGACGGCCGCGTCCGGATCCTGGTGCTCGGCCCGGGATCGTTCTTCGGCGAGATGGCGATCATGGCCGATCAACCCGAGCCGTTCTCGGTGACCGCGCAGCTCACCTCGATCGTCGTCGAGGCCCCGAAGGCCGCGGTTCATCGGCTGATGAACGCGGCGCCCGCGTTCCGCGACACCATGGAGTCGCTCCATGGACGCCGCGCGATCTACAGCTACCTCGAGAAGCCATCGGTGCTCGGGAGCCTGCCCCGCGCGGCCCGCGAAGAGCTGCTCGCCGGCGCGTCGCTCGTGCCGCTCAAGGCCGCGCAGGCGCTGTTTCGCGAGGGCGATCCGCCGTCGGACGTGTACCTGGTCGGCAGCGGATTTCTCCGCGTCACCCGCCGCTCGCTCGTGCCCGGGGCCGCCGACGAGGTGCTGGTGTATTTTCGCGAGGGCGATCTCTTCGGCGCGCTTTCGCTCCTTCGCCGCGAGCCGGCGCAGATCTTCTCGGTCCACGCCGTCAGTCGGGTCGAGGTCATTCGCATCCCGGGAGACCTCTTTCGCCGCGTCGCCGAGCGCTTCCCCGAGGCGCGCTCGCTCTCGACCACCACCGCGCTCGAGGCCGAGCAGAGCGCCCGCGCCCAGGGCTCGCCGCGCGCTCGCGCGAATGCCGCGGCCGCGCCGGCGCTGCTCAGCGGCGCGCACGCGCTCTCGTGGGACGTGGTCGTGGAGAAGGGCCTGGCGCAAGGGCGCGAGCTGCTCGTCGTCGATCAGACGCGCTGCACCCATTGCAACGGCTGCGTCGACGCGTGCGGGCGTCGCCACGGCGAGACCCGGCTCGAGCTCCGCGGCCTGGCGATCGATCACCTGCTCTTCCCGACCGCGTGCCGTCACTGCGATGATCCGGTGTGCCTGCTCTGCAGCGTCAGCGGCATCGTTCGACGGCCGAGCGGCGAGATCGCCATCGTCGAGGAGCAGTGCATCGGCTGCGGCGCCTGCGCCGAGCGCTGCCCGTATGGCAACATCCGCATGCACCCGGTCGAGCCTCCCGCGCGCGGGATCCTCGCCCGTTTCCTCGATTTTCTCCGCGGTCCATCCGCCGAGCCCGCGCTCTCCGAGAGCGATCCCAAGGTGCCGCGCAAGGCCGTGAAATGCGATCTGTGCGAGGGCCACGACGACTACGCGTGCGTGACGGCGTGCCCGGTCGGCGCGGCGTTCCGCGTCGATCCGGCGGCCACCTTCAGCGACGGCGACGTGTTCGCCGGCGCCCGCGCCCGCGCGTGAAGAGCCGATGATCCCCGGGCTCCGTCGCAAGCTCGGCTGGCTCGAGCGGGGAGCGCCGTGGCTCGCCCTCAGCGCGATTGGCGCGCTCGTCCTCGGCGCCGCGGCCGCGCTCGCCGCCGCGGGCCGGCTCGACGGGATCCTCGCGGGCGACAGCGCCGATCACGCGCTCCGCGGCTACACGCCGTTTGGCCTGTTCCTCGGTATCGCGGCGACCTTGCTCACGCTGATCGCGGTCGCGTACTCGCTGCGCAAGAGGCCCTTGCAAGAGCGGCTGCCGTCGGGTCGTGGCTCGATGACGCTCTGGCTCTGGCTCCATGTCGCCGCCGGCCTGGTCGCCATCGCCGCGGTGCTGGCGCACGCCGGGTATGGCCTCCTCGGCACCGAGCTCTCCACCGGCAAGATCCTCTTTGCGATCTTCGCTCTGCTCTCGCTCAGCGGGGTGGCGTGGCGCGTCGTCTACCAGGTCGTCCCGCCCGCCGCGGCGCCGAAGATCGGCGATTACTCCGAGCGCGCGAGCGATCTCCGCGCGGAGGAGCAGCTAATCGAGATCGAGAAAATCGCCGCCGGCGGCTCGGCCGATCTCCACCGCTCGAAGACCTGGCTGATCGAAGCCGAGCGATCGTCGGCGGAGATCGCCGCCGCGCTCGCGCCTTTGAACGAGGCCGAACGCGAGAAGCTGATGGAGATCCAGCGCCTCGCCGACAGCCGTCGTCGCGGCCTCGCGCGCAAGGATCGGAAGGCCAGGACGACACGGCTCCTCCAGGCCTGGCGCCTTCTGCACATCCCGCTCGCGCTCGCCCTCCCGCTGGCGCTGCTGGCGCACATCGTCGGCGCGCTCGATCTGCCGGCGAAGGCGTTTCCCCCGGGCGACGCGCCCTTTCAGGCGATCGCCTCGGTCCACCCCTCGAAGGACTGCGGCTCGTGCCATCGGCGGATCACCGAGCAGTGGGCGAGCTCGATGCACGCCCACGCGCTCCGGAGCCCGGTGACGGTAGCCCAGAACAACCAGCTCGTGGCGGCCGAGCTCGGGCGGCTGAAATCGCCTGATCCCAGGCGCCTTTGCGTCAACTGCCATGGTCCGCTGGGGGTCGCGCTCGCTGGCCAATCGCGGCTCCCGCTCTCGCGCGCGGGGTACGACGACGCGCTCCTCAACGAGGGGATCGGCTGCTCGACCTGCCACCAGTACGAGGGCGAATCGAGCCCGGGATCGGCCGGGCTCACGAAGTTCCAGGACGGCTTTCGCCCGGGCGCCGTCTACCGCGGCGAGATCGATGATCCGGTGGGGAACGCCTTTCACCAGAGCGCGCCGTCGGCGCTCGTGAAGCGCGACGGCGGGCTCTGCGCCAATTGCCACAGCGTCGAGTACGACGTCGACGGCGATGGGAAGCTCGTCAAAGGCCTCGATCTCGTGCTGCAAACCACGACCGAGGAGTTCGCGGCCTTCGCGGCGAGCGGCGGCAAGGGCACCTGCGTGTCGTGCCACATGCCCGCGCTCGCCGGCGCGACCCGCGTGGCCGAGCGCGCCTCGCTCGTGAGCGAGCAAGACCACGAGGCGCCTCCGCGCGAGGTCCACGACCACTCGTTCACGGGGGTCGACTATCCGCTCGACGAGGTGGCGCGCAAGGATCCCAATCGCCCCGCGCGCGAGGCGCTGCTGCGCGGCGCGGCGCGGCTCGACGTGGATCCGGCGGCCATGGTGGTCAAGGCCGGTCAGCTCTCGCTCGCGGTGGCGATAACCAACATCGGTGTCGGCCACAACCTGCCGAGCGGCTTCGCCTTCGCCCGGCAAATGTGGCTCGAGGTCCGCGTCGTCGGCGAGGGCAACCGATCGGTGTTCACCTCCGGCGTGCTCGCGCGCGCCTCCGACGATCTCTGCGACGCGGGCACGCTCGACGATCCCGGGAACCCGGTGAAGGCCTTCGTCGTCGGCTGCAAAGCGTCGGATCCGCAGCTCGTGAGCTTCCAGCAGAAGCTCGTCGATCACATCGACGTGGAGCGCGACGCGGCCGGCGCGCCGAAGGCGAACGCCGCGGGCGATCTCAAGGCCATCGCCGCCAAGGGGGCGAGCGAGGCCTGGATTCAACACCTGGCCGCCGGCGCGATCCCCCGCGTGCGCCCGAGCGACGGCGTCGTCCTCGCGCCGATCACCCCGAACGAGACCCGGACCCACCGCTACCTGATCGACGTCCGCAACCAGCCGCGCGTGAACGTGACGGTGCGCCTCCTGTTCCGCAGCATCCCTCCCTCGATGCTCCGCGCGCTCGGATCGGGCCAGGCCGCCGGGGAAATCCAGCTCGCGCCGCTGGTCGAGAACCTCCAGATCGTCGAGATGGCAACCCGGACGCTCACCGTCGATTTACGCTAAATCAGCGACCAAGATCCTCGAACAACTCAATAGGTCCCCGCGACCGCCGGAGGGTGCCCCGGAAAGGACCGCAGACACAAAGGTCGGAGAAGGACGCCAAGGGCGCAAAGGCCGGAGGCAGAAGGGATCTGGGGATTCGGAGATCGGACAAAAAATCCCTCTCTGACCTTTGCGCCCTCCTCTCACAGCGCCGGCGGTCCGGAGAGCGTCCTTCGCTCGTTGACGCGCGAGAGGCTTCTGGCCTACGATCGTTTCGCAATGGGCCTGTCTTCGTGGTTCTCCGGGCTCTCGAGCGGGACGCCCTTCGAGACCGCCCGCGTCGATGTGGTGGCGAGTGGCAAGGACTATCGCGAGTACCCTACAGATGTTTGGCTCCTCCGGGCCGGTGGCCGCTGGCTCGTCTTCTCGGTGTGGAGCGAGATCGTCCCTGGCGAGCGCGACCGCCGCGAGGCGCGCTGGTACACGAAAGGGCCGCGTGGCTGGGCGGAGGCTGGGCGCTTCGCGCTGGGCGACGACGTCACGTTCTGTCCGCCCGTCGAGGTCGGCGAGCGGCCGCTCTTCACCTGGACGCGGCGTGATCCGCGGCGAGCAGACGGCTGGCAGGTCGTCGTCGCGTCGTGGGATCCGGCGCGCGGCACTTTCGGCGAGCCGACCATCGCCGACGAACGGAGTGGGCATGGGGTGCTCCGTCTCCTCGCCGCGGCCCTCCCCGGCGGCGTCCACGTCGTGGCCGGGCAGGGGATCGGCACGGACGACTTCATCCTGACGGCGAGCGCCGGCGCAGCCTACGAGCGGCGCGTGCTCAACGCCTACGGGAGCCCGTATGCGATCTTCGGCCGCGGCGGCGATCCGCTGGTGCTCTGGACGTTCGACTCAGCGCTCCAGCGGGCCTGCATGACGACCGGCGGCAAGGTGATCGTCGCGCGCCACCCTACGTTGCGCGGACCCGACGACGAGGTGGAGGACACCGTCTCCGTGCAGATTTCCGACGATTTCGGTGCTTCGTGGGGGCCGGACCTGGTCGTCGGTCGGCGGTCGACTCCGGGCCTGGAGCTGCGTGCGCTCTCCGACGGCAGCGCGCTCCTCGTCTACGCGGAGAACGGTACTGCCTGGGGCGCGGCCTTCCGCCGCTTCGTCGCCGGATCCTGGACCCCTCTGCCGCAGTCCGCTGTCGCCGACCGGTTCAGGCGGACCTGGGCGCGGCTCGCCGCCGTCGTCGAGCACGGCGGTCTCTTGTGCGTGCTCGACTTCGAGGTGCTCGGGTGCTGGCGCGACGGCCGCTCCGAGGGTGTCCACGCGCTGCCAACGCCGCCCGGGTGGGAGCACCCCTCCGTCGCGATGGGGCGCAACGACGGCGCCAATGTGCTCCTCGTTCACTCGGACTCCGGCAGCCGGATCCAGGGAGAGCGCGGCGCCATCGCCGTCTCCGAGCTCGCGCTGCGGACCTGAGCGTCGCCGCTCACGGCCACGAGGTGGGCTGAGAGCACGGGCAGTGGCCGGGCGCGGCGTTCTGGCCGCGGAGGCCTGGTGCCGCCGACCCCGTCGCTGAACGGCAGGTCGTTGGGCAGGCGAACTTCCTCTGCCGGCCTTTACGTGTAGGATGACCCCGCGATGAGCATTGCTGTTACCGCATTGACCAGTCCGTCCGAACATGTAGCTGCGCTTCGCGAGATCGCAGATTGGGCCGATGAGCTGCGGAGAAGCAAAGCACTGGAAACTGTTGCCGCTGGAGCGCGTAAAACGAGCCGTGATCGGTATTCATTTCGCTCCGACCGTTCATGAGCCCGTTTGAATTTCGCTGCTCGGAGCTGGCCAACAAGGCGCTGGTGCGCACCGGTCGCTGCGCGCCCGCGGCGCACTGCCAGGGCGTTCGATGACGACCCCTCCTCCGCAACTGCAACCAGGCACCCTGATCGGGGATCGCTACCGGATCGAGCAGCGGATCGGCCAGGGCGGCTTCGGCGCGGTGTTCCAGGCGACGCAGCTCAACCTGGGTCGGGCGGTGGCGCTCAAGGTGCTGCACGCGGATCTGCTCGAAGGCGGCGGGCTCCAGCGGTTCCAGCGCGAAGCGGCGCTGGTGCAGCGGCTGGAGCACCCCAACATCGTTCGCTTGCTCGACTTCGGTCGGGCGCAAGATGGCTCGCCGTTTCTGGTGTTCGAGCTGCTGAAGGGCCAGACTCTGGAGTCGGTCATCGTGCGTACGCACGGCGTGCCGGCGGCGCGGGTGGCCCGGATTGCCGGGCAGATCCTCAAGGCGTTGATGGAGGCGCACAGCCTCGGGATCGTGCACCGGGACATCAAGCCGGCCAACGTGTTCGTGAGCGATTTCCAGGGCGAGCGGGATTTCGTCAAGCTGCTCGATTTCGGGATCGCGACCGGAAACGACGAGCAGGTCTTGACGCGGCGAGGCGAGGTGGTGGGGACTCCAGCGTACATGGCGCCGGAGCAGGTGTCGGGGCGGGGAGCCACGTTTGCGTCGGATCTCTACGCGCTTGGATTGCTGATGTCGGAGGCCCTCTCCGGAAGGCCGGTGTTCGAGGGCATGTCGGGGGTGGAGATCGCCCACGCGCAGATCTCGGCGAACCCGGTGCCGCACGCGGCGGCGGCGCTGCAATCGCCGCTGGGGCAGGTGATCCATCGGGCGACGCAGAAGCAGCCGGAGCGGCGGTATGCATCGGCAGGCGAGATGCTGGCGCACCTGGAAGCAGCGATGCCGGGAGAGCGGGTGAGCGGCGCGGGGCCCACGCCGGCGGGCATCGACAGCGCGAGCGCGATCCAGCGGGCCTATGCGCCGACTGGCATGCTCGGGACGCCGTCCGGCGCCCCCTCGGCGAGCTACCCGGGCGCCTCGCCGGGTCAGGCCGCGACTCCGGCGCGGAAGGCCAAGGGGAGCACCTCTCCGTGGGTGGTTTACTCGGTGGTCGGCGTCGGAGGAGGGGTGATCCTCGGCGGGCTGGCGCTGCTCGTCGTGGCGATCACCGGGCGCAGCAACACCCCCTCGCGCGCTGCAGGGCCGGCGCCGAGCGGCTCGGCGGCGGGCGCCGCGGCGACCGCGCTGAGCTGGACTTCAGGGTCGGAGATGAACACCGTCGAGGCGAAGATCAATGCCGACGCCGTCGTCGATTTCGTCACGTTCGTCCGCGATCCGGGGCTGCGACTCTGTGCCTTCGACGGGACCGGGTTTCAATCGATCTGGTGCGTGCCGGTCGTGGGCGACGCGCACTCGACGGGGGCCATTCGCCTCGGCGTGGCCGGGCGCTCGGCGGTGTACACCGACGCCGGGGCGGTCGCTCATGTGCTCGATCTCGCCACCGGCTCTCAGCGCGCGGCGATCAAGCTGACCAGCCGGGCAACGTTCCTCTGCGCGCCCTCCGACCTGCCTGGCAAAATCTGGATCAAGAACGAAGAGAAGCAGGGGTTGCTGCTGGATCCCGCCGCCCAGACCGTCGTCGCGGGGCGACGGCCAGTCACGTGCCCCCAGCGTCGAAAGGACATCGACTGCCTGTTTGGAGCGGCTTCGGCCGTCTGCCTGCCTGCTCCGGCGAAGCCCAGCACCAAGCTGATGCGCGTCGACACGATGTTGAGCGAGGGCGCGATCGGCGTGGCCACCGGACGAAAGGCGCCGTCGACGACCATCCCGATGATCATGGGATTCGCCGCAGAAAAGGCCGGCGATGCCACGCCTCTCTGGATCCACCCCGTGCCCCCGGGCGACGGGCTCGGCGGCGTCTGGGGCTCTCATTTCGCCGAGATGGACCTCGCGGGAGGTCGCGTGGTGTCGACCTACGACGACCTCAGCGGCGCGACGCACGTGGTGGCCTTCGACGCGTCGACCGGGCAGATGCAGTGGGACGTGATCAGCGAGTCGTACTACGAGCTTCATTTGACGCCGACTCGCCTCTTCGTCGGGCGCTTTTCGCGCCTCGACGTGCGCGACGCCGCGACTGGCAAGCTCCTGGGCGGCCTGGGCAGCCGCTGAGCGCGATCGCGGCTCAGGCCCCTGGCGAGCGGGGTCAAAAATAGATCATCGCCGACGCGTCGTCCGGATACGCTGCGCGCCGATGACCCCCGAAGCGCTGCTGGCCGAGCTCGAGAGCTGTACTCACGCGGAGCGGATGCGGCGCATGGTCGACGTCGGGCGGCGCCTCGCGCGCGGGCAAGAGCCGGATCTACCGGCGCTCGTCGCGGGCCTCGGGAGCCACGAGAGCACCTATGCGCGGATGCTCGCTCTCCAGACCTGCATGGGCAGCCACGACGGGGCTCACGTGGTGCGCGCCCTCGAGGATCCTTCGCGCATGCTGCGCAGCCGCGCCGCCAACGTCGTCGCCAACGCGTGCGACGACGCCGAGGCCGTGGTCGCGCTCGGGCTCGTCCGCGGGCGCCGCGCGAGGGCGGGCGTGATCGCCGAGCTGCTCCGACGTCGTCGAAGAGGGGTGGTGGATGCCTTTGTCGAGGCGACGATCGCCGGCAAATCGCGCCTCGACGCGTCGACTGCGGAGCTCTTGCCGTACGCGTCGCGGCCGGTGCTCGCGCGCCATCTCCCGGCCTTGCGTCCGGTGATGAGCCCGCTCGCCTGGACGCGCCTCTCGTCGTGGCATCCCGAGGTCGCCGCGGCCGAGCTGACTCTGGTGCTCGGCGCCTCGACCACCGTCACCCCGCGCTTGCGATCACTGGTCGACGCGACGCTGGAGACGATCACGCGCCGGAGGCCGGAGATCGCGGCGGATCTGGGGCGTCGGCTCCTGGAGCTGGGGATCGAGCCCACCAGCGCTCTCGTGGCGACGTCGCTTCGCCTCCTGGCCCGCCGCGCCCCGGGAGCGCTGTTCGATGTCCTCCGCGCGCGGCAGGAGAGCGCCGCGCCAGCGCCGCCGCCAGGCGCGTTTGCCGTCGCCAGGTTCGACCGCCACGCCGAGCGGCTCGGCGTCGATCGCCTGGCCTATCTGGTGCTCCACGCCTGGTCCACGCTCCCGGGCGACAGGGAGGGTCGTCGCTGGTTTCTCCGGCTCTCGCCCGCGGATCGAGCGCAGATCCTCGCCGTCTGGCTGCGGGAAGGACAGGAGAGCTGGGGAGCATTCCTGTTCTCCTTCGTCCCCGTCGATGGGCCCGAGGCCGAGGCCCGCGAGGCCGCGTACCAGCGCTGGTCGCACGCGGCGCGCGGGTCGTCGGGCATCGTCGATCACGCGTTGATGGACTGCCTCCCTCCCGATCTCCGGATCCGCGAGGCCCGGCGCCACCTCGATCACGTCGCGGAGCTCGGCGCCGCGCTCGGCCACCGGATCCAGTACGCGCGCTATCTGCCCTTCGCCGAAGCGGAATCGCGCCTCGCGACCGGGCTCGGCCACCCGACGGGCGAGCGGCGCGCCGAGGCGATTGGCATTCTGCTCCGCACGGTGCGCTTCGACCGCGCTCGCCTGACCGACGCGCTCGCCCTGGTTCGCCGCAAGAAGAACGAGCAAGATCCGGTGCGCCTCGCCATGTTCCAGGCCCTGCGATCGCTGCCGATCCGCGCCTTCCACCCCGAGCACCTGGAGACGCTGGGCGGGGCGATCACCGACGCTCTCGACGCGGCGGACCTCTCGCAGAGCACGGTGCAAGCAATCGAGCAGCTCGTGACCCGTCTGTTCCGCGTCGACGCGGCGTGGGCGGCGCGCTGGCTCGGCCGGATCTTCGAGATCCGTGGATCGGTGGCGAGCCACGGCCTCGCGGACGAGCTCACCCGGGCCGACGTGCTGGCGCTCGCCCCGACGCTGACTGCCCTCCTCGCGAGCTGGCTGCATCAGGAGCGAGCCAGTCGTCTGATCCTGCTCGCGTCGAGCCTGGGAAGGCGGCTCCCCGCGGTTCCGGCCCTCGTGTCAGCCCTGGAGAAGCTCGCCGCCGAGCTCCCGTTCGTCGAGGTCGCGAGCGCCGCGCTGGAGCTCCTCTCGGCCCACGCCTATCCGCGCTTCGAGGCTCTGGTCCCTGGCCTCGTCACCGCCGATCCGAGCTTTGCCATCCTCGCCCGCGTGGCGGGGTTCGTGAGCCGACGCCGCCAGGATCTGCTCTCACCGCTGCTCGGCGCCGAGCCGATGACCGGCCGCTTCGCCACCGGCAAGACCCGCTGGGCGGTGGACTTCGGCGCCGAGTATTTCCGCTGGACGCCCCGGCAACAGGGGATCCGCGCGGCGACGCAGACAGCCATCCTGGCGAACCCCGAGTGCGCGGTCCCCACCGCTCGCCGCGCGATCGAGGCGCTGGCTCACCTGCCGTTCGTCTCGCCGACAGCCATTCTCGCCCTGGCCTCCGATCCTCGCCCGCCGGTGCGCGATCTCGCGGTGACGGCGCTCTCCTGGCTCGATCAAGGCGAGGGCGTGGAACCCCTCCTCGACGCCCTGGGCGACGCGCGCGCCCGGATCGCCGTCTATGCCCTGCGCAAGGTGCTCCAGGATCTGAGCGAGGCCCGGGTGCTCCGCCTGCTCCGGGCGGCGCCGCGCGGGAAGGTCACGGTGGCCAAGGAGATCGTGCGTTTACTCGGATCGCTGGGCGGCGAAGAGGCCTTTGGCGATCTGATCGCGCTCGACCAGCCGGGGCTCCACCGCGATGTTCGGATTGCCCTGTTTCGCGCGCTCTGGGATCACCTCGATCGGCCCGAGGCGTGGGCCGTGCTCGAGCGGGCCGCCGTCGATCCCGAGCCGACCATCGCCCTCCGGCTCTTCGAGATCCCGGTCGATCGCCTGAGCGCCGACGGCGATGCGCGCCTGTCCAGCCTCCTCTCGCGGGTGCTGGTCCGCCCGGAGATCGAGGGCCGGAGAGAGCTGCTCCAGCAGATTGCCACTCTGCCTCTGGCCGACCGGGAGCGGCGCCTCTTCGGGGCTTGCCTGGCGGCGATGAGCTCGGCGTCGCTGCGCGAGTACGCGACGGCGACCGCGGCGGTCCTCGCGCGGATGGAGCCTTCCGAGACCGTGATCGTCGCGGCCTGCATCCAGGCCTTGATGACCGAGCCCCGCGTGCTGCGGGAGATGCTGAAGGCGCTGGGGAGCTCGATTGGCCCGTACTCCGCGCCCCACCGCAACCAGGTGGCGCTCGACACGCTGGAGGCGCTCGCCCGGGATCCTCGGATGGCCACTCAGCACCTCTGGCTGAGCTCGCACCTGCTGACGTGGCAAAAGACGGCCGAGCTCTTGATCTCCCTCGCCGCGCGCGACGCGCTCTTCTTCGACATGATGACGACGGCCGTCGAGACCATGAGCCGCTGCGCCGAGCCCGAGCAGCTCGAGGCGGCGCTGGCCACCCACTTCGATGCTCGGCTGCGGCGCCTGGCGCTCGCCGCGCTGGAGACGGCGGCCGGCCGAGGGCAGGGATGGACCCCGGCCCGTCGCGAGCGGCTCGCCACGTTTCGTGGGGATTTCTCGGTCCTGGTGTCGAGTCGAGCGCTGTTCGTGTTTCCGCCGGACGAGGCTCCGGCGGCCGATCCCACCGCAAAATCAAGGAGCCAGTCGTAGCAGAGTGACCATGACGCGGGTCCCGCCTCCGCTCCGCGGAGCGAAGGTGAGCGCGCCGCCGTGCGCTTTTGCGAGGGTGTTCATGAGCCAGAGCCCGACGCCGAAGCCCCGCATCCTCTCCGTGTCCGCGCCGCGGACGAAGCGCTGACCGAGGCCCGAGGTGGGCGTGAAGCCCGGTCCCTGGTCCTCGACCACGATGCGCACCCGATCCGGCTCTCCCTCGACGAGGACGCGAATGGGGCGCCCACGGCCGTATTTGTAGGCGTTCGAGAGCAGCTCGCCCAGGAGGATGGCGACCTGATCGCCGTCGACGGAGGCCACGAGATCCGGGGCTCGCTCCACCTCGACCTTCGGTGGCGAAGCGTCGGTGCGCCCGGTGTGCTGCGCCATCATCTCCTCGATGACTTGCTGGACATGAGCTCCGACGTCCAGCGTTGCTCGGCGAGGGATCCGGGCCTCGCGGTCGCCGGCGATGATGGCGAGCTCGCGGGCGAAGCTCTGGAGCCCTTCGATGGACTCCGCGCCGGGGGCGTCGACCAGGGCGCGAACGCGGAGGCTCAACATCTCACTGAAGCGGCCGAGGAAGGCGTCGCGCGTGCGCAGCTCGCGGCGGAGCGCGGCGCGCGAGCGGCGGTGAGGGCGGCTCACGTGGCCTCCGGAGCGGCCACCGCGACCAGGCGAGGAGTCGAGACCGGCGCGCCCTCGACATGCAAGCCGAAGCTCCAGAGTCGGCGGCCGCCGAGGAGGGCAATCAACGCCACCAGCCCGACCTGGAGCAGGCCCGCGCGGGCGATGAGGCCGGGGATACCCCACTTCTCCTCGGCGACGGCGGCCAGGCCCTCGGAGGCCATGTCGCCGACAATCACGAAGATGGCGTAAGTGCCGGCGATCCGGCCGCGCATCGCGGCGCTCGACACGCTGTTCTGCGCCACGTCGGCGAGGGTGGTGCTGGTGAGCGTGAGGCTCTGATCGACGCAGAGAACGGCCGCGAACGGGAGGACGGCAGTCGCCGCTCCGGCGCCGGCGATCTTCCCGGCGAGGGCGATCACCAGGCCATCGAGGAACATCGCGACGAGGAAGATTTTCCCGAGGCTCTGGACGCGATGCACCACCAGCGGCAGGAGCGCGGCGCCGAGGGCGGCCACCACCGCCGCCGCGAGCGCGGCATAGCGGACAGCGTCGTCGCTGCCCGACAGAACATGCTTGATCACCATCTCGCTGTTGTACGACTCGGTGATCACCTCCACGAGCCACGAGCCCGCGAGGAGGGCCACGATCGGCCGCTGCGCCGGCTTCGCCAAGAAGCGAAACCCGTCGGCGAGGCTGCGGCCGAAGTGGCGGAGCCGGCCCTCGGGCGCCGCGGGGAGATTGGCAGTCTCGGACGGCTCCGCGTCCAGGGGCGGCTTGCACCAGGCGTAGATCGCCGCGATGAACCCGAGGTTGGTGAGCACGTCGAAGGCGAAGAGGATCCAGGTGCGCCCGCCGGTCCAGCCCATCACCACGCCTCCGAGCAAGAGGCCGGCGATCACCGCCAGCGTCGAGAGAAAGCTGGTGACCGAGGAGAACGTGACCAGGTGCTTCTTGTAGCGGAGCGGCGCCCCGCGCTCGTCGAGCAGCTCGTTCCCGTCCTTGTCGAGCGACGACGACTCTTCGTGGAGCATGTCGATCGAGAAGGCGATCCGCGTGGCCCGCAGCCCGGTCTTCATGAACGCCGAGACCATGACGTAGGGCAAAACCCGAGAGATCGTGATCGGTCCGGTGGCGATCACCACCACCATGAACCCGAGGATGGCAGTCTCGAACACCCGCCCTGCGAGCACCACTTTCCACCGCCACTGCGCGAGCCGGGCGGCCGAGGCCCGCGCCATCCAGTCAGCGAGAGGGCCGGAGATCAGCGTCCCGACCAGGAAGCACAGGAGGGCTGGCAGCATCAGCGTGGCGCGGGCCGCCTGGGTGACCACGAGGTTGGTCTTCATCAGGGTCATGGCCCAGGCCGAGACCGCGATGCCCACGTCGTCGATCAGGGCCCCTGCGAGGTACGCTCTGGCGCGGTGCTCGGAGCGGAAGAAGGAGAGGTAATCGCTCGCGAGCCGCGCGAGCGCCGAACGAGGTGCGGTCGGGTCGAGGGTCATGGTGAGGTAACGCAGCGACCGCGGAGGCGTGACGAAGTTTTCTGGATTCGAGCGTCACGGCGCGATCGGCCGCAGGGTCGACACCGCCGGCGATCCTCGGTAGCGTCGCCGGACCATGCAATCGATCGACGCCGCGATGAGCCAGGAGGCCGTGGAGCTCCTCAAGCACGGATCCGAGCCGGCCGCCGTGTACGAGCGGCTCGTGGCGCGCGGGGCGACCCACGACGACGCGCAAGGGTACGTCCATCAGCTCCTCGAGCTGAAGCGCCAGGCCGAGGCCGCCGATCCGGCGCGGATGCGCGCCGAGGCCACATCCATGCTCCAGCACGGCGCCACGCCCGAGCAGGTCGCACAGACCTTCATGGCGCGCGGGATCCCGGTGGCCGAGGCCGACATCGCGCGGCTCGCGGCCACGGTGAAGCCGCTCGTCCCCTGCCAGCGCTGCCGGCAATTGATGGACCCGAGCCAGGCCTACTTCGACAATTTCGGCAATCAGGTGTGCAGCAACTGCCATGCTCGCGACGAGATCAGCGCGGGCGATCAGCGCGTGGAGGACCGGAGGCTGGCGGACGCCGGCGTCTCGGCCTACGCGATCCAGCAGAATCATGCGGTCGTGTGGTGTCCGCACTGCCGGGATCAGACTGGCGTGCTCCAGAGCGCGACGCACTACCTGGGCAGCACCAGCCTCGCCGATCGGCGGCGCTTCGTGTGCACGCGATGTGGTCAGTCCGTCAACTGACCTGCTCCGGATATCCTGATCAGCGTCGGTTGCGGCGCCGGGCCTCGATCTCCTCGGCCAGCGCCTCGGCCTCGGCCTCGGCGTCTTCGCGCCGCGATCCGCCGGTCGCGAAGCGCACTTTCCTCGCGGCCTCGGCGGCGGCCGCTGCGGAGGCGTCGACGCGCGGGCCTCCGCGGCGCTCTTTTCCGTCGTTGCCGAGCAGGAGCGATACGCCCTTGTCGACGAAGCGGCCCACCGTGGCGGCGCGCTCTTCGCGGCGTCGTTGCTTCGCCTCTTCCCGGCGCCGGCGATCGCGCACCTCCGCCCAGTCGTCCTCGTTCGCCATGAAGGCGCGGAGGCCGTGGATGCCGAGGCCGATGCCCCAGAAGAGGCCGG
>JBDTXR010000145.1:0-19105 GCA_040006075.1 Byssovorax sp. | reverse complement strand
TGCTCCTCGGCTCCACCGTCGAGCTCGTCGGCTTCCGCGAAGGCGCCACCGCGGGAAGCGTGCGGGATCTGCTCTCGGCGGCGCTGAGATTGGTGCCCGCGTTGCGCGACGCGACGGTGAGCAGGACGTGGGCCGGATTCCGACCGAAGACGGCAGACGATATGCCGCTGATTGGCACTGTCGGGATTGAAGGCCTGGTGATCGCAACTGGCCACTTCCGCAACGGCGTGCTGCTGGCACCGATCACCGGAGAGATTGTCGCCGCGCTGCTCACAGGCGATGATCTGCCGGTGGATATCGCACCATTCGCCCCGCAAAGACCCCTCCTCCCGCGAACCTGACGCATCCCGGATAGCCGCGACCGGAAGGGAGCGGGCTCCGGGCGGCAGCCAGTGATTCAGTCGTCGAGATCGACGGTCGCGCAAGCCCGAAAGACCTCCGCCAGGCCAGCCTTATCCAGCTCGCGTCGGCTGATGGCCAGCATCGCTTCATAGAGGCGATCGTCGGTCTCCACGAGCCGATAGCCATTGAGCGCCAGGAAAGCGTACGCGGCAGACAGGCCTGCTCGCTTGTTACCGTCGACGAAGGCCTGGCCCTCGGCGAGGTGAAAGGCGTACGCGGCGGCCATTTCAAAGAGCTCGGCATGCAGGAACCGGCCGCCGAAAGACTGTTGCGGCATCGCGATGGCCGCCTCGATCAGGCCTGGATCTCGAATCCCCGGATCCCCGCCGTAGCGGGCAATCTGGTCCGCGTGCAGCTCCAGGACTTCGTCGAGCGTGAGGAACTCGGGATCGTCCATCACTTCGCGAGCTTCTCGAGCGTATCGCCAATGTCCTCGTGCATGCGGGCCTTGGCCTTTGCCAGCTTCGCACGCCGCCCGCGTTTGGCGTCGGCCTCGGTCGCTCGCTCGATGATGAGCTTGCTCCCCTCGACCCGGAGCTGGACCTCGTCCCCGCGCTCCAGGCCGAGGAGGCTCAGGATCGGGCGGTCGATGATGATTCCGGTGCTGTCGCCGATCTTGGTGAGGTGCTTCGTGAGCATACGCATTGTATTAGTATGCCGCGTCGCGGCGGGCAAGGATCGGCGGAGCGCGGCGCGGGCTGGGGCGGGGGGGCGGCAGCCGCGCTCGGGGAACCCGCGCGTCGTGCTGGCCCTTGCGCGGGCCGCACGGGCCGCCGCGAATATGTCCGGGACCCTCTTGCGGACGCCGCAAGAGGGGGACCAACGCGTCGGGAACGCCCTCGCGATCGCCGCGGTCGCAGATGCCTCGCCTTCGGGTGGCTCCTGCGAACGTTGCAACCCCCGGCGCATTGCGCCGAACGGAGATCCCACGCTTGCGGCGCGTGCCCCATCGCGCGCCCCGCGACCAATGCTACTCTCCGCGGCGCATGAGCGTGGGGATCAGCCAGATCGCTGAAGCGACCAACCAAGCACCAACCCTCACGGCCGGCGCTGTCGCGGAGGGACATGCCCCGCGCGACGCGCGCGCGCAGCCGATCGATCTCGGCCCGATCGAGCTGCTCCTGGCCCGCATCGAAGCGAAGTACCACCCGGAGCAGATCTGGCTCTTCGGCAGCCGCGCCCGCGGCGACGCAGGCCCCACGAGCGATTGGGACCTGTTCGTCGTGGTCCCCGACGAGACCGACGAGAGCGAGCTCGATCCGATGACCGCGTGGAAGCTCCAGCGCGGCTGCGGCGTCCCGGCGGATGTGATCCCGTGCGCCGCGAGCGATTTCCGGGACGCGAGCGACACGGTCAACACGCTGTCTTACGTCGTCGCGAGCGAAGGGGTGCTGCTCCGTGGTCGCTGATCTTCTCATCGCGAACCTCCTCCGCATCGCGAGGGAAGACCTCGACGGCGCGCGTCTGCTCGCCGCGAGCTCCAACCGCAACGCCGCCTATCTCTGCGAGCAAGCTGCCGAGAAAATCATCCGGGCGGTGCTGACGTCCGAGGGCAAGCACGCCGGGATCCGGCACCAGCTCGACGAGATGGTCAAACTCGTGCCGGAGGAGAACCCGCTGAAGCCGGGGCTCCGGGAGATCGAGGAGCTGGCAGCTTACGCGACCGCGTTTCGCTACCCGACGTCGTCGGGGAAGATCCCTATGCCGCCTCCGGGGACCGAGCTTGGCGCGCTGATCAACAAGGTTGAGTCGGTGCTCACGGACGCGGTGTCGCGGTTTGGCGTCGAGCTCGCGAAGAAGGGCGCTCCGGCGAAGAAGCCTGGGCCGATTCGCTGATGGCACAGAACGGCCGTAAAGAACGCTGTCGCGTAAGCAAGATCGCGCTCGACGCTCATACCCACGGCTACCTCTTATGTTTAAGCGTCGGGAGATCGGAAGGCCGACCCGCGCCGAGAGCTGGAGGCCGAGTTTGGCCCGTACTACGGTGAGAAGGTGCGGCTCGCATGCTCCGAGCGCGGAGGCTTCCAGTTTCTCACAGAGGCAATATGAGTTCGCGGGCACAAGGATTCGATATCGAAAGACCCGGAGCTTGGTCGCTTTGCGATCAAAGCGCTTGAGAAGCTTGAATAGTCGGCGGGCGGAGACGCTATAGAACGGCTGGATCACCTCATGTCGAACGAGACCGCACGGGTGTGTATGTCGTTCGCGATTAGCGGATTTTCGCCATTCTCGCAACGTTGCGGGAGGCCAGAGTTAGGCAAAGCGTGGAGTGAAGGGGTGGAAACGGGGAACCATTGTTACAGGAAGTCGCCGCGCTGGCCATTCTTCTCGATTTGCGGTTCGTAGGTGAGATTCACCTGGCGAGACGCCGCCGTACCCTGCGGAACAGCTCGTCAGGAGAGATCGGCTCGACGACACCGCGATCGATCTCGTCGAGCCGCCGCAGCGCTTCGGCGTGTCCGGAGTTGTCCGACTCCAGCTTGTCCGGTTCGTCGAGGCTCTCAATCAGCCGATGCGCCAGCTCGGCCCGGTCGGTGGTCGGTAGCGAGAGAACCTCGGCGGCGAGTCGTTCCACGTGTGAATCCATGGTGCGTCCCGCGAACATAGCAGACCCGGCAGGTCTGCGGAAGCTGGCTGCGCACACGACGCGGACGCATCGGCCGCCCTTAGCTCGGTGCCGCCTTCTTCTTCACCCGCGCCGTCGCCGGAAAAAACGCATCCGCATAGCTCCGCGGCTTCCCGTGCGCGACCGCGTACGTCTCCAGCGCCGCCTCCACCCCCCGCCGCGCCGCGTTCGCATTCTCCTTCCAGGTCTGGATCCGCAGCGCCACCCGGCTCACCCCGGTATAGGCCACCACGCGCGCCGCGAGCGCCTCGGTCCCGCGCTTCTCGATCTCGGCCACGGTCTTCAAGATCGCCCACGTCTCCTTGGACGCCTTCTTCTCCTCCGCGACGTGAATCAGCAGCTTCGTCCGGGCAATCTCGCTCTCCAGCCCGAGGCGAATCACCTCGTTGGGCGGCTCGGGGAAGTACGTCTTGAAGGTGGCATTCGCCGGATCGTTGCCCGCCTCGTAAAGCAACCTGGCCACGAGCAGGCCAATCGTGTCATCCAGCTCTTCGTCGATGGCGCTCACGAGCGCGTTGGCGTCAACGACGGCGTCATCCGCGTCGCGGCGCTCCTGATCTACGGTGTTCCACTGCCCGAGCAGCGCGCGTAAGGGCCTGGAGAGAACGGCGTGATGCTTTCTCGCATCGAGACGGGCCGTGGGATAGCGCGTGTCTTTGCGCGCTTGCTCCCAGCTCGTGCCCTCGTCGAAAAGGCGCATAGAGAGGACCTCCCTGAAAACGCCCAGGCGAGCTGCCTGGAGCGAAGGGATCACGGTAAGCTGGATCTCGGATCGCGCAAGGGGCCGCGCGTGGACGCCGCAAGAGGCGGATCCGCGCGTCGAGGCGCCTCTTGCACCGGCCGCGCGCGGGGGCGTCGTGTGTTCGGGGGGCACTTGCGGCCCCTGTAGGCGGGGGCGCAATCCGGTTGGGAGGCGCCCGCAGGGGTTGCAATCGGCGTGGGTTCGCGTAGATCGGCCTCGAACGCCTCCTCGCGCTGGTAAAGCTCGGCGATGGCTGATCGAAAGCGCGGGCTCACCGCCGACGAGCGCCTCGCAGAGCTTCATCTTGCGCAGGCGCGCCTGCGCTGGGAGCGCATGGTGCGCGAGCTGAGTGGACCCATCTGGCGCCGGATGGTGAACCTCGTCCCGATCCTGTTCCGGCTCGAGGGCACGACGATGGTGCGCATCCTTCGGGCCGAGCCAGCACAGATCATCGAAGCGCTGCGGGAAGACGGAGTATTCGCTGTCGACACCGCGATGCGCCTCGCGCACGGGACGGGGTTCCTCGCGGGCGGTGACATCCAGGTTTACCTCACGAACGCAGAGCCCCTGGAGCGGCTGGCGCGCGCATCGCTGATCGACCCCGCCCCGTGCGCGGACACGACGCTCGTGCGGCCCTGGCCTGGCCCATCGCGGCTGTTCGCATGCGTCGTGAGCGCGCTGCCACTCTCGCGGATCACATCAGCAGGCCACCGAGTAGTGACGGTCGAACGACTGCGGCGCGAGCTCATCGGCGCGGTCGGTGCGCGGGCAGATCTCTTCGCCTTGCTGGAGCAAGCAGAGCGGCTACTCGCCTCGGCGGCGACCTGACGACGGCGGCTTCTCCTCACCCGTCCTGCGGCGGGCGCGTTCAAGGTAGCTCGCGCGCCCTCGGCGCCTGCTACGTTCGCCCGATGACCCAGCGCGGAAGCATCAAGCCTCCCATCGCACGAGCGATGTCGCTCGAAGAGTGGGCGGATATGCCGGAAGACGAGCCGGGCGAGCTCGTCGATGGTCAGCTCATCGAAGAAGAAGTGGCGGACACCCCCCACGAAGTCATCGTGAGCTGGTTCGTGCAGGTCCTCAACAACTGGGCGCGGCCGAGGAAGGGTGTCGTGCTCGGCTCCGAGGCGAAGTATGCGCTGCACGAGGGGCGCGGGCGCAAGCCGGACCTGTCGGTATTCTTCACCCGGGACCGGAAGCTGCCGCGCAAGGGCGCGATCACGATCCCGCCCGATCTGATCGTCGAGGTGGTCTCACCGACTCCGCGCGACGGGCGACGCGATCGGGTGGAAAAGCTCCGCGAATATGCGAAGTTCGGCCTGCGCTGGTACTGGATCGTCGATCCCCGGCTCCGCAGCCTCGAGATCCTCCGACTGGGAGACGACGGGCACTACACGAACGTTGTCAGCGCCGCGGACGGCGCGATCGAGGTCCCGAGCTGCGAGGGATTGGTGATCGATCTCGATGCGCTCTGGAGTGAGGTCGACGAGGTGGTCGAGGGGCCAGACGAGCCCGAGGACAGGTGATCTCGGGATGACGAGCGCACTCGCGCTGGCAAACATTTCGTTTCCAGCGAACGGTGCGCGTCGCCTACTTCACATCTCCGCCAGCTCCCCGCGCGCCTGCGGCTCCACTCTCGCCACCACCCGCTGATAGGCCGAATACCACAGCTCCCGGCTCTCATCCGCCAGCCGCCGCAGCCCTCTTCGCTTCATCTCCGCGGCGATCACCGACAGCGACCGATGCACCAGCGGCACCCCGTCGAGCACCTGCCACGCCGACGGCTCACCGCTCCAGCTAAAGCAGGTTGCGAGGTTCACCGAAGGCTCCACCGCATATACACAGTGCCACCAGTACTTCGGGATCAGCAGCAGATCCCCCGGCCCCAGCACCGCTTCCACGGGCTCGACGTCGGCGAAGCGCGGAAACCGCTCCAGATCCGGCGCGAACGGGTTGAGCGGCGACTCGGCGCTCCCGTACCGATAGAGCTCCTCGTGCCGCTTCGGCTCGATCAGCAGGAAGATCTTCTTCCCGCTCACTTGCAGGTTGAGGTTATCGTAATTGCCGTCGTGGTGGAGCGACGACATCGTCTTTCCCGGCGCGATCCACAGCGTGCTCCGCGGCCCGTGCGCGCCGGTCGGCAGCAGCGCCTCGATCGGGGAAGGATCCCGCGCGAGCGCGGCGCTCATCCCGGAGACCTTCGCCAGGAACTCCAGCCCCTTCCAGCGCTGACTCGTATCGTCGCCGAGGGCGCCGTCGATCAGCTCGCCGAGCGGCCTCCGCCGCAGCGCCCGATCGCCGACATAGACCTCCTTCGTCTCCTCGACCTCGATTTCGCGGTCGCCGAAGCGGGCCTTGATGGCCTCGGGTGTCCAGCGCGCGCACCATCCCGTATCGGCAGGGGAGAGGATCACCGGCCGATTCTGCGACAGATACTCCCTCTCGATCGTCGCGCGATCGAGCCCTGATCGCCGCTCGACACCGGGATATACTCGCCGAACCGGGGGCGTCGAGCGCATCGGCTGCACGGATGATGTAGAGTGACGCTCGGTCATGCGTGACACCGCTACCTGGCGCGCCGAAGTCGGTCAACCTTCCGCCGATGAAGGTGGCGTTGGCGGGATCGTTCCCGGACTCCTGATCCAGCCTGCCGATCCGCGGGACCATGCCGTCCTCCCGCTCTTTGGCGCCGATGCTCAGTGACCGGCGGTGTCCCCGCCGCGCGCGCAGCCGAGGGCGCGCGACCGTTCGCGGGCGTGATCGGCGGTGATCGAGCGCGGCCTGGCGGCGCCCCAGCGATCGAGGACCACCTGGTACGCGGCGCAGGCGCCGGCGCGATCGCCGATCGCCTCGCGGGCCGTGCCGAGCCAGTCGTGCGCGCGGGTGTGGAGCACTGGATGCTCGAGCGCGCGACAGCTCCGCGTCGCCTCTTCGAGCCGGGGAATCGCCTCGGCGGTGCGACCGGCGAGGAGGAGCGCGTGGCCCACGTCGGCGACGGCGAGCGTCTTCGGGCGGAAGGCCGGCAAGGCGTTGTACCCGGGCTCCACGGCGAGCGCCTCGAGCGCCTCGTCGCGCGTGCCGGCGAGCCCGGGGAACGCGTGCATCCAGAGGAAGCTGCGAAAGTTCGGCAGCGCGCGGGCGCTCCAGCGATGCAGCCACGCGTCGCGCCGGATCGCGGCCTCGGCGCGGCCGAGCTGCCCCCCGTCGCGCGCGATCGCCAGGAGCTGCGGCGTGCGATCGCGCGCCATCGCGTAGTCCTCGGCGCGCGGATCGGGCTCCCAGGCGGTGGCGCGATCGAGGAACGTCAGCGCCGCCTGGCCGGCCTCTTCGCCGCGGCCCGATTCGGCGAGCGCCTGCGCCAGCCAGTGCACCGGGACGCCGTGATCGTCCTCGCGCTTGGTGGGCTCCACCAGCGCGATGAGGGCCCGCGTCTCGCGCTCGGCGGCCTCGAAATCCCCTTCGAGCAGGGCGACGCGGACCGCGCCCGACAGCTCGGTGGAGCGGCGGAGCTCGGGTGAAGCGAAGCGCGCGCCGACGCGGAGCGCCTCGCGCACGGCGCCGATCGGCGCCCCACGCGACGCCAGCGCGCGCGCGAGGTAGTCGTATGCGTCGTCGAGCTGCACGCCGCCGGCGATCACCCGTCGGGCGCGGGTCTCGAACATCGCGCAAGACCCCTTCTGCGCGTCGATCTCCAGCTGAAGAAACGAGCACCCCGAGTACGCCGAGTCCGAGGCCTCGGCGCACGCGTCGAGCCGCGCCGCGGCCTCGTCGAAGCGGCCGAGGTAGGCCAGCGCCTCGCCGTCGTTGCCGAGCGCGTCGCCGTAGCCGGGATCGAGCGCGAGCGCGCGCGTGGTGTACTCGTGCACGAGCGAGTTGGCGTCGCCGTGCGCGAGGTAGCCGCGCACCATCCAGAGCTGCGCGTCGCCCGGGTAGCGCTCCGTCGCTCGCGCGGCGCGCCGGCTCGCCTCGGCCCAGTCCGAAGGCTCACGCGCTACGATGGGCTCGATCGTCTCGAGCAGCGATCGATCGCGCGGCGAGAGCGCTGTCCTTCGGAGCTGCGCCTCGCGGAAGTGGCTCCGCGCCCGCTGGTCGACGTCGTAGATCCCGCGCGCCGCGAGCTGGAGATGCGCCTCCGCGAGAGTCGGATCGAGCTCCAGCGCGCGCTCCAGGCTCGCGAGGAGAACGGTCCCGTCGCGCGCCTCCTGGAGGCCGCTCCGGTACGCCGCGATCGCCGCCGCGCTCGTCGACGACGGCGTCGGCAAGTCGGTGAGCGCGGTCGGCGCCGCAGCCCCCGCATGGCTCGCGGTGGCGTCGGTGGAGGTCGCTCGACCACGCGCCGCGCGCAGCCCTGCGAGGCCGACGAGCACGACGCCCACGGCCACGAGGCCGCGGCGCCACGGGCGGCGCGAAGGGCCCTCGACCGCGCTCGACGGCGCGGGATCCGTGGGCGGAGCGAGCCCAACCGGCCCCGTCGGCGTCTCGCGGTGCACGAAGCCGGTCGATCCCGGCGACGAGAGCGTCGCTGGCGACGGCACCGACGCGCTCCGCGCCGACTGCGATCGAGGCGGCGGCGTGGCCTCCGGCGCAGCGGGCGGCTCGCTCGAGCTCGCGGGTCCGCGCGGCGCCTCGCTGACCGCGCGGCCACGCAGCGAAGGCGGCGCCGCCTCCCCGAGAGCGGCCGCGAGGTCGACGATCATCGTCGCGGCGTCGGGGTAGCGGTTCTCGGGACGATGCGCGGCCGCCTTGATGAACCAGGCGTCGAACGCGGCCGGGAGCGTGACCTCGCGCCGGGCCGCGCGCGCCGTCGCGGGCTCGCGCGGCCCGCGGCTGATCGTGGTGAGCAGCGACATCAGGCTGGCGGCGTCGCGTCGCTCGTCGTCCCAGTACGCCACGCCGACCAGCAGCCGATAGGCGAGGTGCGCGAGCGCGTAGCGATCGGCCGACGGACCCACGCGGCGGTTGGAGCGTACCTGCTCGGGCGCCATGTACACCGGCGTGCCGAGCGGGCTGGTGTTGGTCGCTCCGTCGGCGCCGAGGAGCTCCATCTTGGCGATGCCGAAGTCGAGCACCTTGACCCACGACGAGCCATCGTCGCGCCGGCTCAGGAACACGTTGCTGGGCTTGATATCGCGGTGAACGATGCCGGCCGCGTGCGTCTTGTCGAGCGCGCGCGCCACCTGCGCGAGCAGATCCACCACCTCGGCCGCGTCGAGCGGCCCGCGCCGGGCGACGATCTGGCCGAGGTCCTCGCCGTCGAGCAGCTCCATCACCAGGAACGGCATCCCCGTCGTGGCGTCGATGCCCGCGTCGAACACCTCGACCAGGTGCTCGCTCCGCACCTCGGCGGTGACCGTGGCCTCGCGCTCGAAGCGCTCGCGCTGCACCGGATCGGCGACCAGCGCCGGCAACAGCACCTTGAGCGCGCGCCGCCGCCGCGTTCCCAGGTGGACGACCTCGTAGATCGCGCCCATCCCGCCGGCGTTGATCCGGCGCACCACCCGGTAAGCGCCCCCGAACACCTCGCCCGCGCGCAGCTCCCCCGGCAACGCGGCCCTCGCCTCGCTCCGGTTGGCCGCCCCCTCTGGGTCCTGCGGATCGTCAGGATCACCGACAGTCATGGATCGCGCCACGCTACCATGAGTCGCTCTGGACGGACTCCACGAGTCGCGCGCCGCCGCGACACGCTCTCGACACTCCCCTGCTCGTCACCGCGATACCGCATCTCGTGAGGCTGCCAGTTGGGGTCGACGTCAACCGCGCTGCAGCTGCGCCCGCACCTTCGCCAGCACCGCCACATCGGCCGGGGGGAACTCCTCCTCTCGCAGCTCGTCAATCCCCGCCCACCGCACCGCGGCGACGTCGATCGCGCTCGGCTGCGGCGATCCCGCCCGTCGTTTCGCCGCGAAGAACAGCAAGAGCACGCTCTTGGTCTCGTACCGATGAAAGGTGATCTCCACCGGATCGCCCACGACGACCTCGATCCCCAGCTCTTCCCGGAGCTCCCTCGCCAGCGCGTCGCGCGGGTCTTCGCCGGGCTCCACCTTGCCTCCAGGAAATTCCCACGCTCCCGCGAGGTGCGTCCCGGATTTGCGCTGGCTCAGCAGCACGCGCGCGCCCTCGACGATCACCCCCGCGCACACGAGAACCGGAGCCTTTTCGCTTTCCGCCATGCGCGGAGCCGACCATGGCCGAGGCCGACGGGCAAGGGGCGACGACGCCTGCGCGAACGTGTACGTTGCGCCCGATCATGAACGAGACCCGCGGACGCATCACCATCCATCCTCGCGGCTTTGGCTTCCTGCTGGTCGACACGCCCGAGGGCGAAATCGCGGCCTTCATCGTGCCGCCGGACCTCAATCCCTTCCTCGACGGCGACATCGTCAGCGCCGTCGTCACGCCCTCGAGCTCGGACCCCACGCGCTTCTCGGCCTCGTCCCTCGCGCTCTTCGAGCGCACCCGCACCGAGCTCTTCGGCAACGTGGTCACGCATGGAAAGCGCCGCTTTCTCCACGTGGATCGGCTCGTCGCCAACACCGACTGGATCTTCGAGGACGGCGTCGCCGACGCCCTCCCCGACGGCGCGTTCGTCGTCGCCGCGATCCACGGGACGAAGGTCGTCCCCACGCGCGCGGTCACCGCCGGCGCCGATCTCGGCCTCGAGCGCTGCGTCGTTCGCCACGGGATCCGCGCCATTTTCCCGCAGCATGTCCTCGACGCGGCGATGGCGACGGGCGGCGTGAAGCGGCTCTCGGGCAACCGCCGCGATCTGCGCGAGGTGCCCACCGTCACCATCGACGGGCCCAGCACCACCGACATCGACGACGCGCTCTCGGCGCTCCCGGCCGACGCCGACGGCGCGCTCCGCGTGCTGATCTCCATCGCCGACGTCGACGCGCTCGTGCCCGCGGGCTCGCCCGTCGACGAGGAGGCCAAGCTCCGCGGCACCAGCGTTTACCTCGCGGGCCGCGTGATTCACATGCTCCCCGAGGTCCTCGCGAGCGACGCCGGGAGCCTCGTTCAAGGCAAGGATCGCCCGGCCCTCACCGTCGAATTGCGCATCGATCCCGAGGGCGCCGTGCGCTCGGTCGACGTGTACATGAGCCTGATCCGCTCCAACGCGCGGCTCACCTACGACGAGGTCGCCGACTACCACGCCACCGGCGCGCGCGGCACGATCCCGCCCGAGGTGCTCCCCACGCTCCGCTGGCTCCGCACCGCCGCGGCCCGCCTCTCCACCGTCCGCGCGGCCCGCGGCGGCGTCGAGATCGACCGCGAAGAAGCCTATATTTCGCTCGACGAGGCCACCCACGAGCCCACGTCGATCACGCCTCGCGGCGACACCGACGCGCACCGGATGATCGAGCGCCTGATGGTCGCCGCCAACGAGGCCGTGGCCCGCTGGCTCGTCGATCGCGGCCTGCCCGGGATGTTCCGCGTCCACGAGACGCCCACGCCCGAGAAGGTCGAGATGCTCGCGCGCTTCGCCCACAACTTCGGGATCGAGGCCGGCTTCGGCCGCGAGCTCAGCCCCCGGGGCCTCGCGGCGTTCGAGGCTCAATTTCGCGGCTCATCCATCGCTCCGGCGATCCGCACCGTGCTCGGGAAAACGCTCGGGACCGCGCGCTACACGGTGCACCCCGGGCCGCACTTCGGCCTCGCCGCGCCGCTCTACCTCCACTTCACCTCGCCCATCCGCCGCTACGCCGACCTCGCGGTGCACCGGATCATCAAGCGCTACCTCGGCGGCGATCGCTCGCTCCTGGCCGGCGATCCGGCCCTGGAGACGCTGGCGCACAACGTCAACATCGCGGCCCGCAGCGCCGGCAAGGCCGAGGCCGAGCGCCACCGCATGCTCGTCGCGCGCCTGTTCGCGAGCCGGGTCGGCGAGCACTTCACTGGCAACATCGTCTCGATCAAGCCCTTTGGCCTGGTCGTGCAGCTCGTCGGCACCGGCGCCACCGGCACCGTCGCCATGGACGCGCTCCCTCGCGGCCCGTACCGGATCGAGCCCGACGGCCACGGCGTCTCCAACGGCGAAGACCGCTTTGGCATCGGCGATCCGGTCGACGTCGAGATCGCCGGGACCAACGAGGAGCTGGGCCGGGTCGACCTCGTGCCGGTCCCGTTGTAAACGGGTTTCCATGTCCACGACCGCTTCCCCGCCGCGCCCCCGCATCCTCGTCGTCGGCTGCGGCGGCATCGGCGGCGTGGTCGCGGCGCACCTCTTCGAGCAAGGGCACGACGTCACCGCGCTCACCACCAACGCCATCATCGCCGACGCGATCAACGCGGGTGGTTTTCGCCTCCGCGGCGATGGAAGCCCCGGCGTCGTGCGGGGCCGCGCCGTCACCGCGCTCCCGAAGAGCACGCTGCCGTTCGACTACATCCTCCTCGCCACCCAGCCTCCGCAGGTGGAAGACGCGGCCCGCTCCGTCGTCGCGCACCTCTCGTTCAGCGGCGCGATGGTCTGCTTCCAGAACGGTCTCTGCGAAGAGCGGATCGCCGCGATCGCCGGGCCCTCGCGCACCCTCGGCGCCATCGTCGCGTGGGGGGCCACCATGGTCGATCCCGGCGTCTACGATCGCACCTCGGCCGGCGGCTTCGTCCTCGGCCGCATGCCCTTCAAAACGACTCAAATCGAAGGTGATCCGAGCGATCAATCCCCGTATCGATCGCCGGATCCGGAGGCGGCGAACGACGCGCACCTCGACGAGCTCGCCCGGATCCTCGAGGCCGTCGGCCCCACCACCACCTCGTCGAACCTCGCGGGCGCGCGCTGGTCGAAGCTGGCGATCAACTGCGCGATCTCCTCGCTCGGGACGCTCGGCGGCGATCGCCTCGGCGTGCTCATGCGCCACCGCCACGTGCGGAGGCTCGCGCTGGAGATCATGACCGAGACCGTCGCCGTGGCGCGGGCCCTGGAGATCCGCCTCGAGAAGGTCTCTGGCACGCTCGATCTCGAGTGGATCGCGCTCACCGACAGCGAGCGCGTCTCCGTCGGATCACCGGGCCTCTTCGCCAAGCACGCGCTCCTGCTCGCGGTCGGCGCGCGCTACCGCAGGCTTCGCTCCTCGATGCTCGCGGCGATCGAGCGCGGCCGCCCGCCCGCCGTCGATTTCCTCAACGGCGAGGTGATCACCCGCGGCGCGGCCCTGGGGATCCCCACGCCGATCAACGCGGCGATCCGCGACCAGGTCTTCGAGATCGCCCGCGGAAAGGCCAAGCCCGGGCTCGATCTCACCCGCCGCTTCTTCGAGCGCACGCGCCCGATCGCCGGCGCCGCGGCCGACGCGTCGTACGGTGGCGACGTCTCGCCCCCGTCGATGACGCCCGCTCCTGCGTCGGTCGAGCCGTCGATTCCGCCGGCCGCGCCCCTGGTCCCGTCGCCGGTCGTCCACTACGAGGCCGAGCCAACGCTGATGACCGGGGCCGCGCCAATCCCCCAACCCGAAGACGACGTCGAGCCCAGGAGCTGAGATGCGAACGTGCGAGATCCTCTCGACCGGTGACGAGGTCCTCACCGGGATGATCGCCGACACCAACGCGGCTTTCCTCGCCGATCAGATGGGCTCTCTCGGCTTCGAGGTCCTCCGTCACACCACGGTTGGCGACGACCGCGCCATCCTCGAAGACACGTTTCGTACGCTCGGCGCCCGCGCTGACGTGGTGCTCTGTACCGGCGGACTCGGCCCCACCGTCGACGATCTCACCACCGAGGTGGCCGCCGGGATCCTCGGCGTGGGCCTGAAGCTCGACGAGACGGCCCTGGCCTACATGGAAGGCCTGTGGAAGAGCCGCGGACGCGTCATGCCGGAGAACAACCGCAAGCAAGCGATGCTCCCCGAGCCCGCCGACGTCCTCACCAACCCGGTGGGCACCGCGCCTGGATTCAGCGTCCAGATCGGCAAGGCGCACTTCTTCTTCATGCCCGGCGTCCCCCGGGAAATGAAGAAGATGTTCGCCGAGCAAGTGATCCCGCGCCTCCAGCGGCTCCGCCCCGAGCCCACGGTGTTCGACGTCCGCGTCTATCGCTCCTTCGGCCTCACCGAGTCGGCCGCCGATCAGGCCCTCTCCGACATCGAGTCTCTCTTCCCCGGGGTGAAGCTCGGCTTCCGCGCGCATTTCCCCGAGATCCAGATCAAGCTCACGGTGAAGGGCACCGACATCGTGGAGGCCCGCGCCCGCCTCGACGCCGCCGGAGACGAGGTGAAGAAGCGCATCGGCCCCCACATCTTCTCCGACGGAGATCCGATTGAAGCGGTGATCGGCAAAGCGCTCCGCCGCGACCGGGCCACCGTCTCCACCGTGGAGAGCTGCACCGGCGGGATGGTCGCCCAGCTCCTCACCAGCGTCCCTGGAGCCTCGGAGTACTTCGATCGCGGCTTCATCACCTACACCGCGGCCTCCAAGCACGAGATGGTGGGCGTCCCCGAGGCGTTGATCGCCGAGCTCGGCGTCGTCAGCGAAGAGTGCGCCAGAGCCATGGCCGAGGGCGCCAAGGCCGTCGCGAAGAGCACCTATGCGATCTCGGTCACCGGCCTCGCCGGCCCCGGCGGCGGCACCGACGACAAACCCGTTGGCCTGGTCTACATCGGCCTCGCCGGCCCGAACGACACCGTGGTTCGCCGGATCAACTGGCCCGGTCAGCGCGAGCAGATCCGCGGGATCGCGGCGATGGTCGGCCTCGATCTGCTCCGCCGCGCCCTGCAAGGTCTGGAGCCGCTCGCGCCCGAGTGGATCCAGCGCCGCGCGAAGTAGCGCCGGAGCGTGCGAGTCGCCTTCAGCACCTGCGCCGACGTCCCGCAGCTCTCGCGCGACGATCTGCACCTCGTCGCCCCGCTGCGCGAGCGCGGGATCGAGGTCGTTCCCTGGATCTGGACCGACCCGGGCCCGCCCCCCGGCGTCAACGCTGTGGTCCATCGTTCCTGCTGGGATTACCACGAGAAGCCGACGGCCTTCCTGGCCTGGCTCGACGCGCTCGCCGCGAGCGGCCTCCCCTCGTTCAACTCGGTGCCTCTCACCCGCTGGAACCTCGACAAGCGGTATCTCGAGGATCTCTACCTGCGCGGCGTCGAGACCCCGGAGACGCTCTGGATCGGCCAAGGCGCGCGGGTGAGCCTCGCCGCCCTGCTCCGCGCCCACGATTTCGACGAGGTGGTGATCAAGCCGCAGATCTCCCTCTCGGCCTTTGAAACGTTCCGCGCCTCGCGCGCGACCGCCGCCTCGCTCCAGGCCCGATTCGACGCGCTGGTCGCCGAGCGCCGGATGATCGTGCAACCCTACCTCCCCGAGATCGCCGTGAGCGGAGAGCTCTCGTTCGTCTTCTTCAACGGCATCCACAGCCACACCGTGCGCAAGCTGCCACGAGCGGGCGACTTCCGCGTGCAGCAGGACCACGGCGGCTCGCGCGAGCTTTGCACGGCGACGCCGGAGCAGATCGCCGAGGTCACGACCATGCTCGCCGCCGCGCCCGAGCCGCTGCTCTACGCGAGAGTCGATGTCGTCGAGACCGCCGGAGGATTGGTGTTGATGGAGCTCGAAGCCATCGATCCCGAGCTGTTCCTGGCGATGGATCCGGCCGCACCGCAGCGATTCGCCGACTCCATCGCTCGCGCGGTCGCGCCCGCACAGGCGTAGGAGCTTGCCGCCGCCCGGGAGGTCCTTGCCGCCGCCCGGGAGGTCCTTGCCGCCTTCCGGGAGGTCCTTGCCGCCCGTTGGCGCTCTCGGGCCCCCGCGCGGCTACGGCGCGGCCTTCTCCGCGGCCGGCGCGTCGGCGGCCGGCGCCTCCGCGGCAGCGGTCTTGGCCGCCTTCTTCGAGCCGAGGACCTACCGGGTGGCCGGTCCGGGCGTGAGGCGGCGGATCAACTGCGTGGCGAGGTGCGCCTCCTCGAAGCAGCGTTGCGCCTCATCCATCTCGTTCAACACTGTACCTTCCACGAGGTTCACCTCGGGCGCGTCGACGGCGGGGCGTCGCCCGGCGAGCGTCGACTCCGAGCCGGCCCCGGTGAGCGCGTCGGCCGCCGCGAGCGCCGCGGCGACTCCCTCGCTCGTCAGGCCCGCAGAGACCGCGTGGATCGTCGCCGTCGCGCCGGGCCGAGCGAGCCACTCGGCGCCGAGCGCGGCGAGCGTGCCGATCGATTCGCCGATCGCGTTGAGGCCGTCCGTGCGGCCGAGCGCGCGACTCAGCGCCTTGCGCTCGGGGTCGCGCCGCCCGGCGAAGCCGCGCAGGGCCGAGAGGAGCGCGAGGCGCGCGGCGAGGGCCGCCTCTTCGCGCTCGGCCGTCGTCGATCGGGTGGTGCCCTGTTCGCCGCGGCGGGTTTGCTGCGCGTCAATCGTGGCGCCGAGGAGGGCGGTTTGCTCCAGGAAATAGGCGAACCGGGTCTCGGCATAATGGGCCTTTACGCGCGCCGGGTATTTCGTGAAGTCTTCGTCGATCTGGACGCACCACGCCACCGCATCACGGAAGACGCCTGGCCCGCGCGTCTTGACCCCGAGCGCGGCGCGGCCTTCGTCGGTGATCAGCTCGGCATAGGACGGCGGCGTCGAGGCCTCGCTGTCGCTCGTCGAGGCGCTTCCGGTTGCTCGGCAGTCCGGGAATCGTGCATGATCAAGCCGCCGCGGCCTGATCAATTCGATAAGGGCCCGGAAGTGACGGAGCCGGGCGCGGCACGTCGGGCGCGCTCACGATATGCGCGAGTCGCTCACCGCCCAGCGCCCACGCCGCGAGGGTTCTCAGCGCGAAGGACTGAACCGGCCCGAGATCCTCACTCGCCTCCCACCGCGTTACCGTTCCTCGAACAATCTGAAGCCGCTCGGCGAGCTGGATTTGCGTCATGTCCATCGATTCGCGGAGGAACCGCGCCTCTTGACCCGTGAGCGAAGATCCATTGCGAACAACGAGCTCTGCGAGCTTGCGGCGCGCCGCTTCGATGGTCTCGCCTTCGAGCACGACGTGCCCGCAGCTCCCGCAGATGAGCGCAGGAGCTTGATCCAGCAGGACGCGGTCGAGTCCAAACAGCGGTCCCACGTCGTGCTCCTTCGTGAGCCCAGGAGCAAGCGTCCCTTTGTGGCAAGTAGAGCAACGGATCATGTGAATCTCCTAGAAAACGGTGATGATCATCAGTCGGCGTCCGAGATGATCGATGAACGTTTCGACTCCTACCGAGGTTTCCTCCCCCTCGTGATCCGGCCCGGAGATACGCCACGCCGTGCCGTCCGTGAGCCGCCCACGGTCGGGCACATAGGGCACGCAGCGGGTCGCGTTCTTGATGGCGTACCAGATCGACCGGTCGCTCATGTTCCGGTCCCGCATCCGGATGTAGACATGAGTATCGAGCAGGTATCGGCGAGGCGTGCACGTCATGGCCTCCTGCGCCCAGGCGAGCGCATCGGCGGCGGTGGTCGGCGGCCCAGACGGCATCGGTAGCAAGATGCTACATCAAGCAGCGAGGAGCAAGGGGAATGTTCCGACCCAGCCAGGTCAGTAGGATGCCGGCTGTTCCATGGGTTCCACTATTGGCGCTACGGTTCTCCGGGAACGCGAAGCGTCCGTCCGCGCGCGACACTTGGCTCGACGTTCACCTGCCGAACGTGTGGCCAATCTGCCGCGCGCGCCGAAGGCGCGCGTCGGCAGCATTGGCTTGTTCGGCGGCTGGTTGACCCGCCGTGAGGACGATGTTCGCAAGCAAACCGATGAATGATGAGGGCGTGGCTTGAAAATAAGGAGCAGGTCGAACTTGGCGATTCCGCGCGAGTTCGGGGCGACCATATCCCGTTCCAAACAATCACGTTCTTGCGATCGTGTGCCTGATACGTTGGAGTCCACCATTGAAGCTCCAGAGGAGAACGCAGTCCACCTGCGCGAGGCGCCCCTTCACGTCGGTGTCAAAGTCTTTCGTGTTGCGATTCAGGAACACGCTCGACGATGGATGCGTCCGGGCGTCTGCGAGCACGGATGCGAGCATGACGGCGTCGGGTAGTCCCAGCCCGAACTCCGCGATCAGCTGCGAAGCATCCCGGATCGTGGCGGCATCGAGCGGAAGTAGACGGGCTACATCCAGCAGCCTCATACGAAGATTGCCAAAGCGGGTCCATGCCTCCTGCGCCGCCCGGACCAGAAGGTCCCCGGCGTCGTGGAGTCGCGGGACGTCGGCGACGATCGACGCTGTACGCTGGAGTTGGGTGGCGGTTGCGCGGAGGCTCTGTGCGAGCATCTTCCCGTCGCGCTCGTCGCGCACCATCGACTCGTATGGCTCGACGAGCGCGAACGCGGGGAGCGCCAGTTCGATGGCCCGGTTCTCGGCGAGGGTCAGGATCTCCTCGCACGCCTGATGCTGCTCTTGCTCGAGGACGCTCTCGAGGACGAAGTTGCTCTCGACGTAGACCCTCACGCGGCGTCCTGCTCCACGACCTGACCCCCCCGGAGGATATCGAGCAAGCCCCCACCACTTCCGGCGTCCACGCCTTCGGGGAGCCCACGCCGCGCAACGTCTCGCAGCCACATGCCGACGACCTGCTCGAAGATGTGGGGATGCACCTCCGCCACGGGAATCTTCAGCCGGCTGAAGTAGGGCCTGAGCCACGGCTCCGCGTCGAGGACCCAGTCCGGCTCCGCCGCGGCGCCTGCTCCTGGCCGCCATGCGTAGATGCGCTCCGGCGCGACCAGCACGACGCTCGCGTCAGCCGGTTGATCCATGTTCTCCACCAGCGCCTCATGCCACGCCTGCGCCCACGACGTTTTCGTCCCGAACCGCCGCTTGGCCTCCAGCACAGCCGAGAGGCGCCCATAGTTGTCGTAGACCGCGAAATCGTACCGGAACTTCGTTCGCGAGCCATTGCTGCCCATGCGTGACGTATACCTCCGACGCGGTGCTGAGGGTAGCCCGACGGCACGCGTACCCTCCGGCGACATCATCCACGCGCGTGTCGGCGATGACCCCCGCGATGGCCGGTGTACGACAGATGGAGCCGCCCCCTTGCTTGGTCTACATCGTTCGCTCGTTCGCCCCTGAGCCGACGGCGCAACGCTGCCCGCCGAACGCCTTTCGTTGGGCGATCATCATCGTTTGCCATCTAAAGCAAGCATGATAGAACGAAAGTCGTTCTCGTTGCCGAAGGACATCTTTACTTGCTACTCCGGAATGATGGCAGAGCCGCGAAGTTTCTGTACAAGAGCATCGCTTTCGACGCTCTTTTTAAAGAGCCACTCATTGTCGAATATTGATACTGTATCGGAAATCAGCATAATTTGATTTGGCACGATACTCATGTACTTCTCAAACGTTGAACAAACCGCTCCGCGGGGGTGAACTCGTCTCCTCCGGCGGCGCTTCGTA
>JBDTXR010000144.1:0-19117 GCA_040006075.1 Byssovorax sp. | reverse complement strand
GCGCCGTCGCCAAGAAGAACATGCAGGTGCTCGAGCAGCGCCGGAACCGCTGGGAAGATCTGCGCAAGAGCGCGCAGACCGCGCGTGGTCAGATGGACTTGATGGAGAACACGTTCAAGCTCCTCGGCGACGAGATCGTGACCATGTCGTCGCCGGAAGATCTGGGCCTCCGCCTGGAAGACCTCCGCATCGGCGTCGAGGCCATCCGCGAGGCCACCGTCGACGAGGGCGAGGTCTACGAGGACCTCGAAGAGCAGCAGAACGAGCAGGAGAAGAGGGCGCGGCGCTAGGAGCAGATCGCGCGAAGAGCGCTATTCCCCGACGAGCCGACCCCGGCGTAGGATGCGCTCATGGTCCTCAAGCAGATCCACAACAAGTTCAAGATTTTCTCGGGTCCTCTCGCCGCCGACAACACGATTGGCGCGCTCGGCGGTCAGATCGAGAGCTTCGTCGCCGAGCACAAGGTCGCGGCCAAGAGCATCGGGGTCGAGTACCTCGAGTCGGCGAAGAAGCTGATCATCTCGCTCGGCTACCGCGAGGGCGACGACGGGTACGCGATCAAGATCAAGACCGTCTCGCTCGGCAAGATCGGCGGCCTCGAGACCGGGGACACCGCGCGCCTCGAAGAGGCGATGACCGCCGCCTGCGAGAAGATCGACGACATCATCTGCCACGAGCTCTACATCACCGACGACGGCGATTTCCTCGTGGTGTTCATGAGCCACGCGTAGAGCGCCGCCCGTTCGGCGCGAGGACACTTTAGCGGCAGCCCGGGCTGCCGCTAAAGTGTCCTGAACTTCGCCTTGATCTCGCGCTCCAGGGTCACGAACGTGGGCAGCGTCTGCACGTCGGGCTTCCAGGCCAGATCGAGCGCCACCAGATCGTAGGTGGCCTGCACCCGGGCGCCGGGGACAAGCTTGCCGTCTTCTTTTCGATCGCGGCCAAGCATGTAGACCGTGTCGCTCACGGCCATGGCCGCGCGGATATCGTGGGTGACGACCAGGATCGTGTTGAGCTCGTGCAGGTTGGCCACGTCGACGAGGAGCTTCATCACGTCTTCCAGGGCCGCGGGATCGAGGCCGCTGAAGGGCTCGTCCATCAACAGGAGCTGGCGCGGGACCACGAGCTGCTGCGCTATCGCCACGCGCTGCTTCTGGCCGCCGGAGAGCTGCGCGGGGTAGAACCCGGCGCGCTCGGTGAGGCCGAACGTATCCAGCAGCTCCCTGGTGCGTTTGCGCGCCTCGGCGCCGTCGAGCCCACCGATGGTCCCCGCGAGCTCGAGGTTGCTCTCGACCGTGCGGTGGCGGAGCAAGGGATAGTCTTGAAACACCACGCCGACCGAGCCGGCCTCGAGGACCTTGCTGTCTCTGCCGTGCACCGTGCCCGCGTCGGGCGCGTCGAGCCCGGCCATGATCCGGAGCAAGCGGGTCTTGCCGACGCCCGAGGGCCCGAGCAACGACACCACCTGTCCAGTCGTCACTCCCTCCCGGATCCAGTCGATGACCTGAAAGCTGACCCCGTCGAGGATCTTGCCGCCTCCGAGGCTGAGCTTGATGCCCTTGACGTCGAGGAGGACCTCGCCCGCGGTGGCGTTCATCGCTGCACCCGGCCGAGGGCGGCGTGCGGACAGAGCAGGTTGGTGAGCACGCCCATGCCGTAATCCATGGCCAGTCCGAGCACCAGAATCACCAGGAGAATGGCGTAGACCTCGGCCAGGTTGAAGTGCTTGTTCTGGTCGAGGATCATCGCGCCGACGCCGCCCTCGGCGCGCGAGATGCCCTCGACCATGGTGATCATCGCCCAGCCCATGGCCAGGTTCTGGCGGAGCACGTCGAGGGCCTTGTCGAGCGTCCCGCGGACCACGACCTCCCAGAAGATCCGGGCCTCGCTCGACCCCAGGACCCGCATGTGATCGAACTCGGCGCGGGGGATCTCGATCACCACCTGAGCCATCGAGGTGACGAAGAACGACGTCATCCCGAAGGTGAGGAGAGCGACCTTGAGCGTGTAGCCGCCTCCCGTCATCAGCGTGAAGGGGAACACCAGGCCGGTGAGGCCGAGGAAGCGGAGCTTCGACGTCATCGCCACGAGCGGCCGGAAGAACGGGATGACCGTGAGATACGAGAGACCGAGCGAGAGCACCGCCGTCAGCGCCACCGCATGAGCGATGAGCTTCAACGTGGTGAACATCTCCGGGCCCATGCCGCGCTCCCACCAGAGGAACCCGACGGCCTTCCAGATCTCATGCGGGGTGGGGAGGGTCTTCCAGGGGGACAGGCTCCAGAGGAGGAGCGCTGTCCCGGCCCAGAAGAGGACGATGAGCCCTGTCGTGCCCGAATCGATGACGCGGTTCGGCTGAAACGCGCGGGTGAGCTTGCTCATCGTCTTGCTGTCAGGGGAATGTCAGTTGGCCGCCGTCCCGAGGACGATGACCACGCGCCGGTTCTTGGCCTTGCCGTCGTTGGTCGAGTTCGACGCGACCGGCTCGGTCTGGCCGTGAGCCACGACCTTGACGCGCCCCTCGGGGAAGCTCGTCGGGGCCTGCTTCTCGAGCCACTGCTTCACGGCAAAGGCCCGCTCCTCCGAGAGCTTGAGGTTCGACTCGGCGCTGCCCTGGTTGTCCGTGTGCCCGTGGATCTCCACCAGCGTCCCGCTGGCGATGACCAGCTCGTTCAACAGGGCCTTCATCACCGTGTTCGTCTCCGGCGTGAACGTGGCCGATCCGGTCGCAAACTGGATGTCCCAGGCGCGGCGGCTGACGACGTCTTTCACCTTCTGATCGCCGGTGAACTTGGCGAGATCGGCCGTGGTGGTCGGCGCCGCGGCGGCCGCGAGATCCTTTACATACGAAGTATCGAGGATCTGATCGAACGGCTGATACGAGCTCAGGAGCGCGGGATACTGCGATTTGACCACGTCGGCGAAGACGGTGTACGTCGCCGCGAAGGCGTTGGTCGAGCCGGGAACGAGGCCGAAGAGCTGGAGGTTGTCGGCGAGGTTGTTGACGGCCGAGCCGCCGAGCTCCACGTCGATGCCCGTCTTGTCCTTCTGCGTCGTCAGCTTGAAGTACCTGTACCAGTACGCGGCGTCCTTCTCCTTGTAGACGAGCGCGCTGATCGCCGCGGCCTTCTTGAGCGCGTCGTCGCTGCCCTTGATCTGATCGCCGGCCTCGAAGATCGCCGAGAGCATGCCCGTGACCAGCTTGCGGTTCTTCTGCATCCAGGCCTTGTTGCCGATGATCACGTTGGGCATCTGCGAGCGGTACTGCTGGGTCGAGACGATGGATACGAGCCCACCCTTCTGCTCGGCCACGGTCACGTCGCCGGGAGTCCAGGTGACGACGCCGTTGACACAGTGCTTCTCTTTCGAGCCCGTCTTGGTGTTCTTGAGCTCGGTGCAGAATCCGCTCACGTACTTCTGCGCGGCCTCGATGTAGTCCGTGGCGTTGACCCAGTTGAGCGCCTCGGGATCGTAGGTGGACTCGTCGGGGTTGTTGGGGATCTTGTTGTCGCCGAGCCATTTGAGGGCGATGTTCCAGTCGCCGTCGCGGAGCACGCCGGCCACGAGGCCGCCGCGCGCCGCCTGCGGGTTCTGCTTCCAGGCCGCGGGGCCCATGAACTTGTCTTCACCGCGGCTGTAGCCGGCGGAGCCGACGATCATCGCGGTGTAGTCCGGGCCGAGCTTGGCGAGCTTCTCGTTCAGGCCCTTGAGGAACACGGCGGAGCCGTCGCCCATGATCGCCGTGAAGTGCGCGCCCTCTTTCGGGTTGGCCTCGCCCTTCTTCAGGTTCTCGGCGAACGTCGCGAGCAGCGCTTGCAACGTGTCGTTGTTGTCTTCGCGGATGAGCTTGAGGTTGACGCCGGCCTTGCACATCAGGCTTCCGGCGGCGGCCTGCTTGCCGCCGTTGGCGAGCATCATCCCCATCTGAGCGTTCCACGCCCAGTGATAGAAGCGGACCTCGGGTAGATCGGGGCAGCCCGGCGGCACGTCGGCGGCCGTGGGGAACCCCGCGACTTCGTCCGGTAGCTTCGCCACCGGCGGTACGTTGGAGGAAGGCTGCACCGCGGTCGGCGCCACCTTCCCGAGGAGGCCGGGGTTCAAGTAAAAGATGACCCCGACCACGCCCACGATCACCGCAGCGATGAAGATCTTGGCGGTGACGGTCAATCGAATTCGGGCCACGTTGCTCCAGGCGGTTCAGAGAGGGGCGGGAGCATAACTTGACGCCGCGGAATGGGTCAAATCTCGGCGTCCCGCGCGAGCCACGGTGGTATGCGCACTGGTCGGCGGGCGCGCCAGCCCCCACCGGCACGCGCAAATTCGCGGCCATCTTCGCGGCCATTCGCCCCGACCACGCATCGATCGCGCCGCTCCACGCCGCTCAAATTTTCGACGAAGATGCCGCCCGCTCATGAGTGAACTTCCTCGCATCGCCGTCGTCGGCGCCGGCGTCATCGGCGCCAGCGTGGCCCACGCGCTCGCCGAGCGCGGTCACGCCGTCGTCCTCGTCGACCGCGACGCCGCCGCGATCGAGCGCGCCTCGGGCTCGATCCGCGCCGGCGCTCGCCTCGCGCGGCTCCAGCATCGCAGCGCCGCGGCGCCGGCCGAGCTGCTCGCGCGCGTGCGCTTCACCCTCGCCCTGGCCGACGTCGCCGGCGCCTCTGTGGTGATCGAGAACGTCACCGAAGACCTGGAAATCAAGCTCGGCGTGCACCGCGAGCTCGACGCGATCTGCGCCGCCGACTGCGTCTTCGCGGCCAACACCTCGGCGATCCCGATCGCGCAGCTCGCCGCCGCCACGGGGCATCCGGAGCGCGTCGTTGGCTTGCATTTCATGAACCCCGTGCCGCTCACCGCGATGGTCGAGGTGGTGCGCGGCGCGCAGACCAGCGAGGCCACGCTCGCCCGCGTCGCGGCGCTCCTCGCGGCGATGGGCAAGGACTTCGTCGTGGTGAACGACGCGCCCGGCTTCGTGATCAACCGCGTCTTGATGCCCGCGATCAGCGAAGCTATCGCCGTCGTCCACGAAGGCACGGCCACGGCGGCCGAGGTCGATCGCCTCTTTCAATCGTGCCTCGGGCACCCGATGGGCCCGCTCCGCACCGCAGATCTCATCGGCCTCGACACCGTGCTCAAGACCCTGGAAGTGCTCCACGAAAACCTCGGCGGCGGCCGCGCGCCGTGCCCGCTCCTGCGCGAGATGGTCGCCGCGGGGCGCCTCGGCCGCAAATCCGGGGAGGGCTTCTTCCTCTACGATCCAGGCCTCCAGCATGGATGATCGCGCGCGGATCCGGGCTCATCTCGCGCGCTTCTCGCGCGACGAGGCGTGGCTCGGCAGCGCCGACCTCTTCGCCGGCGGCGTCATCGACTCGATGATGGCGGTCGAGCTCGTCGCCTTCCTGGAGAAGGCCTTCAGCATCACCATCGACGACGAGGACCTCGAGCTGGCGAATTTCCGCAGCGTCGAGGGCATGCTCGGCCTCGTCGAGCGCAAGCGAACGCGATGAGCTCTGTCCCTCCTCCTTCTCCTCCTCCTCCTCCCGCGCCCGAAGCTCCGGCTCCCGCTGCCCCGTCGCGCCTCGAGCTCACCCGCGCCGAGGCCGAGCACCAGCAGCGCTTCCGGGCCTTCGTCGAGGCCGAGATCGCGCCTCATGGAGAGTCGATTGACGCCTCGGCCACGGTCCCTCCCGGCCTCGTGCGCAGCCTGGCCGAGACTGGGTATCTCGCGTCGTTCGTGCCGGAAAAAGCGGGCGGGCTCGGTCATCCGATGATCGTTCATGGCCTCCTCCAGGCCGCGCTCTCGGGCGGCTCGGCGTCGGTCCAGAGCCTCTGTACCGTGCATGGAATGGTCACCCTCGCCGTGCTGCGGTGGGGCTCGGTCCAGCTCAAAGAGCGCCTCCTCGCGCCGCTCGCGCAGGGCGACATCCTCGGCGCCTTCGCGCTCACCGAGCCCGGCGCGGGGAGCGACGCTCAGGCGATCGAGACCACCGCGGTGGCCGAGGGCGATTCCTACCTTCTCACCGGCCAGAAGCGCTGGGTGAGCTTCGGTCAGATCGCCGATCTCTTCCTGGTCTTCGCCCGCACCGAGGAGGGGCCAACAGCCTTCCTGGTGCCCTGGGACGCCGAGGGCCTGGTGATTCGCAAGGCTCCTCGCACGCTCGGCCTCCGCGCCGCGATGATCGCCGAGCTCGATCTCCAGAGCTGCCGGGTCTCGCGCGAGAACCTCGTCGGCCGCGCGGGATTCGGCCTCTCGCACGTCGCGGGGTCGGCGCTGGATCTCGGCCGCTACTCGGTCGCGTGGGCCTCTCTCGGGATCGCCGAGGTGGCCTTTGCCGCCTCGATCCAGCGCGCGTCGGAGCGCACCCAGCGCGGCGTGGTCCTCGGCTCTCATCAGCTCGTGCGCCGTCGCCTCGCCGACTCGTCCACGCTGCTCGACGCCGCGCGGCTCCTCTGCTTGCGCGCGGGGATCCGGCGCGAGGCGCGCGAGCCCGGCGCGCTCTCGGACACGCTCACGGCCAAGTACTTCGCCTCGCGCGCGGCGCGGCAGATCGCCGATCATGCGGTGCAGATCCACGGCGCAGAGGGCCTGTCCGAGGAGCACCCCGTGCAGCGCTATTACCGCGACGCGCGGGTGATGGAGATCATCGAGGGCAGCTCCGAGGTGCTGGAGATCTTGATCGCCGAGCACGCCCTCTCCGACCACCGCGCCGCGGGAGCCACCGAGATCACGTGATCTCCGCGGCGCCGCCGGTGAAGTGCGTCGTCTGGGATCTCGACGAGACCCTCTGGCGCGGCGTGCTCGGCGAGGGCGACGAGGTGGTCGTGACCACCGCCGTCCGCGAGGTGGTGATCGCCCTCGACGAGAGAGGCATTCTCCAGTCGGTAGCCAGCCGGAGCGATCCCGCGCCCGCCCTCGCGCGCCTCGCCGCGCTCGGCCTCGCGGAGTATTTCCTCGCCCCGAAGATCGGGTGGGGCGAGAAGACAGCCTCTCTCGCCGCCCTCGCGCGCGAGCTCGATCTCCCCCTGGGCACCTTCCTCTTTGTCGACGACGACGCCTTCGAGCGCGACGCCGTGCGCTTCGCCCACCCCGAGGTGCGCGTCGTCGAGGCGTCGGCCATTGGCACGCTCCTCGATCACCCTGATTTGAAGCCGTTGCAGGTGACCGAGGACGGCCGCGCCAGGCGCGCGATGTACCAGCGACGCGCCCTGGCCCAGCGCGACGAAGAGGCTTTCGAGGGCCCGCGGATTGACTACCTGCGGACGCTGGGCATGGTGCTCACCATCGCCCCCGCCACCGAGGCCGATCTCGATCGCGCCGCCGAATTGACGGTCCGAACGCACCAGCTCAACACCACCGGGCGCACCTGCTCGGCGGCCGAACTCGCGGTCTTCGCGCGCTCGCCCGCGCATCGACTCCTGATCTGCTCGCTCACCGATCGTCACGGCGATCACGGCCGGATCGGCCTCGTCCTGGTGGAGCAAACGCGCGAGGCCTGGACGATCAAGCTGCTCCTGATGTCGTGCCGCGTGCTCTCGCGCAGCCTCGGCTCCACGCTGATTGCCTATCTCCTCCGCGGCGCCGTCGGCGCGGGCGTGCGCCTGCTCGCCGAGCTGGTGCCCACCGAGCGCAACCGACGGATGATGATCACCTACCGCTTCGCCGGGTTTCGCCGGGTGCGCGAGGAGGGCGGGTGTGTGCTGCTGGAGCACGATTTGAAGGTGATCCCGGCGTACGCCGATCACCTCACGGTGCGCGGGTGATCTGAGCGCTACTCGTCGCCGCGGTTCTCGAGGCGCATGAGCAGCCGTTGCACCCGGAGCGCGGCGTTGAGATCCGACGTGGTGTGGGCCTGATCCATGGCCGCGAAGAGGTGGGTTTGCTCGATGTCGAGCTGCGCGGGATCGCGCTCGAGCAGGCCGATGTAGTGCTGGAAGAGGGCGTCGGGGTCCGGCTTGGTGCGCTTCTGGACGGCGTGACGCACCGTCGCGTGGAGCGCGAATCGCCCCGCAAAAGGCTCCTGAACCAGGCGATAGCGCTGGAGGGTGGCCAGCGCCTCCGCGGCGTTTGCGCCGGCGTGCGCGAGCGCGGCGAGCGAGCCTTCGCCCACGTGATCTCCGTCGGTGTGGGCGAGGACGCCGAGCATGCGCTTCGCCGCGGGAGGCAGGCGCGGCCAGGCCCACGCGACCAGCAAATGCACCTCCGGCAAATCGTCCTCGTGCTCGATGACCCGCACGCGATCGACGCCGCGGGCGACGAGCCATTGCGCGAGATCGGCCACGGGAGCGGCGCCGGTGGTGACGATGGCGTCGGCGAGATCGAGCGCGACCGGGTTCCAGCGGAGGAGGCGAGTGAGCGAGGCAATCGCCGGAAAGGGGCTCTGGCCCGAGGTGATCAACGGGGGGACGACCGGGAACACCGAGACGCCGGCGAGCAGGCACCGGCGCGCGGTGATGAGCCAGGCCACCTCGGGCTCGCGCAAGGCGTCGAGGAGCGCGGCCACGGCGCGATCGTCTTCGTGGTTGTCGAGGACGATGAAGGTCGGGCCGCGCGAGATCAGGTGATCGCGGAGGCGCCCGAGCAGGCGCGGCCACGCGAGGGGGACGCCGAGCCGCAGCCCCAGCATCTCGGCGAGGGTGCGGACGTCCCACGCGCCGACGCGAAACCAGTGAATTCCCCCGGGAAAACGCGGTCGGATCCGGTGGCCGAGCGCGCACGCCAGGGTGGACTTTCCGCTCCCGCCCGCGCCGATGAGGGCGATGCGCGAGGGCCTCCCGGTGATGGCCGCTTCGAGCGTGGCGAGGTCGCGCACGCGGCCGCGAAAGGACCGTGGTCTGGGGGGAAAACGCGTGGAGTGCGCGCGGTCGCGGGCCGTCATCGGGCCGCGACGTTATCATGGCGAGCGCGGGCCGCGAGGCTCAGAAGGTGCCGACGGCGCCGAGGTGGACGCTCATGGCCGTATGCGTGTCATCCTGGCCGCGATCGGAGAAGGACCAGAGCTCGGTCGAGAGCTTGAGCCGGAGCCCGCGCTCGACGGTGAACGCTGTACCGAGCGTGTAGCGGAGCACTGCGCTCTTCGCTTGCAGGGTGCTCGCGGCGACCACGTTGCCGACGCGGTACAGGCCGTCGACGCGGCCGACGAGGTCGAGATCGCGGGTCAAGGGCTGCTCGATCTCGGCGTAGGCCCCGTGCTTGACGAAGAAATCGCCGCCCTCGGCCGGGACCACGTACTTGAAGCGCGAAGGATCGCTGACGTCGAACTGCTCGCGTCGGGCCAGGTATTCAAAGCGGATGTTGGTGCGGTTGAACCGCAGCGTGAGATCGGCCCCGTAGATCAGGTAGGAGAGCTTGTTGTCGGGATCGAGCGTGCCATACATTCCGCTCGCGCCGAGGGTGGCGTCGCTGGAGGTGCCGAGCTTCACCGTGAGCGCGGTGCGGCCGCCGAAGGTGGGACGACCGTTGTTGTCGATGTAGTAGAGGTTGCCCGAGCGCGACTGGAGAAAATCGAGATCGGTGGACGAGGCGTCGCCCTTGAAGCCCGAGACCATGTACGCGGCGTAGTCGAGCTGCGCGCGCTGACCGAACCAGTGGGTGCCGCTGATCTCGAGTCCGTTGTCGGCGAAGGGGCTCGGGAGCACGCCCATGTTCCACTCGCGCAGGCGGAGCATCCGGCCCATGTCGTAGGCCAGGGGCTTGTCGCTGAGGCGATGGTTGGCCGGATCGTGGCGGAGGTTGAAGCCACCAAAGCTGGGGCTGAACCTGCCGGCGCGGAAATTGAGCTCGTCGGCGACTCGATAGTCGAAGTACGCCATGTCGGTCTCGAAGCCGTGGCAGCCGTAGCAGACCTTGAGGTTGGCCGAGAGGTGCTCCGAGAAATCGACCGCGACCTTGAAGGCCAGCTCCATCGTCGTGCCGTCGAAGACCACGGCGCGAGCGCTCTTGTCGTGCTGGCCAGGGACGAAGTGATAGTCAATCTGAGCCGAGCCGGCGAAGTTGCGATCGACGGCCTGCGCCGGCCGATCGAAGAGGACGAGGGTCACCGCGAAGAGGATCGCCAGGACCAGGAGTCGTCGCAGGAGCATGCTCAGAGATCCCCTCGCGGCGAGGCGGCGCGCGAGCTCTTCGACTGCTCCTTGGCGCGCGCGGTCTCGACCGAGTAGTAGTGGAGGAAGCGCAGGACCACGGGTACGTCTTCGCGGCTGATGCCGCTGGCGGGCTGGCGGCGCATCCGCTCGACGTAGAGCTGCCAGTAGTGATCGTCGGAGATCCCGCTGTTGAGCGCGCGCGTGAGCGAGTGGCACTTCGAGCAGCGCTGGGCGAAGACGCCGTATTCAGCGCGGATGTCGGCCGGGAGCGCGGTGACGTCGAGGCCCTCGCCGCGAACGACGACGCTGCCCGTCCCCCCGGAGCAGCTCAGCAGGCCCATTGTTGCGAAGAGGAGCAGAGTACGTGGGGAGAACCTCATTCGCTGTCGTCCCCCTTCGCGCCGTCGAGGATCCACGATTTCACGAGATCGATCTCCTCCGGGCGCAGGTACGGTGGGCCCGAGCGCGGCATTCTGGCGCCGTATCCGTACGTGCCTTCGAGCTTTTGAATGATCACCGATCCCTCGGGATCGCCCGGGATCACGATCCTGGCGCCGCCGGTGGTACCGCCCTTGCGGAGCGCTCCCAGGGTCGCGAGATCGAGCGCGCCGAGGTCGTAGCCAATGTGCTCGGACTGGGTGGAGTAATGGCACTTCTTGCAGCCCGGACCGCCGGCGCTGTCGGGCTCGCGCGCGAGGATCGGGCGAATGTCGCGTGCGAAGCTGATCCCGCCGGCGTCGCCAGCGGCCCCGCCGTCCGGCGCTGGGTCTTCGCGGACGACGAGCGCGCCGAAGTCGGGTTCGAGCGCGGTGCACGCCGTCGTCGTCAGCCCGAGAGCGACGATGAGCACAGCAAGGTTCGAGGCGCCTCGAGGGCGCGGAGCTCGTAGCATGGGTTCGGACTCCCGGATTACCTGGGTAAGAACGACAGAGCGACGTCGGCGGTCGCGTCTCCCGTGTCGACGTTGCTGACTCGGATCGAGCGCGCGGCGCTCTCGACGCAGGAGCGCGCGCCCGGCAAGAAGCCAATCGCCGCGGTCGCCGAGATGACGTGACCGGTGTCGTCGATGGCGAGGTGGAGATTGACGGAGCCGCCGCTGGGCGCTCCGGCGGCGCGGAGAGCGGTCTGGTAGCAGCCGGTGAAATTGGCTCGCGCGAGCGCCGATCGCACGCTCCCGCCCGTGAGTCCGTTGGTGGTGCTGACCCCGCCGACGGCCACCCGCGCGGTCGAGGGATCGAACGCGGGCACCTCGGGCGTGGGCGCGGGCGTCGGCACGATCGGTGGAACGACCACCGCAGGCGGCGGCGGCTCGACCGCGGCGACCGAAGCCACCACCGTGGGCGTGGGTGTGGGCGGCGCGGCGCTGGCCGGCGCGCTCGCCTCGGCCGCGGCCGAGGGCGTGGTCCGCGCGCTGCGCGACAGGCCCGTAACACCCGCGGCCGACACCGCGGCGGCTCTCGCGGAGGGTGCCTCTCCCGCGACCGCCGGAGCTGTCGAGTCCGGCGCCCGAGGCTCCAGCGCGCCTGTGGGCGCCGTGCGGGCCTCCGGTGCGAGGCTCGGGGCCTCGATCGCTGTCGTCGGCCCGGCCGAGATCGGCGTTGACGGCGTCGGGGTGCGGGTGATCTTGAAGAGCGCAACACCCGCAAAAACAAGCCCCAGCGCGACGAGCGGGGCAATCCGCGCGAGCTGCCGCGGCGGGGTCTGCGGCGCGGGGCTGCTCGGCGGCGTGGGCTTCGGAACGCCGGCGAGGGTGGGGTGCACCTCGGGAACGCGCGAGGACGGCTGGGTGGTGGCCTCTTGAACATCGACGATCGAGCGGGGCCGCGGCGGCATTCGCTCGCTCAGCGCGGGGATATCGGTCTGGGTGACGCGGTGGCCGCGGAGGTCGGAGCGCATCTCCCGCGCGTTCTGGTGGCGATCTTTCGGGTCCTTTTGCAGCGCCTTCAGGCACACCGACGCGAGGCGCTCGTTGACGTTGAGGTTCACCTGCGAGGGGTGCGTAGGCTCCTCGTAGATGTGCTTGACCGCGACGCCGATGGCCGACTCGGCCTCGAACGGGAGAGTGCCAGTCAGCATCCGGAAGAGCACGACGCCGGCCGAGTAGAGGTCGGACCTCGCGTCGACGTGCTCGCCTCGGGCCTGCTCCGGAGACATGTACTCCGGGGTGCCGACGATGAAACCCGTGGCGGTGATGTTCGATCGCACCGCGCCCTTCTGGTCGGTGTCGGACCGCGGCTCGGCGACGGTCGCGATGCCGAAGTCGCAGACCTTGACCACGTCGATGGGGTTGCCGTCGTCGTCGACGCCGTCTTGCACGAGGATGTTCTCGGGCTTCAAATCGCGGTGAACGACGCCCATCTCGTGCGCCACGGCGAGGGCCGAGAGCACCTGCGACAGGAGATCGATGGCGCGGTCGTCGCTGAGCGGCCAGTCCTCGGTCATGACCCGGTGGAGATCGCGCCCCTCGCAGTACTCCATGGCGATGTAGAGGAGCCCGTCTTCTTCCTCGCCGTGATCGAAGACCCGGATCGAGTTCGGGTGATCGAGCCGTGAGGCGGCGCGGGCCTCGCGGTTGAAGCGGGCGACAAAGGCGTCGTCCCCGGCGAGCTGCCGGTGCAAGATCTTGATGGCGACCGTCTTTTCGAGGGTGACCTGGCGCGCCTTCCAGACTGCGCCCATCGCCCCGCCGCCGAGGAAGGACTCGATCAGGTACTTGCCGCCGATGGTGCGGCCGATCAGGGCCTTGTCGCCGTCGCTCGCCATGATCTCCTTTCCTAGCTCCCCGAACGGGTCGGGATTGATCGGTATTGCTCGCGCAGCACCACGCCGCTCGAAGCCTGGTTGATGACGCTGACGTCGGCCGCGAAATCGCGGAAGCGATAGGCGATCGCGGCGCGGCGGAGCGGCCCGGCCTCCAGGTAAGCCGCCGTGGCCTCGCCCGAGGTGTCGGAGGGCGGCCCGAGATCGCTCGCGAGGAGGCGTTGCCGCTCCTCGAAGCGCGCCGCCGCGAGAGCGCCAGTCGCGCCGGCGCGAAAGACGTCGAGCGCGACCAAGCGCTCGGCCTCGTCGAAGCGCGCGTAGACGTCGCGGATCGCGCCCGCGGCCACCGCGCCCTCGCAGCGGACCGCGCTCTGGATCAGGCCTGCTTCGCATTGCATCCCGAGCTCGGTCGCCCAGGCGCGCACCTCGGCGGGAGTGCTCTTGTCGATGGAGAGGCCGAGGGCCGGGCGGGACGGCGCGACGACGAGGCCGCGAAGCGGGGCCATCGCCGCGGCGCGCTGCGCCTCGAGCTGCGCCGGCGTGACCGACGCGCCCACCGGGCAGCCTCCGCGCGAGCCGCCGAGCCGCGCCAGCAGCGGACGGCCAGCGGGGGTGTGCGCGAAGCCGAGCAGCGCTGTCGGTAAAGCCACCAGCGAGATCCCCACCGCGAGCTTGATGCGCAGTCGAGAGCTGCTCATCCGCCGTCTCCCGCGTCGCCGGCGCCGGCGTCACAGATCGACTTGGCCGGTCCAGGGGCCGAGTTGGTGACGATGTCGTCTTTCAGGTACAGGAGGGCAGGCGCCATCGCCGCGATATCTTCCTTGGTGACTCCGTCCTTGGTCAGCGTCGCCACGACGTCCTCGATCAGCGCGTCGAAGTCGTCGGCGCGGACGCCAAGGCCCTTGTGCGAAGCCTTCATGTCGCGACACTCGCCCCCGTTGGAGTCGGTGTCGTACTTGATTCCCGGGCAGTGCATGAGCACGGCGACCTGCTTGGTGAGGCAGTCGCCGAGGTGCTGTTGCCTGGCGGGGGTGAGGCTGGTGAAGAAGGGGCTGATGCGGCAGTCGGCGACGAGCGCGCCGACGAGGTGGCCGACGACGACCTCGACGGTGCCGTAGCCGCCGTATTTCGTGCAGAGCGGCGGCAACCCCATGCCTCCCGTCCCGCTCGAGCTCCCCGTCCCGCTGTCCGCGCCGCCGGTCCCCGAGGCGCTGGAGCTGGCCGCGCTCGTCCCGGTGGCGCTCGTCGCGTTCGGGTTGTCGATGAAGAGACAGCCACCCAGGAGGACCGCCGAGCAAAAGGTGAACGCCGCAACCCTGGCTGAGGTCATGAAGGAGTCTCCAGAACGCGATCCGCGCGCGAATCTTCGGGCTACGAACGAGGCTCGTCTTCAGATCGACCTTTCGTCGATTTCCTGAACGATCGTCGATCAGGCATTTTGCAAGGCCTTGCCGCCGATTCGAGGCCGCGTGATAGGATCGTCGCGGTGCGCCGACAACCTCGATCCTGGACCCTGGTGTGGCTGAGCACCGCCTCGGCGCTCACGCTGGTGGTTGCGGTCTCATGCAGCCACGATTGGGACGGGTACGATCCTCGGCTCGGCGCGGCGTCGTCGAGCGGATCGAGCGCAGGCACCGGCGGCGCGACCAGCGTCGGCGCGACCACCTCGGGAGCGGTCGCGTCGTCGTCGAGCGGGAGCGGCGGCGCGGGTGGGGCGGGGCCCTCCGACGCGGGAACCGACGCCGACGCCGACGCCGCCGCGCCGACGTACCGCGATATCATCCTCGGCGACGGCCCGCTCGCGTACTGGCGCTTCGGCGAATCGCAGGGCCCGATCCTCGCCGACGAGCTGGGCATGCACCCGGGCACCGCCTCGCTCAAAGGCCTCACGTACGGTGTCTCGGGCCTGATCGCGGGCGACACGGCCATGTCGTTCGACGGGCAATTCAGCACCATCAACGTCGCCGGGGGCTGGGACTTTGCGGGCCTGGCCCCGTATTCGCTGGAGGTGTGGGTCAAGCTCGTGTCCGAGACGACCTCCTATCCACGGATCATCAGCAAGGAGACCAAGAGCGGACCTCGCGGCGGCTATTCCTTGCTCGGCGGCGCGCCGGCCGACGGAGGGAGCCCGTTCTTCGGCAACGAGCGCTGGGAGAACTCCAACGACATCCTCTCGGTGTATTTCCACGGGCCGGTCTCTCCCCTCCAGTGGACTCACGTGGTCGCGCGGTTCGACGGCGATCACGGTGCGATCTTCGTCAACGGGGCGCTGGTCAACTCCTACGGCACCCCGGCCGACGCCGGGCTCCTCGTCAACTCGAGCGCGTTCCTCATCGGCACGGACGCCAACCTGGGCTCGCATTTCGCCGGGAGCCTCGACGAGATGGCGGTCTACGGGAAGGCCCTGACCGACCTGCAGATAGCCAATCACCACGCGGCGGGCGTCGCTGGACTGTGAGCCCGCGCGGTCGAGCGTTGAATCAGAACGTGCCTGAGTAGACGACGGCTTCGCCGCCCGGGAGCCGGACGATTGCCATGCTCGGCGGGGCCCTCGAGGGGCCTCCAAAGGCGATCATCGCCGCTCCCACGACCACGCTCACACCGCCGACCACTGCGCCCGAGGTGGCCAGCGTGTCGAGCAGCTTGCCCTGATCGACGGTGGTCGCAAACTTCGGATCCGCGCAGCGCTGCTGGCCGCACGACGCCTGGAGCGCGCTGTATTTCTGGTTGGCGAGCAGCCCCGTGACGGCGAAGACGCCGAACCCCGCGACGCCGAGGCCGGCCACGCCGAAGCCCACCTTGCGCACCGTGCCCCCGGTGAAGGGCACGTCGGTCGCGGTCTTGACGGAGGTTGGCGCAGAAGCGGAGGGCAGCGTCAGCGCGAGGGTCTTCGTCGTGTGCGCGTCGACCGTGATTTCGCGGCGGATCGTGGGTCCGCCGGGCGGCGTGATCTCGACGAGGCGGCTGCCTGGATCGACCGGGATCGGCGCGCTCCATCGCGCGGCGTCGAGCGGGCGGCCGTCGAGCGCGACCTTCATTCCAGGCGGCGGATCGGCCACGGCGATGATCAGCTTGCCCACCAGCGGCTCGAGCAGCGCGAGCTCGGCGGCGGCCGAGTCGCGGGTCTGCGCGTACTTCGGCTCGCTCTCGGCGCGGCCGGTCGCCTCGCGCAGCGTCGCCGCCATCTCGTCGTAGGCCTCGGGGTTGCGCACCAGCTTGCGGAGGCAGCGCGCGACGTAGAGCCGCGCGTTGGGGCTCGACGATCGCGCGTAGACATCGCGGAAGCGCGGGAGCGCCTCGGCGTACTGGCCGGCGGTGAAGAGCGCGCGCGCCGCGGCGAAATCGTCGAGCGCGGGCGCGTCCTTGCCCTGCGCGGAGGCGGGGGCGGACGCGGTCGCGAGGCTCGCTCCGAAGAGGAGCGCGATCGTCGCGATCCGGAGGAAGCGAGCGCGGATCGTCATAGCTCCGAAGGTGCGAAGTTGGTCGGGCTGCTGGCCGGCGTCGCGCCCTTGACGACTGGCTTGCTCGGGCGCGTCGGCGCGGTCGCCGCGCGGGCGCTGCTCGTCGCGCTCGCGCTCGCGATCGGGGCTGCAATTACCGGGGTGGACGCGATCGCCGAGGGGATCGGATCGGGCGCGGGTGGGCGAGCGGTGGACGCCGCGTCGGCGGGCGCCGGGCCCCCGCCCGGGCCGCGCGTCAGCGTCACGATCGCCAGCATGACGACGACGACGCCGAGGGCGATCGCTCCCCACAGCAGCCGCCGAAACGTTGGCGGCGGCGGCCTCGCGACGAGGGCGTCGAGCGGCGCCGAGGTCGACGGCTCGACCACTGGAGGCGGCGAGATCGACTCGGGAACGCGCTCTTTCGGCGCTGGAAAATCGCCGAGCGCCTGGTGCGCCTCGAGGTCTTTCACCAGCGCGGCCACCGCGCGTGACGGCGCGATCGTGATCCCGTCCAGCGCCGCGGCCGACTCGATCGCTTCGCCGAACGCCGCCGCGGTCGCGGGCCGCGCCGCGGGATCGACGGCGATCGCCGCGAGGCACACGGCGTCGAGCGCGGGCGGCACCGCCGCGTTCACCGCGCGCGGCGAGGGCCGCTGCGGCGCGAGGATCTGCGCGACGATCGCCCCGTCGTTGTCGCCGCGGATCATCCGTCGGCCGGTGAGCAAGCCCCAGAGCATGACCCCGGCGGAGTAGACGTCGGCGCGGCGATCGATCGGCTCGGAGAGCACCTGCTCCGGCGCCAGATACGACATCTTGCCTTTGACCTCGTGCCCCTTGGTGGTGCTGATCCGCGAGCGCGCGCGGGCCACGCCGAAATCGGTGATCCGCGCGATCCCGTCGGCGCCGACCAGGATGTTCTGCGGCGACACGTCGCGGTGCACCAGGTTCAAGAGCTCGCCGTGGCCGTCGGTGAGCTCGTGCGCCGCGTGCAGCCCGGCGAGCGCGTCGAGGAAGATCCGGAGCTGCGCGCCGAGAGGAACCGGGGATCCGCGCTTCTGCGCCGCGCGGATCAGCGCCGCGAGCGACGGCCCCTCGATGTACTCCATCACCAGAAAGAGCCCGAGCTCGTCTTGCTGGATGTCGATGGTCCCGACCACGTTGGGGTGGCGCACGCGCGCCGCGAGCCGCGCCTCGTCGAGGAACATCCCCACGAACTGCGGATCGGTCGCGAGGTGCGGGTGCATCACCTTGATCGCCACGACGCGCTCGAAGCCGCCCACGCCGAGGATGCGGCCGAGGTGCACGGTGGCCATCCCGCCCGCGGCGATTTCTCTCAGCGTCTCGTAGCGACCGCCCCGCAAGGCCATTGGCGCGAGGGTAACACGACGTCGCGAGCCGGCGAAATCGCGGCCGGGATTGGCGCGTGGGCGCGCGCGCGATACGAGGCGACCATGCGCGTCGCCGCCCAGCCGCTCACCCTCGAAGCGTACTCACCGTACGGACACGTGATCATGGCCTCGCCGCGCGGGGAGCCCGGCAAGCCTGCAAATCGCGGCACGGCGCGTCGTTTTAACCACCTCGCGCCGGTGGACGATCTCCGCCCCGGCGCGGCCACGCTCAACGTCTGCGTGTTCCGCTGCGCGCCGCGGCTCTCGTTCCCGCTCCCGGTGACGCTGCTCGAGAAGCACCCCCACTCGACGCAGGTGTTCTTGCCGATGAACGCGAGCCGCTATCTCGTCCTCGTCGCGCGCGGCGACGCGCGGCCCGATCTCGGATCACTCGCGGCCTTCATCGCCACCGGCGCGCAGGGCGTCAGCTATCACCCGGGCGTCTGGCATCATCCGATGATCGCCCTCGACACCGAGATCGACTTCTCGTGCCTGGTCTGGGAGGACGGCAGCGAGTCCGACTGCGTCGAGGTGCCCTACGCCGAGGGCGAGATCGAGATCACGATCGCGTGAGAGGCCGAGTGCGTACGGCCGGCCGCGCCGAAAAATTCGCGCGGGGCTTCCCGTCGCGACCGGTCCTCACCAAAAAGGCTTGCGCACTGCGGCAAACACGAGAAAGAGTACCGCCCCCACTCCGAGCCCTGAGGTTTTCTGCATGACGAAGCCAATCCGACGCGTCGGCGTGATCGGCGCCGGCGTCATGGGCGCCGGCATCGCCGCCCATCTCGCCAACGCTGGCGTCCACGCTCTGCTCCTCGACATCGTCCCCCCGAACCTGACCGACGCCGAGAAGGGCGATCGCGCCGCGCGAAACCGCTTCGCCGCGGGCGGGCTCGACAAGGCCATCAAGTCCCGGCCGGCCGCGTTCTTTCACCCCTCGTTCGCCCGCCTGGTCGAGGTCGGCAACACCGACGACGACCTCGCGAAGCTCGCCGGCTGCGACCTGGTGATCGAGGCGATCATCGAGAAGATGGAGCACAAGCGCGCCCTGTTCGAGCGCGTCGAGAAGGTGATCGGGCCCGACACCGTGGTCGCGTCGAACACCTCGGGCCTCCGCATCGCGTCGATGATGGAAGGGCGATCCGAGTCGTTCAAGAAGCGCTTCCTGGTGATGCACTTCTTCAACCCCGTCCGGTACATGAAGCTCCTCGAGCTCGTCGTCGGCCCCGACACCGATCCCGCCGTGCTCGCGCGCGTCCGCCATTTCGGCGTCGACGTCCTCGGCAAGGGCATCGTCGTCGGCAAGGACACGCCGAACTTCGTGGGTAACCGCATCGGCACGCACGCCATGCTCGCGACGATTCACCTGATGATCGAGGAGGGCCTCGCGCCCGAGGACGTCGACGCGATCACCGGCTCACCGATGGGCCACCCCAAGAGCGC
>JBDTXR010000143.1:0-19352 GCA_040006075.1 Byssovorax sp. | reverse complement strand
GCTTTTCGCCGATGCGGGCGCGCCGCCTGCGTTGTCGTCGTCACCGTACATTCGTACGGCTCCTCCTCCGCCTCGGCGGCACACCCGCCTCGACGAAAATCACCTTCCGCGCGGGAGGGGTTTGTCCGAGATCGAGGATTAGCTGGACCTGCTCTTCTCGGGCTCGGGAGGGACGATGAGCTGCGCGGCGGGCGTGAACAGCAGCCTTCGCGAGAGCATGGCGGCCAGAGCGCCGGAGATCGCCGTCGTCGCCACGAGCTGATACATGATCACGATCTGGTAGCGGACGGCCTGCTCGGGGGCCACGCCGCCGACGATTTGCCCGGTCATCATCCCGGGGAGCGAGACCAGGCCGACCGTGAGCAAGCCATTGATGGTGGGGATCATCGCGGCGCGGAGGGCGGCGCGCGAGTAGGGCGCTAGGGCCTGCTGCGGAGTCGCGCCGAGGGCGAGGAGCTGCTCTATCGTCGCGGACTCGGCCCGAGCCGAGGCAAAGAGTCGCTCCAGCACCTGCGCGACCACGTTCATCGAGCTGGAGAGCATCATTCCCCCGATCGGCACGAGATAACGGGCCTCGAACCAGGGCTTCGGAGGGACGATGAAGACGAAGACCGGGACCAGCGCCACCGTGGCGCCCGCGGCGATCGACGCCAGCGCGTAGAGCAGGAGCGCGCGCGAGGCCGGGCCCTTGCGGAGCCGGCGCGCGCTCGTCCAGGCGGCGACGAGGAGCATTATCGTGAGCGCGAGGAGCACCCAGCCGGGCCGCTCGTTGGCGAACAAGGCGCGGAGCAGATAGCCAATCGCGATGAGCTGCAGGGCCGCGCGCGCGGCGCCCCACGCCAGCTCGCGCCCGAGCCGCAGCGCCGCGCCGCGCGAGATCAGCATCGCAGCGACGATGAAGCCGAGCGCGATGGCCAGGCGCGGGAGCGAGATATCGACGTAGCCCACGGCTCAGCCTCTCGCCGCGATCCGGCCGGCGACGAAGGTGTAGCGCGTGCCTCCAAGGCGCTCCGCGTGCTCTTCCACGTGGGTGACGACGAGGACGCCGAGCCCTTGCTCCGCCAGCGCGCGCACCAGGGCGAGCACGTGCGTCGCCGAGGCGGGATCGAGCGCCGACGTGGGCTCGTCCATCAGCAGAAAGGAAGGCTCGTTCGCCAGCGCGCGGGCGAGGGCCACGCGCTGCCGCTCGCCGCCCGAGAGCTCGCGCGCGGGCCGATCGAGGATGGCCTCGGGGAGGCCGACGCGGATCACCAGCGCGGCCAGAGCCTCGCTGGCGATCGACGCGCCGCGGAGCCGCGGACCGGTCGCCACGTTGTCGGCGACCGTGCCTTCGAGCATGGGTGGGAGCTGCGGCACGTAGGCCACGCGCCGCCGGAAATGCGTCGGTGGGAGCGCCGCGGCGTCGATCCCGTCGAGCGTGAGGGTGCCGGCGTCGCGCGGAATCAGGGTCGCCATCGCCCGGAGCATCGTGGTCTTGCCGCTCCCCGACGCGCCCTCGACGACAGCGATTTCCCCGGCGTTCACCGCGAGATCGGCGCGATCGACCAGGGTTCGCCCCTCGCGGACGACGATCACGCCCGCGGCGGCGAGGCGCCCTGTCTCCGCGCGATCCGGGCCTGCGAGCGTCATGACCGCCGCCTCTCTAGCACGTTCCACCCCGGCGGTGTCCGCGCGAGCGTGCGCTGTGGTTTTCGTGCTCCGAGCGCCCGGCGCGGGTGGCATGTAACTGGACTTCTCGTTCAAGCGCGCTCCCTCGTCGGCCTCGTCGAAATTTCAACGGTTGCACAGGGCACCTGCTCCCATTAAGACCTCGGCCCCAGAGGGTCCTGAACATGGTAATTCTTCGATTTGGGCGCATTTTGTCGGCTTTTTCCGCGTTCGCCGCCCTGGGCGCCCTGGGCTGTACCGCCGGATCGGTGGACGACGCGGACTCCGCTGCCCAGGAGCATGTCGATGAAGGGGCTGCTGCTCTGGGCAACGCCTGGACGACGACGGGATCCATGGCTGCGGCGCGCTATGGCCATGCCGCCTTGCGGCTCACCAGCGGCGATGTCCTCGTCGCCGGCGGCTACAACGAGTCTGGGTTCGTCGGTACGGCCGAGCGATTCGTCTCGTCCACGCAGAGCTGGGCCCCCTCGGGCGCGCTCGCCGAGGCCCGGCAAACGCCCTTTCTCGTGGGCATCGCCGGCGGACGGGCCCTGGCGATCGGAGGGATCGGCGCCTCGGACTACCTGGCCACCACCGAGATCTACTCGCCTTCCACGAACGCCTGGTCGGCCGGTCCGTCGATGAGCTCGGCTCACTACGTCGGGACGGCGTCGGTCACCACCACCGGGATCCTCGTCGCCGGCGGCGTCTACGCGAATTACCTGGCCACGGCCGAGCTCTACAACCTCGCCACCAACACCTGGTCTCCCGCCGCGTCGATGACCGAGGCCCGCTGGGCCCACGCCGCCGTCACCCTGGTACCGAGCGGAAAGATCCTCGTGGTCGGCGGGCAGAACGCGAATGGCTTCGTCAGCTCGGCCGAGGTCTGGGACCCGAAGACCAACCACTGGTCGCCGGCGGGCTCGCTCACCACCGCGCGCCGCGGACATCGCGCCTCGCTGATGCCGGGCGGCAAGGTGATTGTGGTCGGCGGGGAAGACGCGACGGGCTCGCTCGCCAGCGCCGAGATCTACGATCCTGCCACCAACGCCTGGACGGTCACCGCGCCCATGGGCACCCCGCGCTACCTGCCGGCGCTGATCCGATCGGGCAACGCGCTCCTGGTCATCGGCGGGTTCACCAACGACGACTTCACGCCCACGACCGAGCTCTTCGATCTCACGACGAAGACCTGGTCGGCCGGGCAAGACATGAACACGGGGCGCTATTTCGAGACGGCGACCGAGCTGCCCGCGGCGGGCGGGATCCTCGTCTCCGGCGGCTGGAACGGCGCCACCGTCCAGACCTCGGCCGAGATCTACTGATCTGGCGCGGCGCCCGAAACCTGCTGTTTCAGCGGGGATCGTGGCAGCACAACAGGATCACGGTGTGGCTCTTTGGCCTGTGGGGTCTATGCCACAGGCCGCCCTCGGATCCTGAAACCCCTTCATTCCCCGATAAGAATACTCCAGCTCGGCCCGCGGCTTCACTCTTGCAATCGCAGTGAGGAGCCCGGCGCAAACCTGCTCCGGTCGTCGACAACCAGATACCTCGGGGGCATCACCGCTCCTTCGTGGGTGTTTTTCCCCCGGGAACAGGGGAGGAGTCTCAGATGAACACGCTCAAGCGCACGTGGATGGTTGGAGTCGCGTCGGTCATGGTCACCTCGGGCGTGGCGCTCGGCGCCTGCTCCTCGGGATCGGGCGTGGAAATCCCCGTCGATCCGACCACCGCGGGCGAGACGAGCGCCACCTCGGGCGGCGGTGGCGCGGGCGGCGCGGTGGCGATCGACGGCGGCGGCAGCGGCGGGAGCCCCGGCACGATCGATCCCGGATCGGCGTGCGCCACCTCGACGGTGCAGGCCAATCTGACGCCGGTCGATCTGTTCATTCTCTTCGATCGTTCGGCCTCGATGGCCTACAAGAGCAAGTGGTCGGCGGCGACCGCGGCGCTGACCTCGTTCTTCCAGAGCCCCAGCTCGGCCGGCCTGGGCGTGGCGCTCCGCTTCTTCCCGGAAGACGGCTGCGACAACATGAGCTGCAACGCCGTGGCCTGCGGCCAACCGCTGGTTCCGTTCGGCCGTCTGCTCTCGACCAGCGCGCCCGGCGACGCGCAGGAGCAGGCCCTGGTGGCGGTGTCCAGCAGCAAGATGCCGCCGGCCACCGAGATCAACGGCGGCGGCGGCACGCCCCTCACGCCCGCCCTCAGCGGCGCCGAGTCGTGGGCCACGAATTACCTGGGGCAGAAGCCCGGCGATCGCGTCGCGGTGATCCTGGTGAGCGACGGTGAGGTGAACGGCTGTGACCCGGACCCCGCGAGCATGGCCAAGATCGTCGCGTCGGCCCACGCCGCCGGCGTCGATACCTTCGCTGTCGGCCTCGCCGGGTATTTCGAGGCCCAGATGAACGCCCTCGCCGCGGCCGGGGGCACCGGACAGGCCTTCTTCATCGGCAAGACCGACGTCGAGCTCGACCTGCTGACGGCGCTGCAAACCATCCAGCAAAAGCAGGTGTCGTGCGCTCTGCCGATGCCGCAGGCCGCTCCGGGCAAGGTAGTGGATCCCACGCTGGTGAACGTCGATTACACGCCGGAAGGCGGCGTGGCCGGCCTGCTCGGTCAGGTGAAGAGCGCGGCGGCGTGCGGCGCGGCGGGCGGCTGGTACTACAACGATCCTGCCGCCCCGACCCAGATCGTGCTTTGCCCCAACACCTGCGCCACGGTGCAGGCCGATCCGGTCGCCAAGATCGAGATCATCCTCGGCTGCCTGACCCAGCCCGCGAAGTGAAATCCCCGGGGGCGCCCGGCGATCGCGCCGCGCCGTCGGTCGATCATTGACGCCCCACGCCGGGTCGTTCATGGGAGGAGGCATGTTCGACTCGATTCGCACCCTCCTCCACAAAGCCATCACGACGCCCGCGGGCGACTCCCTCGGCCCGATCCGCGTGCCGAAGCAGATGGCCAAGGGCCTGAACGAGCTGCTGGGAGCGCCTCTCTGCTCGCCCGAAGAGCTGGAGAAGCGTCGCGCCGAGGAGAAGGCCCGCATCGCGCGGATCCTCGACCCCAAGGCCACCGTCACGCGCGAGCCGGCCCCGGTCGTCGTGTACTTCGAGAAGGACCGCAACGCGCGCGAGCTGGTGAAGATCAAGGAGGTGCTCGGCGGTCGAGGGATTGTCCCGAAGCTCCTCGACGTGTCCGGCGACGAGGCGACGATCTCCTTCGTGATGCTCGAGGCCAAATGCGAGCGCGACGAGCTCCCCGTGGTCTTCGTGGCCGGCGTCGCGGTCGGCGGCTTCCGCGAGCTGGTCGCGTTCGATACCAGCGGTCAGCTCAAGAAGGCTGTCTTCGGCGCCTGATCAGGGCGGGCCCGACCCGGCGAACGCCGACCTGGCCTAGGTTTACAGCTTGAGCCGGCTCTTCACCCGCCCGAGGAGCGCGGCGACCGCGGGGCGATAGGCGTAGTCCGCCCTGGTGGCGTCGAGGGTCTGGCTCGGGCAGATGGAGGCGACGACACCCTGCGTCCCGGCGCCCTTGAGGACGCTGAGCTCGCGCTGACCGGGATAGGCCTTGGCGCGGATCTGCGTCGTGGGGCTCGCCGGATCGCAGAGCGGATTGTCGCTCGCCGCGAAGCAATCGCACCCGTTGACCCCCGGAGCCGAGCAGTCCCGCGGCTGAGCCAGGTTGAAGACACAGGCGTACTGGAGATCGTTGTTGGCGATCGTGTACTCGTGCCCGTTGATGGGATCGGCGTTGGGCGCCGACGCGGGCCCGGGGAGGCCGGGCCGCGGCAGGATCGAGGCCACCATGTGCTGATCGGTCGGAGGGACGTGATTGGCCGGGTTGCCGAGGATGATGTCCCACGCGCTCGCCGCGCCGGCCACCGGCAGCGCCAGCTCTTCCGCCGACTTGAAGCCTTGCGAGAGATCGGCCGGATCGCGGGCGATGTCTTGCCACGGGACACCGACGATCCCGGCCATGACGACCAGGCCCGGATCGCGCACCGCGGTGACTCCATCGCTCGGATCGAGATCCGAGAAGATGGGGTTCTGGACCATGTTGCCGTCGCGATCGGGGATCATCGCCGAGCTGAGCGCCTGGGTGTACCGATCGATGGGATAGAGGAAGTCGATGCCAAAGCGGCGCTTCTGGTCGAAGCAGCGGAGGTTGATGTCGTCCTCGCCGTCGGAGAGGGTGGGGCTCTGGGTGCACGTCGGATCGGGTGGACACGCCCCGGCGGCCTGACCGCACGACATGCAGCAAGGATCGTTGGGGTTCGTCGCGCACTCGTGCCGGGCGCGCGGCAGGTGGAACTTCTTCTTGCTGTCTTGCGGGTTCTGCTGCTGATTGGCGTAGTAGTACTGGCCAAACTCCTTGGTCGAGCAGTCGTCCTCGTCGGTGAGCACCAGGATCGCGAGGAGCGAGTCGGGCCGGAGGAACCTGGCGCGCTGCTGGAGCAGCGCGGTGTCCAGGCCCGTGGGCGTGGCGGCGCCGTTCTGAATGGTGATGGTCTGGGAGGGCGCGGGATCGGCGAGGAAGCGATACCAGCTCTCCATCTGCGACTCGTAGCCACACCCAACCTGACCGACGCCGAGGACCATCGAGCGGAATTTCGAGGTGAAATCGACGGCGCTGCTGTCGCCCGGCGGGCTCAGCTTCTGCTCGGGATCCCAGGCGAGGAATCCCTGGCTCTCGTAGGTCGCGACCAGGGGCCCGCCGCAGGCGTCGGTGCGGTCGAGGAGGTGCCCCTGATCGTTGTTGGACGGGTTGGGGTTGCCGGAGCACGACTGCGTGTCGTTGGTGACCGAGCAGGCGTCGCTGCCGTGGCCGCCGAGGCTGGAGCTGATGATCCCGACGTGGATGTCGAAGATCGGCGCAAACTCCCGGGTGCTCCCGCTCGGGCAAGGATCGACGTTGGTGGCCGGCTGCATGACCGCCGGGTGTCCCTGGCCGTCGACGCAGAGCGGGTTGGTGAGCGACTGGACCAGATCGGCGAGGGCCAGCGCCAGGACCTCTTGCTTGTCGGCCATGGAGCGCGAGTTGTCGACGGAGACGACGATATCGACCTTGTCGACCTTGGGCAGGGCGCCGCCACCGGTGCTGGTGGACGACGTGGCGCCGGTGCTCGACGAGCTGCCACCGCCGGTCCCGCCGCCGATCACCGAGGATCCGTCGCACGCGGCCAGGGTCCCGAGGGCGATGAGCGTCGCGCTCGTGGCCGCGTATTTTGCTGTCGAATGGAGTCGTCGCATCGTCATGTCTCCTGCGTGAGCATGGTGAGACCGCGGAGGTGGGGTCAGGGAGGAACCCCACCTCCGCAGCGTCGTTTTTCGCGCTCTACCGACTCCCGAGCACGTCAGTGCTTCACCCGGTGTCACGAGCGCTTCGGGAGGGTGAGTGGCAGCCGCCCGGGGTCGCCATTTGAGAAAATGAACCTACCGAGCGAAGGGCTCGACGTGGGGGGCGTGCGGGCTTTGCGGGTAAGCCTGGAGGAAGGCCTGGGCGCGGGTCCGGGCCTCCGAGGTGCGGCCGCTCTTCGCGAGCGCCTCGATGGCCAGGGCCTCGCGTTCCTGGCCGAGGATGCCGCCGGGGACCGCGCGCTGGAGGTCGGAGAGGAGGGAGAGCGCGCCGGATGCGTCGCCGCGGCGGAGGGCGTCGCGCGCCTCGGCGAGGCGGCGGCTCTCTTCGAGGAGGCGGGTCTCGCGATCGGCCGGCGCTGCGGCGCTGCCGGCCGAGCCGACAAGGCCCTTCGAATCGTGGCCGCTGCTCGGGGCGACGCGAGCCTCGCCCGAGGCGGCCGGGAGCGGTGCGCCGACCGGAGCCACGGAGTCGGGCGAGGCCGCCGGGCCTTCGTTTCCCGACGGATCGCGCGCGATAGGGCTCGACGCGGGGCTCCGCCCGAGGGGGCCGGGAGGTGCGTTGCGAGCGCCGGGATCCGGCGCGGTCGTCGCGATGGGCGCGGGGAGCGAGGGGGCCTGGGCGGGAGCAACGACAGCGTACGTGGCGATGAGCAAAAGCGCGCTGCCCGCGCCGATGAGCGCGCTTTTGAGGATGCCGCCGCCCACTGCGCCGGCCACCGCGGCGCCTCCGCTTCCTGACGCGCCGGCTGCGCCCGCTGCCTTGGCGGCGCCCGCGGCGAGCTTGCCGCCGCCCGCGCCGCCCGCGCCGCCACCCCCGCTGCTGCCGGGAGGGATGGGCGGGAGCTGCGCGAGCAGGGCAGTCCACACCGCGTCTTTGGCGCTGGCCGGGGGCTCGTGCGCGGCGCCGAGGCGAAGCAAATCGCGCTCGCCGCGGGTCGCCCCGCCGCCGTCGGAAAGCCATCGTTTAGGGGCGCTCATCGCTCGCCTCCCGCCCTTGCCTCGTCACGAAATCGCTCCCGCGCTTGCACCCGCGCCAGCGATTTGCGGAAGTGATCGCGGGCGATACGAAGCCGTGAATACACGGTTCCCAGCGGGATTTCCAGCGCCGCCGCGATCTCCTCGCCGCCCATGGTCTCGAGCTCGAAGAGGGTGAACACGGCGCGCTGATCGAGCGGCATCTCGTCGAGGATGGTGTCGAGCATCGCGAAGCCTTCACGGCGCTCGGCCTCGGCGGCGACGTCGGCGTGCTCGTCGACGCGCTCGTCCACGGCCCGCTCGTCGTCGACGGTGTGGCGCACGTGGGCGAGGCGCCGCCTGTCGCGCGCGACCCGATAGCAGATGCCGTAAAGCCAGGTACTCACCTTGGAACGCCCTTCGAACTCGTCGAGCCGGCGATGGACGACAAGAAAAACGTCCTGCGCGGCGTCGGCGACATCGCTTTCGCGCACGCCGAGGCGCCGCAGCGACCGCCAGACGAAGCGGAACTGCTCTTCGTAGACCTCCTTGAAGGTCGGGCCGCCGGTCATTGCGCCATGCTAGTCGAGTCAGTGGCCGCCTGCGGCGCTCACCATCACCAAATCGACAGCCGGAGCTCCGCGTCGAGGCCGGCGCCGACGGAAGCCGGGGAAAATGCCTGCGGATCGCTGGCGGCGTCGACGTTGTCGACGGTGAACGATCGGCGGAGGATCGGGATGTAGACCTGGGCCCGGGTCACGAGCGAGAGGCGCCAGAACAGCGTCTGCTCGACGATCGCCCCGAGATTCCCGGCGATCCAGGGATCGGTCGCGCTCTGGTTGGTGACGAAGCCGCGCCCTTCGCCGCGGATCGTGCCGATGAGCGCGCCCGCGCAGAGGCCGGCGCGGGTGTCTTCGCTCACGAGCCGCGCGGTGGCGCAGAGACGAAACAGCGCGGAAGTGAGCTGGAGATCGATCGTGGGCGTGGCGCTCGCGGGGGCGCCCTTCACCTTGCCGGCGTACGGGACTGTCTGCGTGGGGAGGACGAGGAACCCCGCTTCGACCGAGAAAACCCGGCCAATCCCGAGCCCGACATGCCCGGTCGCGCCGAGCGCGAGGCGCGTGAGCAGCCCCGTCGCGGCGGTGGCGCCGCCGCCGGCGACGACACGAAACGTGCGCGGCGGAAGGGGAAACGGCTCGATCGGCGCGGGCTCCGGCGGCGCGGGCGCGGGCGTGGGTGTCGCGTCGACGGGCGGCGTCGCGGGCGCCGACGACGGCGAAGGAACGGCCGGCGGAAGCTCGGGCGGAGGCGTGGGCTCGGGTGCCGGAGGCGGGACCTCGGTGTCGAGCAAGATGGCGAGCGTGATCGCCAGCGCGTCCGCGAGGCCGCGGCACGTGGCACCATTGTCGGTGATTTGCCGTGTTTTCTCGCCGGTCTGGACGATGGCCGTGAAGCCGGCCTCGCTCCGGTAGATCTGCACATCGAGGCTCGGGCGATCTTTTCCGAGCGTCCCCGCGTCGGTCCGCGGGCGCACCGCCGTGCGCTTCATGTGGCGATCGATCCGCGCGGCGAGGGCGGCGGAGTCGGGGCAGCCCGCGGTGTCTTCGGTGCGGTGGACGAGGAGATCCGGGAGCGGCGTCTCGGCGCGGGCGGGCCGCGGCGCGAGGATCGCGAGGGCGGAGATCGCCGCGAGGGCCAGGGTCGTTGTCGGTCCGCGGGGCATCGCGACAGCCGTTATGTCAGAAGGGGCGCGTCCTGTCAGCGATCGTCGTCAGGAGAGGACGTCGGTTGCGGTCTTCGCGCCGAAGACGTTGTCGATCCAGCGGTCGAGTGTTGCTTCGTCGATGCACGATTGGATGCGGGCGCGGTCTTCTTCCGACAGCGCGATCCCGGCGCGCCCGACGAGGCGGAGGAGCGTATCGCGTCGCCCCTTGAGCTCGCCCGCGGCCTCGCCTTCAACCCACCGAGCCTCGGCAATCGCCAGCACCTGCTGAATCTCGTCCCTTGTTTTCTCGTACGCGTCGAGCTCTTCCTGGGTGAACGTCGCCTTGTTCGCGAGCGCGAGCGCGTCTTGATAAAGCCTCGGCAAATCCGCGGGCACCTCGGTGAGCTCCGGCGCGTGCACGAAGAGCCAGGCCCATTGCGAAGCACCGGTATCGGGCTTCCGTGCTGGCAGCTTGGGCAGCTCCAGAAAGGCATATTGAACCTGCAAGAGCCCCGCGTTCCCGGAGGCGCGCTCGGCCATGTTCCACCGACTCAGCATGGGGACGGCGTCGAGCCCGCGCGCCTTCTGCGCCGCATCCGGCCAGATCTCGAAGTCGCAGATGGATATCGCCACGACGTCCGTGAGCGAGTCGTACCATTTACCGGCCTTGAGCTGGCCGACATAGGCTTTGCAGGCATTGTACACGACACGGTTGACGAAGCCCGGATGGTGGATGAGCTGCATCTCGACGACGAACGTGGTGCCCGAGCGGTCTTTGCAGCGGACATCCAGGATCGAGAGCTTGGCGCCGGCGACGAGCGGGAGCTGCTCGCTCGGCAGGTACTCGATGCCGTCGATCGCCTGGTCGCCCCGGCGGTCGAGCAAGTCGTTGAGGAGGCCGCGGAGAATGTCGGGGTGCGTGGCGAAGATGCGCCGGAAGACGAAATCGTTCTTCAGATCGGCGAACGCCATTCCGTCGTAGTAGCGGCGTACCGGGCGGGATGCAAGTGCCGGCGCGCCCGGCAAGCCGCCCCGTCTCGACATCGGCGCGCGTTCGGACGCTTCGGTCGACGCTCGATCGCGTGCGAGACCTTGAACTGCCGCCTCGCACCGCTCCGCCGGCAGAATGCCTCTCAGTTCCGCCGTCGGGATATGCGCAGGGTGCGGCCCGGTCGGCCTCCCGCTGCACCGTCGGCCATTCACGCGGCCCCAATGGGCACTGAGCTTCAAGTTGCCGCCCTCAAAATCTTAGAGAGTGCCTCCTCGCGTTCACCCAGCGCTAACTGAAGCACCCCCATACAGGACTGTGCCACTCGTGGAAGATTGGCGAAGCGAGAGTGTACCCATCGTTGGAACGTCGCCTGAGCTGTCATGTCCTCCCGCATGGCCAGCGCGACAACGTTCTTGACCCGCCGATCTGGGGTACAGGCTACGATCTCGCCATAGGTCTCCGACAATTCATTTCCACCCAAGCGTAAGTTCAGCAAATGAGCGACCGTCAAGGTTCGTGCTCCGCGCTCGATCAAGATAGGCACACCGGAACAGAGATAGTATGATGCCTCGAGAAAAAGCGCGGCCAAAGTACACTTTTCAAAATTCGTTTGCAGCCACCTCCCGGATGAAAGACTGCCAAGATAAGAAGACCGCACTCGAGAGAGGGTCTCGGACACCTGTGCGAGATCTTTTTCTCCTGAACGCGGAAGTGCTGCAATTTCGCCGAACAGTACGTTGGTTTGCTGATAGTGAATATCTGTCTTGTTCAAGTCAGCGGCGAGGCTTATTGCTTCTTGGGCTTTGTCGGGCATTTGGGAAAGAGCATGAAAAATGGCTTCCCGGCGCATCACGGCGCCAAATTGACCATTTCTGACAATTAGTTCCTGGCTAGGATTCTCTTGAAGGGCATTGAGGTGCTTGTGCAATCGATGGACTGATCCCACCTGGGAACATACCTTGAGGTAGATGACTGCGATCTGGGTACGCACAATATCAGATAGGCCGCGAAGGACTTCGGGTCGTGAAAGTTTGGTGAGACTCGAAAGGGCCGCGCTGATGTAACCATGCTTCTGGCATACGATTGCGTGCACCATCGCCGGCACGACGCGGTATGAATCGCCATCACGCCCGGCGGACAGTTCGGCCAGTGCTTCTCGTCCTAATCCCGCGTTAAGTAGCGGTTTGACAGTTTCGAAGACTCGTTCGAAGTTGTGCTCGTTCGGGTGAACGACAGGGCTGATTTCATCCACCCGCGCGCCGACATCTTTAATGCCAAAGCTGAGAGCATACGTCCCGAAGACGTTTCCAATCCTTTCAAAGGCACGGTCACGCTTTCCTTGGTACAGCGCACTCGCGGCGGTTTCGCCGGTGGCATGGACCGAGAGATGGCCTGCCGAGGTGTCAACCGATTCTCCACCACTATAAATGTAATCTGTTATGAAATGAATTGGAACAAATTGAGCACGAAAGTCGTCGCTTGATAATTTTGATTGGTTATGAGTCATGTAGTCATTGTGTTTGGAGAGCGTCTCTGCGATATGGCCATCTTCGCAGTCCATGCACGTAGGCCCAATCTTTTTCAGAGACTCGTGCTGGGCATGGCTCTCGCCGATAACCGTAGGAACAGTAACCGATACGCCAGTAGTGAAAACGCCCAACTTTTCAATGAAGTCACCGACAGTGCCGCGCTGGTAGCCAACGGCGCTCGTTCGTCCATCCTGATTTACCAGAGAAAATCGTTCAGGCGCATAAATTGAGTGCACATCCTCGGGGGCGACCATTGACGCTGCCTTTGAACCGTACAAGATGTGGGTGGCACCTGCGTCCAGGATCGCTTGTACATACTGAGCACTCGCATCTCCCCAAAATGACTCAGTTACACCGATGAGAACCAATCTGGCAAAATTGTGCTTGTTTACGACAACGCGGATGCCGAACATTTCATTCAATCCACCGAATATGTACTGATTGTCCAGCGCCTCGAATCCAAATTCGTTCAATCCCTTGAGTATAAGTTCGATGTTGCCTATCGCAACAACGTCGCCGTGTCTGACATGGATTGATATGAAATCAGAGAAGCCGGTCCAGTGAGGGATGGTGGACTCAAGGTCTTCAAAATGGGTGACGAGCACGCGCGCCGTGTCTGCGTCTACAGGGCGCTTGGCCTTGAAATCCGCGACAATGGCTGCGATCAATTCCGCTGTTTGCTCGACGTATTGACGAGAAGGGAAAACCAAAAACCACAGTTCGGTGGTGTCACCTGTGCCGTTGCGGCGAACCATGGCGGCAATCTGTCGTAGGCCATTGAAGTTTTTTGCCTTTCGATGGGCGATCGGGCCTTTGATGAGAGCGGCGTTGTTTTTTTGCAGGAGGTGTTCAAGGTCGTCGCGATAGGCGCTAATGACCCTGATTGTCAAGCCATCTGTATAGGCACGAGCAAGCATCTGCGCCTGCTCGGTACTGAGTTTCTTTGGGTGGAGTTCAAGATTTGTTAACCCGTGGCGATCGATGTAGCGACGGAAGTTGTCTTGGCCCATCGTATGGCCGGAGGGATTCGCCTCTCGGGGAGAATTGTTGACCAATTCGCCGCTTCGATAGAGATGCAGACGGGAATCGGATCTGAGTTTGTCGTTCATGGTGGCGGCGCTTCCTTTCGAAGTCGGGGCGGACGTGTGCGTTCCCATCGTCGCCGACGTAGATCCTCCCGTCAAGAGCGAGTTAGCGCTTAGCGTTCATTCGCGCTGCCTGCGCAGGCTTACCGTCGACCGAAGTTGAGAACAGCCTTGCGACAGGCATCGACGAGGGCATTGGCGAGCGTGATCCCAGTCAACATCGTGGTGCTGGGCGCTGGGGCATAGGTGACAGGATCGAGAGGAGCAACTGGGATGACGAGTGCAACTATGCCGCGAAAGTATGGGCACGATCGGTATCGTTTCAACAATTAAACCATCGATGGCTGTAAATACATGATATTATACAAGAATTGGTGTCGTCCTGACAAGTTTGCCCGCCAGGAACGACGCTCGAACGAAAGTCCAGCACTTTCGTCGATTCTGCGCGTGAGCCGAGTAGATTCGTTCATATCGCGCGCTCCGGCGCTCCAACAGCACGCCCTCGCCGCGCCCAATCTCCCACGCGTTCTCCCAAGTTGCTTGCATGGTCACGTTCTGCCTCCGACGGCGGCGAGCTCCCAGCCCGCGCCGAAGTATCGTAAAAGCCAGATGAGCCCACCCGCGCACCACGAGCAGGTCCCCAGCATCACAAGCATGCCCGTGCCCATGTCTTCGCCAATTCGGCCACCGTCGCGGGGCTTGTCGGGCAGCTGCCCGCGATCGACGAGCGCGCGAAGCACGTCGGGCACTCTCGCGCTCGCCGCGTCTTTCGGTGTAACCAGGAACCGTCGGCTCCGACCGTCGTTCGTTTCGATCTCCAGCAGGTAGGTCTCGGAGTCCTCGCCCGACGCGAAACCACCGTCCGCGTGGGTTTGCACCCACCATTGCGCCTGGAGAATTTGCGTGTAAGCGACGACCTCGACCAGGGGCGAAGCCTGCCAGTCCCGGAGGCGAAGCTCGACTTCATCGGCTGCGATCGAACGCTTCTCGGCGCCTTTGCAGGCCTCGACGAACCGCGGGCAGCGAGCGCGGTTGCGGACGCGCCCCACCATTCACACTGGCATCCACAGCGGAGCGAACGCCACCCCGAGCACGGCGATCACCAGGGCGAGCAAGACTGTCACCAGTCCCTCGACGGAATGCTCGAACCGACGAGTCATGCGTCACGATGTAGGGGATCATTTTCGCGGAGACCACCGCGGCGTGGACCTCCGCGCCGCCTCTGCTCCTGCAGCGAGCGGCCCTGGAACCCAGCGCTGGATCGACGCGCTGAGCGATCGACGTTGGTGGCCCTCTGGACCCGGTCGGCGGGGCCCGTCGCCGATCGCGCGCTCACGAGCTCCGACCGAAGATCGCGACATCGCTGCTCGTCGCGAGGATCAAGCTCTTGCCGGTGGGCGAGAAACCCCACGCGCGGACCTCGCGCTCCACGGCGAGCTTGGTGAAGTCGGCCGAGCGTCCAGCGCGAGTCTCGTGGAGCCAGGAGCCGGGCGGCACGAGCAACAGCAGCTCATCGGGCCAGTCCAGGGTGAGTCGCTCGGCCGTCCAGCGGTCGGCCGTGGTGCTCGGCAGCCCGCCGCCGGAGAGGCCCGAGGTGCGGATCGTCTGGCCCAGCAAAGGACCGATCCCTGTGGCCCCCAGCTCGCGGGTGTCTTGCCAGTCTGCCTCGCCGCGATCTGGCATGGATGCGTCGCGTGCCACACGTAGCCCGGTGAGGCAGTCGAAGACCCCGCGGCCGTCGCTGGAAATGACCAGCAAGAGATCGGTCCCACGGCCGAATCCAGCGTCGGTGAGACCACCGACCGAGTGCACGGCGCGGCGCTGCCAGGGGGCCGGCGGAGGTCGCACCGGCGCGTCGCGGGCGCGGCGGATCAGCGGGAGGAGGTGGTCAGGCGCGGTGCTCATGGGTCAGTCGAGCTTTGCGCCGAGTCGCGCCAGTAAACCTTGCTCCTCGGCGCCCCGCTTCAATCCTCGGAGTCGCATCGCCAGGTCACGGCGGAACATCGCGTCGATGGCGGGCTTCATCAGCCAGGTGGCCGACGTCCAGCGGATCTCGTAAGCGTACTTGAAGATCACCTCGGTGCCGCCGGCCGGGTGCGGCAAGAAGCGCCAGCTCCCCGAGAAATGGCGGAAAAAGAAGGGGCCGGCCAGCATCTTCATCGCCACCACGCGGGGGCGATCGAGGGTGATGTACTCGACGGTCATGGTCAATCCGGTCCAGGCCTTGACCCAGACTCGAACGCCGACGGCGGCCTCCTTGGCTCCGTCGAGAAACCGCATGGCGCGAAGAAATGGATCCCATTCGAGCCGCAAATCGTAGTCTTGCGCGAGATCGAAGATCTGTTCTGGTGGTCCCTCGACGAGGATGCGGTCCTGAACGGTCTCCATTGGAGATCACGCTATCGAGCGAGCCGTCCGACCGTCAAGCTGTCGCTCGGGCGGCCGGGTCACAGCCCTGCTGCGCTCACGGTCGTGAGCTGGTAACGACGTTGGCCGTGCGCGCCCTCGTTGCTCGACGCCTCGAAAAGGGGAGCTCCTCGCTCGCGGCTCGGGCGGCGGCGGTCCTCTGGGGGCGAATGGCGGCGCGCGGGATCGCGAGGCCGCTGCGTCTGCCCGCGGAAACGAGGGTGATCGGGGTTGGCAGCGCGGTTCTCGGGGGCGCCGGGAAGACGCCGCTGGCCATCGCCCTCTCGCGCGCGCTCGCGGCTCGCGGGGATCGGGTCGCGCTGATCGGTCACGCGTACCGCGCCGATCCGGAGAGGCCGCGCGTCGTGGCGATCGACGATCCGGTCGCGCTGGTCGGCGACGACGCGCTCGCGTCGACGCGCCTCCTCGCGGGCGCGTCGATCCCGGTGATCGTCGCGCCCGATCGTCAGCGCGCGATCGATCACGCCGCCGCGCTCGGCTTCCGCGTCCTGGTGGTCGACGGCCTCCTCCAGGCGTCGCCGACGCGGCTCGCGGCCTCGATCCTGGTGCTCGATGCGAGCGCTCCCTGGGGCGGCGGCGCGTGCCCGCCGGCCGGCGATCTGCGCGCGCCTCGCGAGGCGCTCCTCGCGGCGGCCGATCACGTCGTGGCGCTCGGCTCCGGCGAGCCCGCTGGATCGTGTCCACCGAACACGATCGCGATCCACAGCCGGATCGAAGGCGCGATCGACGCTCAAGGGCGCCGCTGGTCGCTCGCCGATCTCGCTCTCCGCCGCGTCGGCCTCTTCGTCGCCATCGCGCGCCCCGCGAGGATCGAGGCCGCCCTGCGCGAGGCCGGCGTCGATCCGCGACCGGTGGTCGCCCTCGCCGATCACGCCGTCCCCACGTCGCGCGATCTCGCCCGCGCCGCGCGCTCGCCGGTCGACGCCTGGCTCACCACCGCGCGCTGCGCCGTGAAGCTGCCCGCGGCGATCGGCGGCGCCCCGGTCCTCGTCCTTCAGCACGCGATCGACGTCGCTCCGCTCGCGGCGCGCCTGTCCCTCGATTGACGCCGGACCAGGTCGAGTCGAGCCTGTCGAATGCGAACACGGTCGTACCTGACGGCGCTCGGCGCCCTCTGTCTCCTCGGCCCCGCGGCGTGCGCGGCCTCGCTCACGCCGAGCGGTGCGGGCGGCGGCACCACCAGCGGAGACGCCGTCGGCGGGGCGGGAGGGTCGAGCGCGACGACGTCGAGCGTGAGCGCGTCGTCGTCCGCCTCGAGCGCGACAACGTCGAGCTCCAGCGCGTCGTCGAGCGCGAGCGCCTCGGGCACCGGCGGCGGGCCGAACCTCTGCGGCAACGGGCACGTCGATCCCGGGGAAACCTGCGACGGCAGCGACTTCAACGGCAAGGACTGCACGACGTTCGGCCTCGGCGGCGGGACGCTCCAGTGCAACAGCTTCTGCGGCGTCGTCGTCTCGGCCTGCACCCCGAAAGAGAATTGCCTCGACGGCGTGGACAACGATCAAGACGGGCAGATCGACTGCGACGACAGCGATTGTACCCTGACGCCGACGTGCACCGACTCGTGCACGCCGCCGAAGCAGGTCTCGATCCCCACCTTCGATTTCGCCAGCACGCAGGGGCGCCCGGCGATCCACAAAGCGTCCTGCACCAGCGTGAGCGGGAGCGAGCTTATCTACCAGTTCACCGCGCCCACCACCGACACGTACACGGTGACGCTCAGCTCGTTCAGCGGCGCGGATTTCACGCTCTCGCTCCGCACCGCGTGCGGCGACGACGCCAGCGAGCTCGCCTGCGTGAGCACGCCCGCGAGCATGGGCGAAGACAACGAGCTCCTGGTGATCGACGCCAAGCAGGGCGGAACGTACTTCGTGATGGTCGACACGGTGGGCTCCCCGGGCGGCGATTTCGATCTCACCATCGAGGTCCCGCAGCCCGAGACGTCGTGCGGCGACTTCGTCGACGACGACGGCGACGGCTACCTCGACTGCGACGATCCGACGAGCTGTCAGGGCAGCTTCGAGTGCATCCCCGGCGCGGGCGTCACCGGCGAGCCGTGCTTCCAGTCGAACGATTGCGCTGCAAATCAAGGCGATCCAGCGTGCTTGTCCGACGCCGAGGGGTTCCCTGGCGGCTACTGCACCGAGTTCTGCGACCTCGCGGTGAACGACTGCGCCGGCGACGCGGTCTGCGCCCAGCTCGGCTTCTCGGTCCACGGCCTCTGCCTCGACGGCTGCCTCACCAACGGCGACTGCCGGCCCGGATACACCTGCCAGGACTTGATGCTTTCGAAGAAGGTTTGCGTCCAGTGACGCCGAGGAGATCACCCGTCATGCGCGCTTCCTTGTCTCCTCGCTCCAGGTTCTCGCTCCGCTTCGGGCTGGCGATGGGCGCGTCGACGCTCGCGCTCGCGGCCTGCTCCGCGGGATCGGGCAACCATGTCTTCGGCAGCGGCGGGAGCGGCGGGAGCACCGCCGCGGCGACGACCGCGAGCGCGTCGAGCTCGAGCGGGAACGGCGAGGGAGGCGACCTCGGCTTCGACGGCGGGCCCGCGGGGACGGGCTCGGGCGGCGCGCCTCCCACGTGCACGCCGGGCGGCATGAACGACGACGTGGATCACGACGGATTCACGCCCGCAGAAGGCGATTGCGACGACTGCGATCCCTTCTCGAACCCCAACGCCATCGAGGTCCACGCCACGGACGGGAGCACGCCGAAGGACGAGAACTGCGACGGGACGATCGACGAGCCGACGCCGCAAATCGTCTGCGATCAGGCCCTCGACGTGGCCGATCTCGATCCGCTCTCGGTGCCCAAGGCGGTCGATCTTTGCAAGGTCTCGACCGGCCCGAAGGACTGGGGCGTGGTCTCGGCGCAGTGGGTGCTCGCCGATGGAACCCCGCCTTTGCAAGCCGATCTGGTGAATTTTCACCTCGGCCACGGGCTGCTCTCGGGCTTCGGCGCCAACGTGAAGGTGCGCGCCGGGCAGCGGATGCTGGCCCTCTCCAGCGGCACCGCGCGCAGCCCCAACGACCCCGGCTACCAGGACGTGAGCGGCTTCCAGAAGGGCTACACCTGCGGCAACCCGATGGGCTTTCCGAAGGAGTCGCCGGCGTGTCCCGGCTCGGTGACGGGCGAGCCCAACGATCCCACGGGCGTCGAGTTGAAGGTCCGCGTGCCCTCCAACGCGCACGGCTTCTCGTTCGATTTCGACTTCTTCACCTACGAGTGGCCGGACTACATTTGCAGCACCTTCAACGATTTCTTCATCGCCATCCTCTCGCCGATCCCGATGGGCCAGGCCGACGGCAACATCTCGTTCGACAGCATGGGTAACCCGGTGAGCGTGAACAACGCCTTCCTCGAGGTCTGCGGCTGCGACGGCAACCCGCCGAGCCCGTGCTTTGCCGGCGGGAAGACCTTCAGCTGCGCGCTCGGCGACACCGACTTGATCGGCACCGGCTTCGGCTTCGACAGCGGCGGTCAAGATCACGGATCGACGGGCTGGCTCCAGACGACGGCGCCGGTGGAGCCGGGGAAGGAGATCACCTTGCGCTGGGCCGTCTACGACTCGGGCGACGGCGTGCTCGACACGACCACGCTGATCGACAACTGGAAATGGCTGGCCACGCCGGGGATCACCGTCGGCACCAACCCCGT
>JBDTXR010000142.1:0-19373 GCA_040006075.1 Byssovorax sp. | reverse complement strand
CGGCGCCGCGTGAGCCGGTGAGCTAAATCAGCGAGCACGATACTCGCTCGACTGCCGCATAGCCGCGACCGCCAGGGAGCGGGCCTTGCGCTTGTTTTCAGCGCGCTCCAGCCGGAGCCCGCTCCCTGGCGGTCGCGGCTACTGTTCGAGGATGGTGCTCGCTGATTCAGGGTGAACGCCGCGCTGCACCGACAAATCGCCGGTAGCGCGCGGCGATCGGGTGGACTAGCCTCCTCGCGCCATGGCTCTCCGCCCCTCGACTGTCGATGTTCTCTTCGCGCTGCTCGAGCACGCCGACGGGAGCCAGCTCCTCGTCCTCATGGAGGCCGAGAACATCCTCACGCTCCTCCGCAAGGATGGCTGGACCGACGACGCGGTTCGCGTCGCGTTGAAAGAAGAGAAGAAGCTCCCCGGCGAGCTGCTCCTCGGGCTCTTTCAGCGCGGCCGCACCGCCGCGGAGCTGCTCTCTCTGCTCGGCCCCGAGGCCGTCGCCGCGGTCGAGGCCGAGCGCGCCAAACCATCCACGTCGTCGGCGTCGCCGACGCCTCCAAAGGAGTCTCCCGCGACCGCGCCGCCCGGATCCGTGCCCGTGGTGGGCGCTGCGCGGCCACCGCCGCTCGCGCGGGTCGGCGTCGGCAGCAGCCGATCTCAGGTGGCCGGGCTGGTGATCATCCTCGCAGCGGCCCTGGTGCCCTCCATGTTCTCGGTCCTCGACATGGGGTTTGCGCTCGCCCTGCTCCGCCTCGGCGTGGGGCCGGTCCTCGGGCTGATCGGGCTGGTCGGGGCGGCAGGGGGCGCCCTCGCGACGGCGCCCGGGGGGCGAAGGTGGGCTCTGGCGATCAGCGGCGCAGTGGCGTCCATGGGCGGCTGCGCGGCGGTGATTGGCTACGCCCTCTGGACGGCGCGCCTCGGCCGCACCTCGCTCCTGCGGATCGAGATCGCGGCGGTGTGTCTGATTGGCATGCTCCCGGCGCTCGTCCTCGCCGGCCTCCTCCGCGAGCGCGGCGGCGAGCGCCCCTGATTTCGAGTCTTTCGGGGAAGCTCACGCCTTCTCTATCTTCGCCCGATGGATCCCGCTAGATTCACCGGCGATGCGCCCTTTTGTCCTCCCCGCCGCCCTGGTCTCCACCGCCCTCGCGCTCGCGGCTTGCTCGGGAAATCCCGAGCCGGTCGTCACGCCGCCGGCCCCCACGAGCGCGCCGACCGCCCTGCCGAGCGCCGCGCCGACGACGATCCCCGCGGCCCCCGTCGCCTCGGTCACGCCGACCGCCGCGCCGACCACGGCGCCCGTCGCCACTCCCGCGCCCGCGGAAAAAAAAGGGTGCTCGGCCGGGATGGCCCTGGTCCCGGGAGGCAAGATCACCCTCGGCGCGCCGAAGCACGAGGTCACAATCGGCTCGCTCTGCATCGATGTCTCCGAGACCACGGCCGACGAGTACGCCGCCTGCGTGAAGACCGGTAAATGCAGCACCGATTTCCTCACCTGTGCTCCTCAGCACACCTACGGGACCGAGGGGAAGGGGAATCACCCGATCAACTGCGTCGATTTCGCCCAGGCCACCTCGTACTGTGGCTCGCTGCAAAAGCGGCTGCTCACCAACGAAGAGTGGGAGTACGCCTCGCGCGGGTCCGAGTCGCGGCCGTACCCGTGGGGCGCCGACAAGCCCACGGACCAGCTCTGCTGGTCGGGGGTCACGCTCCACACCGGGACGTGCCCGGTGGCGTCGTCGCCGAAGGGGGACACTCCGCAAGGCATCCACGATCTCGCGGGCAACGTCTTCGAGTGGACCACGAAGAAGGACGACGCCAGGACGCCGACGCGCGACGGCCGCGGCGGGAGCTGGAAAGACGGGACGCCGGACCTGGTGCGGCCGGGGCGCCCGGGCTCGTTCGAGACCACGTATCGCTGCGGTTTCCTCGGGATCCGCTGCGCTACCGACGCTCCGCCCGGCGCCGTCGCCGACAAGAAGTGACGCCATGGCGGGGAAGCGCGCCGGTGTCGACGCCGCGACCATTCACCTCCACGTGCTGGGGCAAGACCGGGAGCTCACGTTCCCGGTCGGAGTCGGCCCTCGCCCGGTGACGGATCTGCTCGGGCCGGCGCGCGAGCTCGGCCAGCGCATCAGTCAGATCGCCGTGGAGCACGTCGAGGCCGAGGGCCGCCGGGTGAGCTGCAAGATCGGCTGTGCGGCGTGCTGCCGGCACCTCATCCCCATCTCCGCGGTCGAGGCCGTCTCGCTGGTTGCGGTCGTCGCCGCGATGCCCCAGGAGCGGCAGACCGAGGTGCGACGGCGCTTTGCCGAGGCCGTGGAACGCCTGGAAAAGGCCGGTTTACTCGATGCGAGGGCGAAGAAGGGGAGGGAAGCGCTGGTAAGCCACGTGGCCTCTTCACGGCCCGGCGAGTCCCCGTGGGAGAGCGTGAGCCGGCGCTATTTCGAGCTCCAGCTCGCCTGTCCGTTCCTCGTCGACGAGGCGTGTGGAGTCTACGAAAATCGCCCGCTCACGTGCGCTGAATACCAGGTGACGACGCCGCCGGCGCTCTGCGACGAGCTCTCTTCCCGCGCCGAGGCCGTCCCGCGCCCGGCCCGGATGAGCGAGGTGCTGTCCGACGCTGCCAATGCCCTGCTCGGGACGAAATCACCGATGATTCCCCTGGTGCTAGCTCTGGAGTGGGCGAGCGCGCGCGGGGCCGGGATGCGTCGGATCAAGGACGGAGAGGCAATGTTCTGGTCGCTGCTCGAGCACATGGAGACGGAGCCCGCAATCCGCCCGGAAGAATAGATAAACAATCCTGCTCCGGCGCGACAGGAGGTGCGGAGTGGGCCTGGTCGGCGTCCTTCATCGCGCCGAGCATGTCGACCTGAGGGGCCCGCCGTGGGCTCGGCGGTGGCGTGCGGGCCGTGGCCGTCGTCGGCCTCGGGCGCCGTTCCCAGGGCTCGCCGCGTGCGCTGCGCGAGGTCGGGCAGATGGAGCATCCACTGCCGGCGGGACGAGTAGGACCCGCCGATCGCTCCCACGCATGCAGCAGACGCCCGAGAAATGCACGGGATTTCGCGATGATCCCGCCTCGGGTGACGGCGGATCCGGAGTGACCCCCCGGGGACGCGGCGCCGACGCCGCGCCGACGACGGATCGCGCCCCCGCGACGATTGTGGTAAACAGGCCGCCTCAAAAGGAGATCATCGACTCATGGGCCTCCACGAAGCTCTCACCAGTTCGACCAAGAAGTCCGCCGTCGTGGCCGATTGTTGCGCACTCGTCGACGAAGAGGTCCGCGACAAAGGCGGCTTCTCCGGTCTCGCCGTCAAGGCCGGATACGCCGCGGTCAAGGGCGTGAAGCCCGGCTTCGTGGCCGAGGTCGTCGACAAGCTCCTCCCGGAGTTCGCCACGAACCTCGACCCCATCTGGCAAGAGGGCAAGAAGAAGGGCGACGCCGTGGCGTTCATGACCAACAACAAGTCCCGCGTGGCCGACGCGCTGCTCAGCATCACCGACGCCAAGGCGAAGAACGCCAAGAGCGCGATGGTGAGCGGCACGTACTCGAAGCTCCGCGGCTCGGCGAAGAAGAACGTGGAAGAGGCCGTCCCGCGCCTGGCCAAGCTGCTTCTCAAGCACGACACGTGAGATGGAGTTTCTCGGCCTCTGTTCCTCGGAGCGGAGGGAGAGGGGCCGAGAGATAGCTACGCTGGAGGTGGTGCCCGATGCCCTCGAGCCTCCCTCTGGTGGCCGGGTCGAACATCACCACGCCGTTCCTGCGATGCGCCATGGGATAGGCCACGTCGATCGACGCGATCGCGCTCTCCACATCGGTGACGTGGGGTGGGAACGGCGCGTGCTTGGGGACATGGACGCCACTATCGAAGAGCGAGCCGGAGCCGACCTCGTGCGTGATGGCGCCGTGGGCGGCCAGCCCGTTCCGCGCCTCTGCGTGACGCGGCGGAGGCCCCGCGCCTCACTTCCCTGCGAGCTTCATCACCGTCTTCGTACACGCCACGACGACGCCGTCGTTCTGCGCGAGCACATCTTCCACATCGGCGCACGCGGTCGAGATCCATCGCGCCGATCCATCCGCGCGCAGCGAGGCGACAAAGCCGGTGTACGCCTTCGCCGCGCCGAGCGCCTGATCGCCGATGGTCGCCGGATCCACGAACCCTCCTCCGACCGCGATCGTCCCGTCGGGCGCGACCGAGATGCCCTCCGGCATGAAGCCGTTGCCGAAGCGCGGGAGATAGTTGGCCTCGGCGCCTCCGCCCTGCAACAGGAGGTGGCTTCGGGCGTGATAGCGCCCGTCCGTCAGAGCAGAGCGGGTCGATCCCAGCCGCTTCACCCAGAGCACCTCGCCGTCATCGGAGAGCTCGGCGACGATGAGGTCGTGCAGGCCCTCGGTGTGGTAGGCGCGCGCGCCGAGCGTGACGTCGCCCGAGGTGACGCCGAGCAGGAAAACGTGCCCTTGCGCGCTCGCCGCCACGCCCCCGACGAAGCTCACGCCCGGGCCGCCAAAGCGCTTGTCCCACTTCACCGAGCCGTCTGCGCCGACGCGGGTGATGAAGCCTGTCGAACGCGTCGACGCGTTGCTGTCGTAGGCGTAGGGAGCGTCGAATACGCCGCCGACCACCACGTCTCCGCCGGGCAGCGCCGCGAGGCCACGGGGCCAGTCCGAGCGGGCCGACCCGATCACCGTGCGCCACAGCCGCTTGCCCGCGGCGTCGTAGCGCGACACGAGGACATCCTCGCTCCCCAGACTCGAGGGCTCCCCGGGGCGGCGCGCGACGGCGTGGAGCTCCGAGGCCAGGTAAGCGCCGCCGTCGGGCGCCGGCGCGATCTTCCACGCGTGCTCGATATCCATGGTGTTGGGCCCGCTCGTCCAGGTCGCGCGGCGCGAGGCCGCTCCAATCTTCGAAACGAACGCGTGCAACACCGGTGATCTCGGCACCAGAGCGCCCTTCAGCTCGCCGACGAACTCCCCGGCGAGGAGCACCTCACCGTCGGTCGACAAAGCGATGCTCGCACCGAGGGCGCCCGCGAGCTGCTGCTCCCACGCGATCTTGCCGTCGCCGGTGATGGCCGCGAGGAAAGGATCGAAGTTCCCCTCGCGAAACGGGAGCGACGTGCTGCGCTCGGCCTGAGCGCCCGCGGGGTCGCCGTACCAGCCAGTCGCCCAGATCGCGTCGCCCACGCGCGCCACGGAGCGCACGCCGTGCTCGGTGCCGCGCGCGAGCTCGACCTGCCAGGCCACCGTGGCCTGCGTCGGCTCGGCGGCAGTCGCCGGGACTGCCGCTGTCGACGACGCAGGCGAAGGCGGCCCGGCGGACGTCGTGGGGAGAGCGCTGACCGCGGCGGGCGACGGCGGCGGCGCGGGCGGCGCCGGCGGCGAGCACGCGATCAGGAGCAGCGTGAGACCGAGGGCAGGTCGGGGCATCATCAGCGCATATCACACTGCGCAACGCCCCCGGGGAGTCGATGCGTTCGGGACCCGAGCGCCCGTTACTGCGCAGGATAGTAATAGTGCCAGAAGAAGCACATCTCGTCGTTGGCGCCGAGCCCGCCCTGCACGGGCGCGGGCGTCGGGTTCTTCCAGTGGCAGTCGTACGAGAAACCCTTGGTGCCATCGATCGGGAAATCGAGCGGCGGATTGAAGAGCACCAGCGGCGGGTCGCTCCACGACAGGCTATCTGCGACGAGCTTGGAGGTGTCGCTCATGTCGGCGGCGTGCCAGACCTTCATCTCGGTCCCGAGGTGGTGCTGGTGCGTCGTCAGCGCGAAGACGTGGGTCCCCGGGACGACCTGCTGAAAGCGGATGCCGGTGTCGGCCTCGCCCTGCGCGGGGATGGTGGGGATCGCGAGCTGGCCCTCGAAGGCGAAGCCGCTCTTGATGATGTTCGCCGAGTCGGGCAGCACATCCATCTCGGCCTTGCCGACCACGTTCAGCGCGGCGGAGGTCGCGTTGATGTAGTGCATCTCGAGCCGGAGCTTCTGGTTCGCCGCGAGCTCGAGGCCGACGGGGACGCCGCTCGCGTCCTTCGGGAAAACAAGCTCGGACTGGGCCTGCTGGGCGATGAAGATCGCCGAGCCGCCGGCCGCCCCGAAGCTCTGGCAGTCGAAGGGCGTCGAGGTCTCGGGCTCGTCGGCGAGGTAGACGATCATGTGGTGCGAGCCGGTCTCGAGCTTGGTCCGGAACCGCCGTACGAACATCGGCGCCGCGTTCCCGAGGTTGACGACGATGCACTTCACGGCCTCTTCCCCGGGCGCGATCGGGTAGGGCCCCATCGTCGCGGTGAGCGTCGTCGTGGCCGGATCGATCCCGCCCGTCCCCGCGCTCATCGAGCCGGTGCCTGAGCTGCCTCCGGCGCCCGTGGTGACGCCGGTCGACATGACCTCGCCGGTGGTGGTGCCCCCGGCCGGCGAGACGGTCACGTCGTCGCCGCAGCCCGCGAGGAGACCGAGGCCGAGGGTGAGAGGAGCGATCAAGAAAGAAGCGTTGGGTCGCATGGAGCCTCCAGTCCCCCGAGAGTACCCGAGAGGCTTGCGATCGCGACTTAAATGAACCTTACCGGGTCAGGAGAACTCGATTTGCAGGCTCGACCAGCTCAGGCCCGAGCCGACTACCACCATCGCCACCACGTCGCCGGGCTTGAAGGTGTCCCAGCGCTGCGACATGACGACCGGGGCGCCCGCGGCCGCCTGATTGCCATACTCCACGATGTTGCGATAGTGCCGCTCTGACGGGATGTTGCACCGCCGACACACGCTCTCGAGCATGGTCAGATTGGCCTGGTGGCCAATGTAGATCAGCTTGTTCGCGCGGTCCTCGCCCACGCGGGCCTGGATCTCGCCGAGGAGCGCCGTCATCTTCTTGATCGCGAACTTCTGCACCGCAGATCCGTTCTGCGCGAAGTGGCCCGTTCGGGGCACCGTCACGTCGTCGCAGCCCGAGGCGTCGACGCTGAAGGTGGAGAAGTCGGCGCGGGCGCGGCTCGGGTGCTTGGTGGAGATCACCGCGGCGCTGGTGGCGTCGCCGAAGAGGACGCACGCCGAGCGATCGGCGAAATTCATCACCCGGGTCGAGTTCTCGGGGCTGACGACGAGCACGTAGTCGGGCGCGTTCACGCCCATCTGGCTCACGAGGTGAACCTGGGCGCCGAAGGTGCTGCACGCCGAGTGGAGATCGAACGCGGGCCCGCTGATGCCGAGGAGCTTGGCGATCCGCGCGCCCTCCGCGGGAATGCAGGTGTCGGGCGAGCAGCCGCCGGCGATCACCATCCCGATGTCGCCCGGCTGGATGCCGGCGCGCTCGATCGCCATCAGCGCCGCGCGCTTCCCCGTCTCGGCGTTGCTGTAGAGCGACGCCTCGGCCGCTCCGCGGATGTCGGCGTTCTTGGTCGCGCGGATGTAGTCGAGCGCGAGCACGGTTCGGCGGCTCTTGATGCCGACCCGGTCGATGATCCACTGCTCGGTCGTGCCGATGTCCAGCGACTCCAGAAAGGCGTTGTCGATCTGGTTTTCGGGGTGGAAATGGCCGAAGCCATGGAAGTAGATCATGGGGTATGCGCCCCGGGCAGGGGTGAGGCCCAAAGCCCCCGCGTGTTAGCACACGGATTGAAAAGTCGAGAGCCAATCCCCGTCAGGTTCACGTCAGATTCGCGTGACGCGGCGCGTACGACGCGTTAATCCAAGCAAACCGATGACTGTCGCCAAACCAACCAGCTCGACCGGTGCTCCATCTCTTACGCACCTCTCCGTGGGAGAGGTGATTACGCGGCTCGACGCCGAGCACGATCGCGCGCCCGGAGGTGTCCTCGCCACCGACGCCGACGGGACGATCTGGGACGGCGACGTGGGCGTCGACATCTTCGAAGCGCTGCTCGCGGCCGACGGCGTGCGCGAGGCCGCGCGCGCGACGTTGCTGGCCGAGGCCGCGAAGTACGACGTCGCGGCCGAGGGCAGCCCCACCGAGCTCGCGCGCGCGCTCTACGCCGCCTTCTCGGGCGAGCGTTACCCGCACGAGCACGCGTTCGCGATGATGGCCTGGGTCTTCGCCGGCTGGCGCCGCGACGAGGTCTCCGCCTTCGCGGCGAAGGTCCTCGACGACGGGCGCATCACCGAGCGGATCCGCCCTGAAATGAAGGAGATTTTTCGCTGGGCCGAGCGCCGCGCCGTCCCGATTTACGTGGTCTCGGCGTCGCCGATCGCCATCGTCGAGCTCGGCGCGCGCCGCCTTGGCGTGCCCGTCGCGGCGGCGCTGGCGATGACGCCGGCCGTCGACGAGCACGGGGTCCTGCTGCCTCACCTCGCCGCGCCCGCGGTCTACGGCCCCGGGAAGATCCTCGCGCTCGAGCGCGCGCAGGTCACGGCGCACATCGTCGGCGCGTTCGGCGACAGCGCCTACGACGCCGAGATGCTGCGCCGCGCGGCGGTGCCGATCGCCGTCACCCCGTCGCCCGGTCTCCTCGCGCTCCTCCCCACGATCGAGCGCGTCGCCGTGCTCGCGCGCTGACGATCGATGGCCCGCGTCGAGCTCCAGAACCTGCGGCGGCGCTACCCCGGCGCCGAGTCCGCCGCGCTCGAGTCGCTCTCGCTCGAGGCCCGCGACGGCGAGCTGCTGGTGCTCGTCGGGCCTTCAGGATGCGGCAAATCCACCGCGCTCCGCCTCATCGCCGGGCTCGACGTGCCCGACGGCGGATCGATCCGGATCGGCGATCGCGACGTGGTCCACGTGCCCCCGCAAGACCGCGACGTGGCCATGGTCTTCCAGGGCTACGCGCTCTATCCGCACCTCACCGCGCGCGAGAACATCGCCTTCCCCTTGAAGATGCGCGGCGTCGCGAAGCCCGAGCGCGCGCGTCGCGTCGGCGAGGTCGCCGAGACGCTCGGCCTCGCGCGGCTGCTCGATCGCCGCCCGGGCGAGCTCTCCGGCGGCGAGCGGCAGCGGGTGGCGATGGGCCGCGCGATCGTGCGGCAACCCAAGGTGTTCCTCTTCGACGAGCCCCTCTCGAACCTCGACGCCGCGCTCCGCGCCGAGCTCCGCGTCGAGCTCGCGGCGCTGGTGCATCGCCTCGGCACCACCTCGCTCTACGTCACCCACGATCAGGTCGAGGCCATGACCATGGGCGCGCGCATCGCGGTGCTACGGAGCGGAAAGCTCCAGCAAATCGGCCCGCCGCGAGCGATTTACGAGGATCCCGACAACGACTTCGTCGCCGGCTTCCTCGGCTCGCCGCCGATGAGCTGGATCGATCTCGCGCTCGACGGGGGCGTGCTGCGCGGCGCGGGCGCGGTGATCGCGATCCCTCCCGGGATCGATCTCCCCGCGCGCGTGAAGGTCGGCGTGCGGCCCGAGCACCTGGGCTTCACCGAGTCGCCGGCGCGCACTGTCATCATCGCTGCCGAGGTCGTCTCGGTCGAGCCGCTCGGCGCCGAGACCCACGTGCTCCTCGACGCCGAGGGCACGCCGATCCGCGTGAAAACAGCCGGTTTCGCGGCTCCCTCGCGCGGCGAGCGCGTCCGCGTCCACCTCGCCCCGGAGGCGATCTTGTGGTTCGACGGCGCGACCGGCGCGCGGATCCGGCGCGCATGATCCGACAGCGACGCGACGTGCTCCGCGCCCTCGCGGGATCGATCGCCGCGGCGCTCGCGCCGGGCTGCACGCAGCGCAGATCCGACGGGCGAGCCGAGGCCTCGTTCTGGTTCGCCTACGGCGGGACCAACCGCGAGGTGCTGCTCTCGCTCGTCGAGCAGTTCCACGCGAGCCAGCCGCTCTACCGCATCCACCCGGTCTACCAGGGGGACTATTTCGAGTCCCTGGCCAAGCTCCGCACCGCGATCTCCGCGAAGGCCGCCCCGGCGCTGACCCACGTGGTGGGCGAGGTGATACCGTATCTGGCCGAGGCCGGCGTGCTGGAGCCGATTGACACCTTCTCCCACGGCGAGGACTTTGGGCTGGTCCCCGAGCTGTCGCAGTCGGGGGCCTACTCGGGCGGCGCGCAGCGGCCGCTCTGGGCGCTCCCGTTCAATCGATCCACGCCGATTGCCTATTACAACAAGGACCTCTTCCAGAAGCTCGGCCTCACCCCGCCGACGACCTGGGACGAGCTCGGCTCCGTGGCGCGGGCCGCGACCAAGCGCGGCGAGAACGGCGCCACCGATCGCTGGGGCTTCGAGTGCCCGGTCGACTGGTGGTTCTGGGCCGCGCTGGTGGGGCAGGCCGGAGGCACGGTGATCGCCGACGACGGGACGCCCGAGCTGGGCGGCGAGGCCGGCGTTCGCGCCATCGAGCTCTGGCAACGGATGGTGAACGAAGAGCGGGTGATGAAGCCCCCGCCCGGCCGCGACTACAACGCCTGGCAGGTGGCCCACAACGATTTCCTGGCAGAGCGCACTGCCATGATCTGGACCTCGACCGCCTTCCTCCGTTACCTGGAGACCAACGCGAAATTCCCGGTCGGCGCCGCGTTGCTCCCGAAGGACGTGCGCCGCTCGGTCCCCATCGGCGGGACCATGTTCGTGATGCCGCGCGGCGCCCCGCGCCCCGAGCAAGAGGCCGCCTTCGCCTTCCTCCGCTTCATGATGGCCCCCGCTCAGGCCAACACCTGGGCGACGAAGACCGGCTATATCCCGGTCTCGAAAGCGGGTATCGCCGAGCTGGAGAAGACAGGCTATTACGCGGCCCACCCCAACGACCGCGTGGCCCTCGATCAGCTCGCCTACGCCACCCCGTGGCCCTGGGCAAAGAACCTCTTCCGCGTCCAGCGCGAGGCCGTGCAACCCCGCCTCGAAGAGGCCATCCTGGCCAGGAAAAACGCCCGAGCCATGCTCGACGAAGCCCGCAAAGCCGCCTCCGCGCCCTGAAATCGAGCTGAGGGTTCAGGTCATCATCGCGCTGATGAAGCCGGGATCCAGGCTCGCGTCGCCGAAGTTGTCGAGGAGCTTGCCGTTGTTGCGGCAGCCCACGGCGGAGCCCACCACGTTCCACATCTTGTTGTTGGTGACGCCGCCTGCGTCGATATGCTGGCCGGTCTTGAGGAAGCCATTGGCGCCGCCGGCCAGGATGTAGGGGACGTTGGAGTACGAGTGGTACTTGTCGGCCAGATCGTTGGTCCACACGGCGACGCCGCTGTCGAGGAGGGTGCCTCCGCCGATCTGGTACGACGCCAGCCGGTCGAGCAAATACTTGAAGAGATTCCCGTGGATCTTGTCGATCTCGTGGTGCAGCGCGGCGCCGTTGTCGATGGGCGTACCGTTGGCGCCGTCGCTCTGGATCCGGTGCGAGATCCAGTGGTAGCTGTACTGCTTCTGGCCGGAGATGGTGTACTCGGTGCTGTCGTTGCCGTCGCCGACCTGGAGCGTCGCGGCGCGCACCGAGCCGCACGAGACCGCCAGAGCGATGATATCCATCTGCATCTTCGTGACGGTCTGCACGTTGTCGCTGGTGCCGACGGTGGGCTGAATGGCCTGCATCTCGGCGAGCCGCATGTCGGGGAGGGCGCAGGCCATCTTCACCTCGAGATCGCGGATGCTGTCGAAATGGAGCTGGAGGCGGGCGCGGTCGGCGGCGCTGAGGTCGGTCCGGCCCATCAGGGATTTCATCTCGCCACGGACCAGATCATTCACGCTGGACCGCGCGGCCTTGAGGCGCTCGAGCGCGGCGGCGTCGATGTTCTGAGCGCCGAAGAGCTTGGTGTAGGCCACGAAGGGATCGCGCTCGGCCGAGCGGAGCATCTTCGGTCCGCGGTACGAGAGCACCTCGTTGATGTAGCCGGACATCTTGCCGGCATAGAGGGTGAGCGGCTCGACTCCGGTGGGCTGAAGCTCGGTGGCGATGCGGTTGTCGATGGACTCGCCCATGGACAGCGACTCGTTGCCCGAGGGCGTGTCGGACACCTTGGCAGCGGTGAGGCATTGATTGCCACCGCCCGAGTGGCCACATCCGTTGCCCGGGAAGCCGAAATCGACGCCCTGGACCACCAGGAGCTTGTCGGCATACTCGGCGAGGACGTTCACCGCCTGATCGCCGTCGGCGAGCATTCCTGCCTTGGTGAGCTGGCCCATCTTGGTCGGCCAGAAGGTGTCGGGCTCGTCGGTCTTCTGGACCACGCCGTTGGCCTGGCGCATGAAGATCGCGAACGGGGGAGGGCCGGCCGCCAGCGCGCCTTTCTGCGCGAAGGTCTCCAGGAACGGGAGAGCGATGATCGCGCCGCCGAGCCCGCGGAGGAAGTGTCGTCGCTGAATCATGGCGTCTCCGGGTGCGGGATACGGCTGCGGAAGGCCTGAGTCTGGGTGAGCGCCAGGATCAGCGCCCGCGCGCCCTTGCGCGACTCCTTCGCGAGATCGGCGAGCGCGGCGCCGTCGGCGGGCTGATCGACGCGGCCATAGGCGTACTGGAGCCAGTGCTTGGCGTAGCAGGCGTGCACCTGATCGCTCTCGGAGAGCAAGCCGTCGAAGTCGATGGCGCTCTGGTAGCTCACGTCCTTGCCGTCGAGGGTGTAGGTATCGGCCGAGTTGACCGGATTGCCATTCTCGGTGTCCTGGTACTGGCCAATCGCGCCGTAGTGCTCGAAGGCGAAGCCGGCGGGGTTGATCAGCGTCCCGTGGCAGGTGGCGCCGCAGGTGCCTTTGCCAGTGTGCTTCTCGACGCGCTCGCGGTTGGTCTTGAAGTCCGCGGCGGGCGGGAGCGGCGGCACGTTGTTGGGCGGATCGGGGAGCTTGGCGCAGATGATCCGGCGGTTGATGAACACCCCGCGATGAATCGAGTGCTGCTCGTGGCTGGTGGCATTGGAGGCCAGGAAGCCAATGCGGGTCAGGATCCCCGAGCGGGTCTTCGGGTCGAGGTCGACCTTGACGAAGCTGCCGTCGAAGCTGCCTTTGAGGCCGTAAATCGCGGCCAGGCCGCTGTTCACGTAGGTGGTGGGCTGGGTGAGGAGCTCCTTGATCCCGCCCTTCTGCGCGAAGACCACGTCCTCGATGAACATCTGCGCTTCCTGCTTCATGTCGGCGCCGAGGGCCGGGGTGAAGTCGGGGAAGAGGGTGGGATCCTTGGTGAGATCGTCGTAGTGGTCGTACTGGAAGAGCTGGTGGTGGAACGAGGCCACCATCCCCTTGGCGCGGTCGTCGTCGAGGAGCCTCGTCGCCTGAGTGAGGACTCCCTCCGTGGTGGCGAGCTCGCCCGATTTCGCGGCCGCGAAGAGCGCGTCGTCGGGCATCGTGTTCCAGAGCATGTAGCTGAGCTTGGTCGCGACCTCGAAGTCGCTGAGGGGGATCGTCGCGCCGACGGCGGCGCTGCTGGCCTCGACCCGGTAGACGAAATACGGGGACTGGAGGAACGCTTGCAGCGTGAGCCGCACGCCCCTGGCAAAATCGTCGGTGCCGTCGACCAGGTCTTTGCCCTTGGCGAACAGGGCGAGATAGCCGGTGACCTCGGTCGGGGTGAGCGGGCGGCGATAGGCGCGCATCCCGAAGCTCTCCACGAAGGCCTTGGCGCGGCCTGGGGCGTCGGCCGGCGCGCCTGCGGGGACCAGCTTGGCGAGCTTGGCCGCATCGCTCGTGACCAGGACCGAGAGCTGCTCGGCGGCGATCTGGTAGTCGGCCCAGAGGCCCGGTGTGACCAGGAGCGAAGACTCGTTGTTGTCGAAGATCCCGCCGAGCGGATCGCCCGTGAACGAGGCCGAGAGGCCCGACGGCTGCGCGAGATACAGCAGATCCTGGACCGAGTTTTCCCACTGAAGGTGGCTGAGCCGCGGGAAGCGCGAGGTGTCGAGCGGCGCCGTGGTCGGGTCGCCGGGCTTCGTCGGGCAGCTCGTGCACGACGACTCGTCGGGTGGATCGCCGAGGGTGCCGACGCAGCCGCCGCCGAGGGCGAGGCCCATCGCCAGCAGTCCGCCCGCGAGCAGGGTGAAGGAAGAGCGCGCCCCTGGGCGGCGCGTTCGCCCGGCCCGTCTCGACTGCTCGGGGTTCATCCGTCGAGACTCTCACCTCCTGACCCGCCGCACAAGACCTGGAATGTCTGTAATTTTCCTGGTTCGGCCCACGAGGGCGCGGCGCGCTCGACTCGAGCAGTCGAATCGAACCCCGGGATGAACGGAGGAAGGGAGGAGGGGAGGAGCAGAGATGAGAAGAGCGGATACCGGCCCTTGCCAGTATCCGCTCTCTCTCTCGGATCGTGATGTGGAGTCAGGGACCGTTACAGGCCCCCTTGCCCATCAGGGGCCCGTGCTGCTGGACGAGGCCACGCTCGAGGTGACGGCGCCGACGCCCGTCACCGCGCTGCTCGACGAGCCGCCGGCGCCGCTGCCGGACGAGCCGACGGAGGCGCTGGACGACGAGCCGCCCGCGCCGCTGCCGGACGAGCCGCTGCCGGACGAGCCGCTGCCGGACGAGCCGCTGCTCGACGAGGTACCCGGCGGGGCCGCGTCGCCGAGCGGGAAGGTGGTGTCGACGCAGAACGGACCGTACTTCGTGTCCGTGCACATGACCTTGGCGTTCATGCTCTTGCAGTCCGTCTTGCCGTTCGGGCAGGGCGTCGCGCCGAAGCAGAAGCCGTTGTCGACCGCGCTGCCGGTGAGCCCGCCGACGCCGAAGCACCAGAAGTCGGTGTTCTGGCAATCGCTCTGGAGGCTGCAGCCCGGGGCGCAGAACCCGAAGTCGCCCGGGCCGTTGCCGGTGGGCGAATAGACGCAGAGGCCCTTCTCGAGACCGCCGCAGTCGGTGACCGTCGTCGGATCGGTGATGGAACCGCCGAGGACGCAGGGGCTGGAGCACGAGGTCGTGCCGCCGGTGAAGTTCACGCAGACGCCGGCGCACTCCGGGGTCATTGCCATCGGATCGCACTTCGCGCCGGAGGCGAGGCCGGTGTTGGCCTTGTCGACGCAGACCGCGACGCGCGGATCGCAGAAGCGGCCGGCGGGGCACTGATCGTCCTTGCCGCAGGTGGGCATGCAGGCCGTGACCGTGTTGGTCACGCTGGCGCAGCGCACGTCTTCGCGGCCGTGGCACTTCATGGGATCGAGCGGATCGTCGAGGAACATGAGATCGGGGCCGAGATCGCATGTGAGGAGGCAGACGCCCTTCTGCCCGCCGCCCGCGCCGAAGCAGAGGCTGGTGTTGCCCGGGCAGTCGTCGTCGGACGCGCAGTCCTTCGAGCAGTAGCCGTTGGCGGGGCCGCCGGTGGCGAACGCCGTGATCTTCCCGTCGGACGCGAGGCACTTCAGGCCGGGCCCGCAGTCGCCGTCGGCGGTGCACTCGATGCCGAGGTTGTCGCCCGAGCCGCCGCTCGACGCCGACGCGCTCCCGCTCGTCGTCATGCCGCCGCTGGTCACCGTCGTCATGCCGCCCGACGTCGTGTCCGATCCCGTCGTCGTCATGTCGCCCGAGGTCGACGTGGTCGCGGTCGTCCCGTCGCCGCCACACCCGGCGTACGCCGTCACTGCCACACCCAGGCACATCAACGCAATTTGTAAGCCCCGTTCACGCATACTTGGCCTCCTACTTCAAGCACTCCCTGCCAGAAGAATGCAGCGGGTACGTTAGTTCAATCCGCGCGCGATCGCTACGTTTCGCGCACGAGCACGACGTCGGCGGGCGGAGCGCCGCCGCGGGCGCGCAGGTTTGCGCTTCGATCGCCGCGCCGGGGCCGCGCGACAGGGCGGGCGCGGCCGTGTTAGAACCGCGCCCGCCGCAGCGCTCCGACCATAAAACGATGCAGCCTCGCCGTGCCCATCACCCGTATCTGATGCTCGCTCCCACGGCGCTCGTGCTCGCGCTGTTCGTGCTCTACCCGCTCGCGCTCGCCCTGAAAACCAGCTTCTTTTCGTGGGATCTCCTCACGCCGCCGCGGTGGGTCGGCCTCGGCAACTACGCCGAGATCATCGCCGGCGGCGAGCTGTGGGGCGCCGCGGCGCGCACGCTCGCGTACAGCGCGATCGTCGTGGTGCTCTCGGTCGGCCTCGGGCTCGGCCTCGCGGTGGCCCTCAATCGGCGCGGCGCCGTCTACGCCTTCGTCCGCGGCGCGGTGTTCAGCGCCTACGTCGTCTCGTGGGTCGCGGTCGCCCTCCTGTGGATGTGGATCCTCGACGCCGACTCCGGCCTGCTCTCGTCGATGCTCCGCGCGATCCACGTACGCCCGCTCAACTGGCTGGGCGATCCCGACGTGGCGCTCGTCACGCTCGCCTTCGTGAGCGTCTGGAAAATCACCGGGTACTCGATGGTGATTTTTCTCGCCGGGCTCCAGGACATCCCTCCATCGTTGCTCGAGGCCGCGGCGCTCGACGGCGCCGGGCCGCTCCGCCGCTTCGTCCACGTGACCTGGCCGCTCCTCCGCCCCAGCGCCGCCTTCGTCGCCACGACCAGCCTGATCCTCTCGTTTCAGGCCTTCGACGTGGTCCGCGTCATGACCCAGGGCGGCCCGGTGAAGTCGACGACGATCTTCGTTTACGCCATCTACGAGCACGTCTTTCAGAACCTGCGCGTCGGCCGCGCCTCGGCGCTCACCGTGGTGTTCTTTCTGCTCCTCCTCGGCCTCACCGGCGTCCAGCTCTGGGCGTTCCGCGTCACCGCCTTCGAGAAGAGGGCCTCGTGATCGCCGAGAAAGGCGCGGCGATCCGCCTCGGGATCTCCCGGACTGCCCTCCTCGTCGTGGCCGCGCTCTGGCTCGGGCCCTACGCGTGGATGACGCTCACCTCGCTGAAGACCCTGCCGGAGATCGTCCGCGCGCCGGCCTATCCGCTCCCTTCGAGCCTGCAATTCGGGGCCTACCGCGAGGTCTTCGCGACCGTGCCAGTCGGGCGCTACTTCCTCAACACCGTGGCGATGTCGGTGGCGATTGCCCTCCTCCAGATCACCCTGGCGCTGCCGGCGGGGTACGCGCTCGCCAAGCTGCGTTTCGCCGGGCGGGCGCGGGCCTTCGCGCTCATCCTCGCCTGCCTCCTCGTGCCGGCTCAGGTCACCTTCGTCCCGGTGTTCACGCTCCTCGGCAAGGTCGGCCTCGTCAACACCTTCGCCGCACTCGTGCTCCCCTTCGGCGTCAGCGCGCTCGGCACGTTCCTGGTGCGGCAAGCGCTGCTCTCGGTGCCGGACGAGATCATCGAGGCCGCGCGGATGGATGGCGCGAGCGAGCTCCGGATCATCTATGGCCTGCTCGCGCCGATGATCCGGCCCACGCTCGCGGCGCTCTTCCTCTTCAGCTTCGTCTTTCACTACAACGATTATTTCTGGCCGCTGGTCATGACCACCGACGACAGCGTCCGCACGCTGCCGCTCGCCGTCGCGCTCCTGCGCGAGCAGGGGACCGGGGTGCGCTGGCACATCGTCATGGCCGGCAACGTCATCCTCAGCTTGCCGGTGCTCGCGGTGTTCGCCGCCGCCCAGCGGCAGATCCTCCGCGCCGTCACGGCCCGTGCTTGAACGCCTGGATCGAAGAAGGACGAGATCATGAGAATGGTACTGACGGGCTGCGCCAGCGGCATTGGCCGCCACCTCACCGGCGCTCTGGCGAACGACGGCCACCGGGTGATCGCCACCGATCTCGACGAGGTCGCCCTCGCCGGCGCCGCCGAGCGCGAGGGCTGGAGCGCCGATCGCGTGCTGCGACGCAAGCTCGATGTCCGGAGCGAGACCGAGTGGGAATCCGTGATGGATGCCGCCGAGTCCGAGCTCGGCGGCCTCGACGTGCTCTTCAACATCGCCGGCTTCCTCAACGCCGGGTACGTCACCGATTTCACGGCGCGCGACGTCGATCTCCACCTCGACGTCAACGCCAAGGGCACCATGCTCGGCACCCGCGCGGCGGCCCGGCGGATGGTCGCCGCCGGATCGGGTCACATCGTCAACATTGGCTCCCTGGCGTCCCTCGCGCCGGTCCCGGGGCTGTCGCTCTACAGCGCCTCCAAGTTCGCGGTCCGCGGCTTCACCCTCGCCGCGGCCACCGAGCTCCGCCCGCGCGGCGTCGCGGTGACCCTGATCATGCCCGACGCGGTCGAGACACCGATGCTCGACAAGCAGGTCACTCGGGACGAGGCGGCGCTGACGTTCTCGGGATCGAAGGCCCTGACGGTGGAGGACATCGCTCGTCTCGTCCTCGATCACGTGCTCCCCGGGAGGCCGCTCGAGGCGACGATCCCCGCGGGGCGCGGCCTCCTCGCGCGGGTGGCCAACACCGTGCCTGCCATCTCGGCGATGCTGGCGCCGCTGCTGGCGAAGAAGGGGAAGAAACGTCAGGAGGAGATCAAGCGCGGCGGTCACTGACCTTGACGCCGGGCGGCCTCGGGGACATCGTCGCGAGGCCATGAAGCCTTCATTTCTCCTCGCCTGCTTCGCGCTCTTCCCGCTGGGCTGCGGCGGCGAATTACCCCCTCCCTCGGTGTCGCCGACGGGCGCGCCCACGCAAGTCGCGGTGGCCCCTTCGCAGCACCCCGCCGAGGTCACCACGGTCGACTTGACCCCACCGGCGCCCGCCGCGCCCGCGCCCGCGAAGCCCACCCCGGAAGAGCTGCAAGCACAGAGGCAATCTGCCCTCAAAGAGGCCGCGGAATACGGCATGATGGGCCTCCTCGGCGCCGGCGCCGGCGGCGATCCCAGCGCGCCCACGGCACCCTGGGGCAAAGACGACAGCGACGATCCACTCGCGGCCCGTGGCAACATGTGGGGCGACGCCGTCGGGGATTCGTTCGGCGCCGGCGGACTCGGCCTCTCGGGCGTCTCCCCCAGCGCCGGCGGCACCGGCGTAGGCCTCGGAATTGGCAGCGTTGGCACCCTCGGGCACGGCGCGGGCACGGGCACGGGACAAGGCTTTGGGAGTGGGTATGGGGGCCTCGGCGGCTCGCACCGCAGGAACCCTCCCCGGATCAAGACGGGAGCCACCACGGTTCAGGGGCGCCTCCCGCCCGAGGTTGTCCTGCGCATCATCCGCCAGAATTTCGGCCGCTTCCGCCTCTGCTACGAGAATGGTCTGCGCACCAACCCCAAGCTCGAAGGCAAGGTCACGGTGCACTTCGTGATCGAGAACAGCGGCGTCGTCACCAGCGTTTCGACCGCCCAGGGGACCGATCTCAAAGACAAGGCCATGACGAAGTGCCTGGAGAAGGCCTTCATGACGCTCTCGTTCCCGCAGCCCGACGGCGGCAAGGTGATCGTCAACTATCCAATCCTGTTCTCGCTCCCCGATCCCGCCCCCAAGGCTCCTCCCGCGGCGCCCACGCCCGCTCCCCCGGCGACGCCGGCGCCGGCTCCTGCCGCGGCGCCCGTCGCTCCGCCGAGCCCCTGAACCGGGCATGGCGCGGGTCCTCCAGTATCTCGTCGAGGCCCCGCGCCTCTGCTCGTATCTCCCCTTGCGGGCCGCCTCGCTCGAGCATCGTTTGCAGGTCGACGTCACCCCGGACGAGATCGAC
>JBDTXR010000141.1:0-19397 GCA_040006075.1 Byssovorax sp. | reverse complement strand
CCCAACGTGCTGCTCGGTCGCCGCGCGTACCCCGAGCTGGTGCAGCACGAGGTCACGATCGAGCGCGTCGAGCACGCCGCGCGCGCGCTGCTCGCGCAGCGCGGCGTGAGCCCCGCCGCCGCGGCGGAGCTCCGCGCGACGCTGGCGATCCCCGGCGCCGCGAGCTTCGGCGAGCGCGTCGCGGCGAGCCTGGACGACTGGCTGCTCTGATCGCCGGATCGGCTCGCCGATCTCGACCTCCACGCCGCCGTGCTACGGGGAGCGCATGCCTGCTTCCCGCCCGCGCGGCCGCGCGGCCACGGCCGGATCCTCGCTCCTCGTCGTCGCCGCGCTCTGCCTCGTCGCGGCGCCGGCGCTCGCCGATCCGCACCCCGGCGTCGTCGTCGCCGCGGCCGCCGGCGCGTCGACGTCGCCGACCACGCCTCCGCCGGTCGAGCCCGCTCCCGCGCCCGACTCGCCGCGCGCCTCGCTCAAGCGGTTCCTCGATCTGTGTCGCGCCGGCGAGTACGCCGACGCCGCCGAGTACCTCGATCTCGCGGAGGCCGACAAATCAAGGGGACCGCTGCTCGCGCGCCACCTCAACGCGGTGCTCGATCGCCGGCTCGGCGGGAAGCTCGACGAGGTCTCGCCGCTCCCGATGGGGAACCCCGCCGACAAGCTCCCGCCGGGCGTCGAGGAGATCGGCGGGATCACTGGCCGCTCCGGCACCGATCCGGTGCGCTTCATTCGCCGCAATGGGCCCGACGGCGCGCGGTGGCTCGTCTCCCGCGCCAGCGTCGACAAGATCGAGGACTGGTACGGCCACCTCCGCGATCGCTGGCTGCAAGATCTCCTGCCCGCGCCGCTGCTTCGTCGCGGTCCGAAGGATCTCGTCTGGTGGCAGTGGATCGCGCTCCCGCTGCTCTTCGCGGCCGCCGTGGCCCTCGGGAACGTGCTCGGCTACCTCACGCGCCGCGCGATCGGCGGCCTCGCGGCGCGGACCAAAGCGAAGTGGGATCAGACGCTGCTCACGCGCCTCGGCGCGCCGCTGACGCTGGCGTGGGCGGTCGCCGCGGTCGATCTCGCCTACCCGTTCCTGGAGCTGTTCCCCGCGGCCGAGGCCTTCCTCGAGCGCGTGCTCCGCGCCGGCTTCTTCCTCGCGCTCTTCTGGTTCGCGATCCGCGGCATCGACATCACCGGCGAGCGGGTGTTAGAGCACCCGACCACGCGCGAGAGCCCCGCGGCGCGATCGCTGATCCCGCTCGCGACCAAGGTCGTGAAGATCACCGCGATCTTCATCGCGGCGATCGCGGTGCTCTCCGAGCTCGGCTACCCGGTCACGAGCCTGGTCGCCGGCCTCGGCATCGGCGGCGTCGCCCTGGCCCTCGCGGCGCAGAAGACGGTGGAGAACCTCTTCGGATCGCTGTCGATCGGCGTCGATCAGCCGTTCCGCGTCGGCGACTACATCACCGTCGACACGGTGTCGGGCACCGTCGAGTCGATCGGCCTCCGCTCGACGCGGATCCGCACCCTCGATCGCACGCAGGTCACGCTGCCCAACGGCAAGCTCGCGGACATGCGGGTCGAGTCGTTCGCGGGGCGCGATCGGATCCGCTTCGTCTGCGTGCTCGCGCTCGCGCGCACCAGCAGCGCGGCCGCGGTGCGCGAGGTGCTGCTCGGCGCGCGGACCTTGCTCCAGGATCACCCGAAGGTGTGGCCCGAGATGTCGGTGGCCCTGGCGCGGCTCGGCGAGTCGTCGCTCGACGTGGAGATCACCGCCTGGTTCGTCACCACCGAGAGCGCCGAGTTCGTGAAGCTCCGCGAGGAGGTGCTGCTCGATCTGCTCGAGATCGTCGAGAAAGCCGGCACTTCGCTGGCGTTCCCGACGCGCGCCGTCCGGGTCGACGCGGTCCCCATCGCCGCCGCGCCGCGGAACGGGTAGCGTCGGGACCGTGCTCTCCACGAACTGCCCTGGAAACCGGGGCAACCGAGGATGCCTGTGCAAAAGCTGAAGCGCGCGCGCCTCGTCGTCCTCACGGCCCTCGTGCTCCTCGCGGTCTCCGCGCTCCCGCTGCGGGAGGCGCGGGCGGGCGACATCCAGCTCGATCTCGGCCTCGGCGGCGAGGGATCGAGCTGGCGCAGCGACGGCGCCGGCTTCGGCTCGATGCAGCTCGGCTACCGCTTCAAGGACATCATCGCGCCGTATTTCCTCGCGCGGATCGGCTACGGCGCCGTCGATCAGCGGATGCTCACCTTCCTCTCGATCGGCCTCCAGGCCTGGGCGCGCATCGGCAAGGTGCGGCCGTTCGCGCGCTTTGGTCTCGTTCATCAACACGAGGAGACGATGTCCTCGGTCGCGAACGAGCCGTTCGGCGCGGTGTTCGGCGTGGGCGACGGGATCCGCCACCGCGCCGGCCTCGACGGCGGGCTCGGCGTCGACATCCCGTTCCACAAGGCGAAGGCCTGGGAGTTTCACGCGCGGGTCGAGGCGCTGCTCACCGGCTTCCCCGATCCGCGCGGCCCGAGCATCTACGCGGGCGCCTCGCTCGGCCTCGGCTTCAACTACACGCTGTGAGGCGTCGCGCGCTCCTCGCCGCCCTCTCGCTCGCCCTCGCGAGCTGCGGCTACCAGACCCTCGACGAGGCCACGTGCCCGCCCGCGGGGACGAAGCTGACGTACGCGAATTTCGGCGCGGGGTTCTTCAGCGACTACTGCAACCGCTGCCACTCGGCCGAGACGCAGCTGCGCCAGGGCGCCCCCGACGACTACTTCTTCAACACCCGCGCAGCGATCCTGGATCACAAGGATCGGATCTTCGCGCGGAGCGCCGGCACCAACGACTCGATGCCTCCCGGGCCGGACGATCCGCCGATCGCCGAGCGCGACAAGCTCGCCGAGTGGCTGGTCTGCGGCGCTCCGTGAGGCGTTGCTTCAGCGAGGAGCGGGCGCCATCGGCGAGAGGCCGGCGTCGCGGATGAGCGCGTCGTCGACGTCGGGGCCGGGGTTCGGCGTGGTGAGCAGGCGATCGCCGTAGAAGATCGAGTTCGCGCCCGCGTAGAGGCAGAGCATCTGCGCCTCGCGCGAGAGCTCGGTGCGGCCCGCGGAGAGGCGGACCATGGCGTTCGGGAAGACCAGCCGGGTGACGGCGATCATCCGCACGAACTCCATCGGATCGAGGGGCGGGAGCGCGGCGAGCGGGGTGCCCTCGGCGCGGACCAGGGCGTTGATCGGCACGCTCTCGGGGTGGGGCGTGAGCTGCGCGAGCTCGACCAGCATGGCGCAGCGATCGGTGACCGACTCGCCCATGCCGATGATCCCGCCCGAGCACACGGTGATCCCCGCCTTGCGCACGTTGCGCAGCGTGGCGAGGCGCTCGTCGAAGACCCTCGTCGTGATGATCGATTTGTAGTTCTGGCGCGACGTATCGAGGTTGTGATTGTAGGCGTCGAGGCCGGCGTCCTTGAGGCGCGCGGCCTGGCCCTCGCTGAGCATGCCGAGGGTGCAGCAGGCCTCGAGGCCGAGCTCCTTCACCCCGCGCACCATGTCGAGGACGCGGTCGAACGCGGGGCCTTCCTTCACTTCGCGCCACGCGGCGCCCATGCAGAAGCGCGTCGAGCCGGCCTCGCGCGCGCGCCGGGCGGCGTCGAGGACGGCGGGCACGTCGAGCATCTTCTCGGGGCCGACCTCGGTCTCGTAGTGCGACGACTGCGGGCAGTAGGCGCAGTCTTCGGGGCAGCCGCCGGTCTTCACGCTGAGCAGCGTGCAGAGCTGGACGGCGTCGCCGCCGTGCACGGCGCGGTGAACGGTGCGCGCCCTGTCGAGCAGCTCGAAGAACGGGAGCTCGTAGAGGGCCTGGACCTCGGCGACCGTCCAGTCGTGCCGCGCGCCGTCGCTCGGCTCGGTCGAGGAGGCCCTGGTCGCTTCGCCCCGCGCCGGGCTGGTCCCGCGCGTTTCCGCCGCTATCTGCATGGGGCGACGTGATAGAGGCCCCGTGCCGCGGATGCAACCGCGAGCGCGCGTCGCCGTGAATGCCGTAGAATGAAGGCCGCCTTGAGCCCGAACTCGAAGTCGAACTCGGTCCTGTTCGTCGATGACTCCGCCGTGGCGCGCGTCGCGGTGAAGCGACGGCTCGTCGCGCTGGGCCTCGACGTCGTCACCTACGGCTCGGCCGCGGAGGCTTCGGCGGCCGAGGGGGCGACGTTCGCGGCGGCGCTGCTCGACGTCGAGCTCGGCGATGGATACGGGCCCGATCTCGCGGCGCGGCTACGCGAGAGGGCGCCCGCGCTGCCGATCGCCTTCCTCACGGCCGGCGGTCCGGAGCACGTCCTCGAGGCCGCCGCGCGGCTCGGCCCGGTGTTTTCGAAGACGTCGGAGCTCGACGCCGCCGTGCTCTGGATCGCCGAGGCTGTCGCGCGCGCCTGAGGCCGGCGCGGCGCGCATTGTCGTCCCCGGCCGTGAAAAGCCGCGTAGCATCGACGGGCGCGAGCGCGACCCATGAAACCTGGAGACCTGATCGAGGGGCGGTTCGCGATCGAGCGCCTCGCGAGCAGCGGCGGGATGGGCGCCGTCTACCGCGCGACCGATCAGCGCACCGGGCAGCCCGTGGCGCTGAAATCGCTGCATCGCCCGGACCTCGGGCTCGATCGGTTCGAGCGCGAGGCCCTGGTGCTGGCGGAGCTCGATCACCCGGGGATCGTGCGTTACGTGGCGCACGGGCGCGCCGACGCCGGCGAGGGCTGGCTGGCGATCGAGTGGCTCGAAGGGGAAGATCTCGGCGAGCACCTCGCGCGCGCGGAGGGGCGTCGGCTCGGCATCGCGGCGAGCCTTTCGCTCGCGGAGCGGACCGCGGAGGCGCTCGGCGCAGCGCACGCGCGCGGCGTGGTTCACCGCGACGTGAAGCCGCAGAACCTGTTCCTCGTGGGTGGGCGGCCGCTCGAGGTGAAGGTCCTGGACTTCGGCATCGCGCGGCTCACGGTCGGGCAGCAGGTCGACACCGGCACCGGCGTCACGGTGGGCACGCCCGGGTACATGGCGCCGGAGCAGGCGCGCGGCGCGCGTGACGTCGACGCCCGCGCCGACGTCTTCGCGCTGGGCTGCGTGCTGTTCGAGTGCTTGACGGGGCGCCCCGTGTTCCACGCGGAGCACGTGATGGGCATCCTCGCCAAGGTGCTGCTCGAAGAGGCGCCGCGCCTCCAGGACGTGGGGCTCGAGGTCTCCGACGCGCTCGACGATCTCGTGGCCCGCATGCTCTCGAAAGAGCGCGACGCGCGGCCGGCCGACGGCGCGGCGGCGGCGCGCGAGCTGGCTCTCCTGTCGGGCCCGGCGAGCCTGGCGCTGCCCTCGTCGCGGCGGAGCCTGCCCCAGGGCCTCACCATCGGCGAGAAGCGCTTGCTCAGCCTGGTGCTCGCCGACGCCCGATCGATCGGCGCTCCCTCACCCGACGCGCCGCGCTTGCCGCCGCTCGGCGAAGCCTTCGCCGCGACGTTGACGACCGAGGACGCCGCGGCCACGGCGGCGCAGGTGCGACGCGAGCTCGCGCCGTTCGGAGCGCGGGTCGAGAGCCTCCTCGACGGCTCGGTGATCGCCACGCTGTCGGGCGGCGGGAGCGCCACCGATCAGGCCGCGCGGGCGGCGCGCTTCGCCCTGGCGATGCGCGGCTTGCTCCCCACGATCCCGATGGCGCTGGCCACGGGTCGGGGGTGGTCCGCGGCCGAGCGGCTCCCCGTGGGCGAGGTCATCGATCGCGCCGAGCGCCTGCTCCGCGCCGACGTCGAGCCCGAGCTCGCGCCGGCGCGCGTCGAGGCGCCGGCGCAGCGCCCGCTCCGCCTCGGCTTCGCGCCGCTGGCCTTCGCCGCGCCGATCGCGCTCGGCGGCGGGATCCGCCTCGGCGCCGGAAGCCGCCCGCTCCCGGTGCGCGTCGACGACGTCACGGCGGGCCTCCTCGACGTGCGCTTCGAGGTCTCGGGCGACGCGCGCGGCCTCACGCTCGCGGCCGAGCGCGAGGGCGGCGAGATCACCCGCACGCTGCTTGGCAAGCCCACGCCGTGCGTCGGGCGCGAGCGCGAGCTCGGGGTGCTGCTCGGCCTCATCGACGAGTGCGTCGCCGAGCCCGCCGCGCGCGCCGTGCTGATCACCGCGCCGGCCGGCGCCGGCAAATCGCGGATCCGCTTCGAGCTGCTCCACGCGGTGCGCGAGCGCGAAGGCGCGATCGAGATCTGGATGAGCCGCGGCGATCCGATGAGCGCCGGATCCCCCTTCGGGATGATCGCCCCGGTGATCCGCCGCGCCGCCGGCATCTTCGAAGGCGAGCCGCTCGGCGTGCGCCGCCAGAAGCTCCGCGCCCGCGTCGGCCGTCACTTCAGCGGCGCCGAGGCCGCGCGCGTGGCCGAGTTCCTGGGCGAGCTCTGCTCGACGCCGTTCGCCGCCGAGGACAGCGTCGAGCTCTTTGCAGCGCGCGCCGACGCCATGCTCATGGGCGACCAGATGCGCCGCGCCTGGGAGACGTTCCTCGCCGCCGAGTGCGCCGCGCGCCCGATCCTCTTCGTGCTCGAGGACTTGCAGTGGGGCGATCTCCCCTCGGTGCAGCTCCTCGACGGCGCGCTGCGACGCCTGGAAAACGCGCCCTTTTTCGTCCTCGCGCTCGGGCGCCCCGAGGTCCGCGAGATCTTCCCGCGCCTCTGGGAAGAGCGCGCCGTCGACGAGATCCGCCTCCCCGATCTCTCGAAGCGCGCCTGCGAGAAGCTGGCGCGCGCGGTCCTCGGCGACGAGGTCAGCGCCGAGACCGTGGGCCGCGTCGTCGCCCAGGCCGCGGGCAACGCGTTCTACCTCGAAGAGCTGATCCGCGCGGTCGCGGCGGGCAAAGGGTCGCACCTGCCCGAGACGGTGCTGGCGATGGTCGAGGGGCGCCTCGAGCGCCTCGATCCGGCCGAGCGCCGCGTGCTCCGCGCGGCCAGCGTCTTCGGCCAGGTCGCGTGGCGCGACGGGATCCTCGCGCTCCTCGGGGGACGCGACCCGAGCGAGCTCGACGCCGCGCTCGCCCGCATCGTCGAGAGCGAGTTCCTCGCGCGCCGTCCCGACGGGCGTTTTCCCGATCAAGTCGAGTACGTGTTCCGTCAGGCCATCGTCCGCGAGGCCGCGTACGCCACGCTCACCGAGGCCGATCGCGCGCTCGGGCACCGCCTCGCCGCGGGCTGGCTCGAGGGCGCCGGCGAGGGCGAGGCGGTGGTGCTCGCCGAGCATTTCGATCGCGGCGCCGAGCCCGATCGCGCCATCGAGAAATGGCTGCGAGCTGCGGCGCAGGCGCTCGAGGGCAACGATCTCACGGCGGCGTTGGCCCGCGCCGATCGCGGGGTCGCGTCGGGCGCCGCGGGCGAAATCCTCGGCGAATTGCGGCTGATCCAGGCCGAGGCCCGGCGCTGGCGCAACGAGAACGCCGAGGCCGAGCGCTGCGCCCGCGAGGCCATGGATCTCTTCCCGCGATCGCACCCGTCGTGGTCCGCCGCCGCGAGCGAGCGCGCCAACGTCGCGGGCAAGCTCGGCCACCTCGCCGAGCTCACCGCGCTCGCCGAGCTCCTGCTCGACGAGCCGCTGCGGCCGGGCGCGTCGGGGGACGTCGTCGCCCTTCATCACGCGGCGATCCAGCTCATCTACGCCGGTCGCTACCCGCTCGCGCAGGCGCTGCTCGATCGCATGGCGGGCGAGCCCGCGAGCGGCCCCGAGAGCGCGCGGGATCCTCGCGCCGCGATGCGCCTGCACCAGGCCCGCGCCGCCTGGGCGTCGTCGCGCAGCGACGCGGCCGGCTACCTGCGCGAGACCGAGGCCAGCATCGAGCTGGCGGAGCGCGTCGGCGATCTGCGCACGGCGTGCCTCCAGCGCTCCAACCTCGGCGACGCGTACATGGCGCTCGGCGGCTTCGCCGAGGCCGAGCGCGCGCTGCGCGAGGCGCTCGAGGGAGCCGAGCGCCTCGGCCTCGATTTCGTGGGTACCGTGGCCCGCCTCAACCTCGGCCTGGCCCTCGCGTGCCAGGGCCGCGTCGACGAGGGGCGCGCCGCGCTGCGCGAGGCGATCGAGCGCAACCGCGAGAAGGGCGACCGCCGCGTCGAGTCCGGCGCGCGCCTCTACCTGGCCATCGCGTCGAGCCTCGCCGCCGAGTTCGACGAGGCCGAGCAGCAGGTGCGCCTGGGCATCGCGATGGCCGCGCAGGCGCCGCTCCACGCCTACGGCCGCGGCATCCTCGCGCGCGTGCTCCTGGCAACGGGCCGATCGGCCGAGGCCCTCGTCGAGGCGCGCGAGGCGCACGACGTGCTCGAGCGCGTCGGCGAGCTCGAGGTCGGCGAGTCGCTGGTGCGCCTGGTCCACGCCGAGGCGCTCGCCGCGAGCGGAGATCGGACCGGCGCCCTCGGCGCGATCTTCGAGGCGCGGATGAACCTGCTCGCCCGCGCCGAGAAGATCACCGATCCCGAGTGGCGCGAGAGCTTCCTCCGCCGCGTCCCCGACAACGCCGCGACGCTGGCCCGCGCGCGACAGTGGCTGGGCACCGCGTAGCGCCGACGCCTCCGCGCGCGAAAATCCCACGCCCACGGCCGGATTTTAGCCATTTCAACGCACCGCGCCGTATCCTGCCCCGCCCCCCGGGCCCCGAGGAGACCGCGATGTCGATCCACGTAGCGATTCACCACGTCACCACCTACCGCTACGACCGCCCCGTCGCGCTCGGCCCGCAGGTCGTTCGCCTCCGCCCCGCGCCGCACTGCCGCTCGCGGATCCTGGGCTACTCGCTCCAGGTCCGGCCGGCGAAGCACTTCATCAACTGGCAGCAAGATCCCGAGGCCAACTACCTCGCGCGGCTGGTCTTCCCCGACCTCGCGACCGAGCTCCGGATCGAGGTCGACGTCGTCGCCGAGATGGCGGTGGTGAACCCCTTCGACTTCTTCCTCGAGCCCCGCGCCGAGACCTGCCCGTTCGAGTACGACGACGCGCAGCAGGGCGAGCTCGCCCCGTACCGCGCGCTCCTCGCGGGCACGCCGCTCTTCGACGCCTACGTCGCCGCGATCCCGCGCGAGCCCCGCGCCACCAACGATTTTCTCGTGGACCTCAACCAGCGCCTCGCGCAGCACATCCGCTACGTGATCCGCCTCGAGCCCGGGCTGCAAACGCCGGAAGAGACGCTCGAAAAGCGCTCGGGATCGTGCCGCGACACCGCGTGGCTCCTGGTGCAGATCCTCCGTCAGCTCGGCCTCGCGGCGCGCTTCGTCTCGGGCTACCTGGTGCAGCTCAAGGCCGACACCAAGCCGCTCGACGGCGGCCCCGCCGGGGCCTCCGCCGACTTCACCGATCTCCACGCCTGGTGCGAGGTGTACCTCCCGGGCGCCGGCTGGATTGGCCTCGATCCCACGTCGGGATTGTTCGCGGGCGAAGGGCATTTGCCGCTCGCGTGCACGCCCGAGCCCTCGTCGGCGGCGCCGGTGAGCGGCCTCCTCGGCGAGTGCGAGACCACCTTCGAGCACGAAATGACGGTGACCCGCGTGTGGGAAGCCCCGCGGGTGACCAGGCCGTACACCGACGATCAGTGGACCGAGATCGAGGCCCTGGGCCACGCGATCGACGCCGAGATGCGCGCGGGCGACGTGCGCTTGACCATGGGCGGCGAGCCGACGTTCATCTCCATCGACGATCCCGACGGCGAAGAGTGGAACACCGCGGCGCTCGGCCCGAACAAGAAGCGCCTCGCCACCGAGCTCTTCCACCGCATGCGCGCCGAGTACGCGCCCCGCGGCCTGGTCCATTTCGGCCAGGGCAAGTGGTATCCGGGCGAGCCGCTCCCGCGCTGGTCGCTCAACTGCGTGTGGCGCCTCGACGGCGAGCCGATGTGGAGCGACTCGAAATGGCTCGCCGACGAGGCCACGCCCAGCTCGGCCGACGTCGATCTCGCGGGTCGCTTTCTCCGCGGCGTGGCCGAGCGGCTGCACCTGGATCCCGAGCGGGTTTTCCCGGCCTACGAGGACGTTTTCTACTACCTGTGGCGCGAGCAGAAGCTCCCGATCAACGTCGATCCGCTGGCCTCGCGCCTCGACGATCCGCTCGAGCGCGCGCGCCTCCGCCGCCTCTTCTCGACCGGCCTCGAGAAGGCCGTGGGCCACGTGCTCCCGATCGCCCGCCGCGCCGCCGGCTTTCGCACCGGCCCATGGCACCTGCGCGACGAGCGCTGCTACCTCGTCCCCGGCGACTCGCCGCTCGGGCTGCGCCTGCCGCTCGCGTCGCAGCCCTGGCTCGCCGAGGACGATCGCGCGCCGTTCTTCCCGCCGGATCAGGGCCAGCATTTCACGCCCCTCCCGACCCACACCGAGCTGCGAAGCCAGCTCGCGAGCGCGCCCGAGAGCGTCGCGCCCGGGCCCGACACCGAGCGCGTCGACGCGCCGCCGATCGACTCGGATCGCGCTCCTCTCGCCGGCGAATCGGCGACGTGGATCAACCGCTCCGCCCTCTGCGCCGAGCCGCGAAACGGCGTGCTCTACGTCTTCATGCCGCCCCTCGAGGCGCTCGACGACTACCTCGCGCTCGTCGCCGCGATCGAGGCCACCGCGGCGTCGCTCGGCCACGCGGTGATGCTCGAAGGCTACGAGCCGCCGCGCGATCCGCGGGTCGTGCGCTTCAGCGTCACGCCCGATCCCGGCGTGATCGAGGTCAACATCCACCCGGCCGCGGGCTGGGACGAGATGGTCGCGCGCACCACGCACCTCTACGAGGCGGCGCGCCTCTCCCGCCTCACCAGCGAAAAGTTCATGATCGACGGCCGCCACACCGGCACCGGCGGCGGCAACCACATCGTCCTCGGCGGCGCGACGGTGAACGATTCCCCCTTCCTTCGCCGCCCGGATCTGCTCCGCAGCCTGGTCTCGTACTGGCACCAGCACCCCTCGCTCTCGTTCCTGTTCTCGGGCCTCTTCATCGGCCCCACCTCGCAGGCTCCGCGCCTCGACGAGGCCCGCAACGACGCCCTCTTCGAGATCGAGCTGGCCTTCCACGAGCTCGACCGCCTGACCAAGATCAACGGCGACTCGCCGCCGCCGTGGATGGTCGATCGGCTCTTCCGCGATCTTCTCGTCGACGTCACCGGCAACACCCACCGCACCGAGCTCTGCATCGACAAGCTCTTCTCGCCCGACGGCACCACCGGGCGCCTCGGCCTCCTCGAAATGCGGGCCTTCGAGATGCCGCCGCACGCGCGGATGAGCCTCACCCAGCAGCTCTTGCTCCGGGCCCTCGTCGCGCGCTTCTGGCGCACGCCCTACGCGCCCGCGCGGCTCGCCCGCTGGGGCACCGAGCTCCACGATCGCTTCATGCTCCCGCACTTCGTCTGGCAAGATTTCGAGGACGTGCTCACCGAGCTCGGCGAGGCCGGCTACCCGCTCCGCGCCGCGTGGTTCGCCCCGCACTTCGAGTTCCGCTTTCCCAAGCACGGCGATTTCTCGGCGCGCGGCGCCGAGATCGAGATCCGCAGCGCCCTCGAGCCGTGGCACGTGATGGGCGAGGACGCCGCCGCGGGCGGCACCGCGCGCTACGTCGACTCATCGCTGGAACGCCTTCAAATCAAGGTCACCGGCCTCGCGCCGGATCGCTATTTGGTGACATGCAACGGTGTCGCGATCCCGCTCCAGCCCACCGGTCGCGCCGCCGAGGTCGTCGCCGGCGTCCGCTACCGCGCCTGGCAACCGCCGCGCTGCCTCCACCCGCACATCGGCGTGCACGCGCCGCTCACGTTCGATCTCGTCGACACCTGGATGGGCCGCAGCCTCGGCGGCGGCCAGTACCACGTGGCGCACCCCGGCGGCCGCCACGAAGAGCGCCTCCCCGTCAACGCCTTCGAGGCCGAGGGGCGGAGGCTCGCGCGCTTCTTCCGGCTGGGCCACACGCCGGGGCGGATCGAGGTCCAGCCTGCGACGCCGAACCAGGACTTCCCCTTCACGCTCGATATGCGCCGGCAGTAAGGGTAAACAAGCAGGCTCCGATGCCCGAGAGCCTCCTGTCGCCGTACCCGCGCGTCGCCTCTCGCTACGACGAGATGCTCGACGCGCGAGGCGCTCCGCGCGCGCACTGGAAGCCGTTCCTCGGGCAGATCGCCGCGCTCCCTGCCGACACGATCCGCGAGCGCGCGCGCTTCGTGCGCGAGTCGATCGAGGCCGACGGCGTCACGTACAACGTCTACGCCGATCCCAAGGGCGCGAGCCGCCCGTGGGAGCTCGATCTGCTCCCGCTCATCCTCCCGGCCGACGAGTGGCGCGCGATCTCCGCCGCGGTCGCGCAGCGCGCGCGCCTGCTCAACGCGCTGCTCAACGATCTCTATGGCAAGCAGGAGCTGCTGGCCATGGGGCTGATCCCGCCCGCGGTCGTGTTCGGCCAGCGCGGCTTCCTCTGGCCCGCGCACGGCGTCGTCGCACCCGAGAACGTCTCGCTCCACATCTACGCGGCGGATCTCGCGCGCTCGCCCGACGGTCGCTGGTGGGTCCTCGCCGATCGCACGCGCGGCCCCTCGGGCGCGGGCTACGCGCTCCAGAACCGGATGACGCTCTCGCGCGCGTTCCCCGACGCCTTCCGCGAGGTCCCGGTGCAGCAGCTCGCGTCGTTCTTCGCGGCGCTGCAAGACTCGCTCTACCGCCTCTCGCCCACGCGCCACGGCGAGGCGCCGCTGGTCGTGCTCCTCACGCCGGGGCCGTACAACGAGACGTATTTCGAGCACTCGTTCCTCGCGCGCTACCTCGGCTTTCCGCTGGTGGAAGGGCAAGATCTCCTGGTGCGCGGCGACGCCGTGTACCTGAAGACGCTGCGCGGCCTCCGCCGCGTCCACGCGATCTTGCGGCGGCTCGACGACGACTACTGCGATCCCGTCGAGCTCCGCGCCGACTCGGCGCTCGGCATCCCCGGCCTGCTCCACGCGGTGCGCGCGGGCAACGTGCTCCTCGCGAACGCGCTCGGCAGCGGCGTGCTCGAGACCGGCGCGCTCGCCGGATTTCTCCCCGCGGTGAGCGAGCGGCTCTTCGGCGAGAAGCTCTTGATGCCCTCGATCGCCACCTGGTGGTGCGGCGAGGCGCCCGCGCTCGAGTACGCGATCAAGCACCTCGACGAGCTGGTGATCAAGCCGACGTACACCTCGATCCGCCGCGAGCCGGTCTTCGGCCACACGCTCGACGCGGCCGCGCGCGCGCGCCTGATCGATCGCATGCGCGCCCAGCCGCACGCCTACGTCGCCCAGGAGTGGGTCCGCCTCTCGCACGCGCCCACGTTCGGTCGCGGGCGCGACGGGCGGCTCCTCTCGCGCGCCGTCAGCCTCCGCGTCTTCGCGGTGGCCACGCCCGGCGGCTACACGGTGATGCCCGGCGCGCTCACCCGCGTCGCGCCCGAGGACGGCGACGTCGTCTCGATGCAGTGGGGCGGATCGAGCAAGGACACCTGGATGCTCACCGAGGGCGAGGGCGCGCAGGTGGTGCGCAGCCGCCCGCGCCTCGGCGTCACCGACGTCGAGCAGAGCGGCGTCCAGATCGCTTCTCGCGTCGGCGAAAACCTCTTCTGGATGGGCCGCTACGCCGAGCGCTGCGAGGGGATCGCCCGCCTCCTCCGCGCCGCGCTGGTGCGCCTCGCCGACGCCGGACCCGAGGCCGCCGCGGCCCTCGGATCGATCGCCGCGGTGTGCGAGGGACTGGGCGTGCTCGAGGTCCCCGACGCGCCCGACGAAGAGGCGCCGATCAGCGCGCCGTGGGGCGCGGGCGCGCCGTCGAAGTCCCTGGTACCACCGCCCCCAGCCACTCCGAAATCGCTTGAAATCAAGCCGATCCACGACGACGTCGCCGCGCCTCCGGACTTCCTCGCGGCGGTCGCCGATCCGGCGGCGATGGGCGGCCTCGCGGCCAACGTCCTCCGCCTCCACGCGTGCGCGAGCCACGTGCGCGAGCGGATGTCGACCGACAACTGGCACGTGTTCAACCGGCTCCCGCAGCGGCTCCCCGGCCCGCAGCCGACCATGGGCCGCGCGCTCGAGTCGCTCGACGAGATCATGCTCGCGTGCGTCTCGCTCGCCGGCTTCGCGATGGACGACATGACCCGCGACGAGAGCTGGCGCTTCCTCCTGCTCGGCCGTCGGCTCGAGCGGCTCGCGCACCTCGCGGGCGTGGTCTCGCGGGTCCTCGGCTTCGCCCCCGCCGCGCGCGTCGAGGCGCTGGAGTGGCTGCTGGAGGCCGCCAACAGCATCGTCACGTTCCGCGCGCGCTACCGCCGCGCGCCCGAGCTCTTGCCGGTGCTGCACCTCGTGGTCTTCGACGAGACCAACCCCCACGCCGTGGCCTTCCAGCTCCGCGATCTCCCGCGCCTCCTCGAGCGCACCGCGGCCGAGCTCGGCGGCGCGGTGATGGGCGCGGCGCTCGGCCCGCTCGCGGCCACGCTCCACCGCACCGCGCTCGCCGGCTTCGAGCCCGAGGGCGGCCCCGAGCTCGAGCGCGCCTGCGTCGATCTCGCGGCGCTCCTCGACCGCGCGCGCGACGCCGCGTTCGGCCTCTCCGACGAGCTCCAGCGCCGCTTCTTCACCCACGCGGGCACGCCTGCCCCGCTCGGCGCCTGATCCCCGATGAGGTCCGCGCGCTACCACGTCGTCCACGAGACGCGCTACGAGTACCACCAGCCGGTCGGCCTCTCGCGCCAGGTCGTGCGCCTCGCGCCGCGCCGGATCCCCTGGCAGGTAGACCTCGCGCATTCACTGCAAATCAAGCCTGAAGCCGAGATCCTGGCCGTCCGCGACGACGCCTTCGGCAACCCGGTCACGACCTTTGCGATCGAGGCCGATCACGCCTCGCTCACGGTCCGCGCCGAGTCGTGGATCGACGTCTTCCCCCGCGCCGTCCCCGACGACGCCGCGACGCCGCCCTGGGAAAAAGTCCGCGCCCGCCTCGCCTACCACGGCGGCGTGCGTCCCCTCCCCGCCGACCTCGACGCCGCGCGCTTCCTCTTCGAATCCACGCGCGTCCGCAACAAGCGCGAGCTCGCGACCTGGACGCTGGCCTGCTTCCCGCCCGGCGCCCCGCTCCTGGTCGGCGTGCGCGCCCTGATGAACCGCATCCACCGCGAGCTCACCTTCGATCCCAAGGCCACCGACGTCTCTACCCCGGTGATGGAGGTCTTCACGCGCCGCCGCGGCGTCTGCCAGGACTTCGCGCACCTCATGCTCTCCTGCCTCCGCTCCATCGGCCTCGCCGCCCGCTACGTCAGCGGCTATTTGCTCACCAGGCCTCCGCCGGGCCGCCCCCGGCTGATTGGCGCCGACGCCTCGCATGCGTGGGTGTCCGTCTATTGCCCCGATCAAGGCTGGATCGACGCCGATCCCACCAACGCCATCCTCCCGGGGATCGAGCACGTCACCCTCGGCTGGGGCCGTGACTACGACGACGTCATCCCTTTGCGCGGCGTCCTCCTCGGCGGCGGCGATCACCAGATCGCCATCGAGGTCACCGTGACCCCGGCGGCCGACTACGAGGCTCTGTTCAAGAGGCCTTTGCCAGAGCTGCCTCCGGTGGTCGGCGCGGCGAAGGGTGGTTGACCGAGTGACCCTTTCTGAATGCAAGGAGCGCCGATGACCCTCGATGAAGTGCACGCCCGCGCGGAGAAGAGCTGGAATGTCTGGGGCCCGTGCTCCGGCGGTGTGATCGTTGTCTTCTTCTGCGAGGGCAAGCTCTTCACCTACTACGGGGGCGACGCCCGGTCGGCGGACGACGACGCCCCCAACCCGATCGAGCAGACGATCGAGGAGTACGCTCGCGGAGGCGGAGGCGACGCCTCGGTGCTCGACTGGCTTCGCGCGACAGGGCACCTCGGCGGCTGAGCGCTGCCGGAGAGAGTCGGAATTGGATGCCCACCCCCGGTCCGTGCTCGGCGCTCTGCGCCTCGGCGCTCCGTCACGCGAGCCGGGCCCACCCCCTACCCTCACGCAACTTCTCGACGCGGATAAAAATCCTTTTTTTCAAACGGTTGAACCGCTATTCGCCCACGGCTGCATTTTTCCATCTTGCAACCCCGCAGGCCGCGCTTTTATGTTTTCCAGGCTCCGCACCACCCTCGTCCCGGGGTCGCCGTTCGCGGAATACATCGATAAACCCGTAACTTGCGGCTAGCGTCGACGACCCGAAGGATCTGATCATGCCTCGTCGAACTCAATCCATCTCGCTGCGGATCGCCACCGGTGGGCTCGCGCTCGTCCTCGCCTTCCCGATCTCCTGCGACGGGACGATCACCTCCGGCCCGTCGGCCGACCCCCTGCCAATCACGGTCCCGGGCGGCGGCGCGCGCCTCGCCGCAGCGCAGCGCCTCGGGGCGAGCTTCATCGCGCGGCCGCCCCGGGTCGGCACCAGCGATCGGGTCGCGCTCAACGGCACCAGCATCGTCGCGCTCGCCGACGACGGCGGCAGCGCGGCGACCATGACCAGCGCGCCGGGAAACTATTGCGAAATCGACACCTCGGCTCCCCAGAATGGCTATTCGGCGATCCGGACCTCGTCGAGCAGCTCCGATCTCGGCGTCGCCGCGGGCGGCCCGTCGGGGGTCGCCGGCTTTCACCTCTTCGCGCTCGCCTACCCGATCACCGCGGGCAACCCGGCCGGCATTGGCACCTTCATGCTCTCGGGCACGCCGGGCGAGGCCATCAACGGGATTGGCTCCACCAGCGATCCGCACGACTGGTGGGCCGGGGTCGGGGGCCCGACCGTGCAGACTCCGTACGATCAGGCGCTTCACCTCTACGAGCTCAGCTCCAACGGGGGTACGCTCCTCACGGGCCGCCGCGACGGGGGCGTGGTGGCGACGGCCGCCGGCGGCACCACCCTCTCGAGCGGCGCCATGGGGTTTCGAAGCTGGTATCCTGATCCGAGCTCCTATCGTCCCCCCGACACGCGGATTTACTGGGCGGCGTGGTTCGATCACGAGCTCTCCAGCACCGAGCGACAGGACGTGTACCGCTATGTTGGCAAGGAGTTCGCGTACCGCCCTCGCCGCTTCTTCTCGGCCACCGGCGACAGCATCACCGCCGGGCACATCAACGCGACGAACACCACCTCGTTCCTGGAGCTCTTGCAGGCCCAGTATGCCGCCGCCGGCGAGACAGTCTATATCCTGAACGAGGGGGTCTCGTCCGAGACCACCGAGCAGATCGCCGCGCGCTCTCCCTCCACGTTCGCCGACCGCTATGCGCAGGGCGATTTTCGTGAAGAGTGGCTGATCATCGGCGGGGGGACCAACGACCATGCGTCGACGCCGGCCGAGTCGTACGCGAACCTCGCCGCGATCAGCGCCGCGGCGCGCGCGCTGGGCGTCCACACCGCGATGAGCACGCTGCTCTACCTCACCGCGGCCGAGATGACGCCGGCCACCTATGCCTGGCGCGATCAGCTCAACGCGCTGATCCGCCAGAACTCGTGTGGGGCCGATCGAATCGTGGATTACTACGTCGATCCCCTGCTCGCGACGCCCACGACAGACCACTTCCCCGACAACACCCACCCCGACGACACCGCCCTCGCCGCGATGGCGGCGGTGCAACGCGCAGCGATCCAGTAAGAGCCTCTTCGACCAGCGCGGGCGCGGCTCAGGCGTGGAGAGGGCTCGATCCTTCAGCCGGCGGTCCGAACCAGGTGGTCAGCGCGTCCGCGAGCCCCACCTGGGTCAGGTCTCCCACCCAGGCCACGTAGCCGTCGGGCCGGATCAGAGCGGCGGTGGGAGCCGCGACGGCCCCGAGCGCCGGAAGGTCCCACGGACCGCTGGATTTCGCGTCGATCACCTTCACCCGGGTTGCCCACGGAGTGATCTCGAAGCCGCCGGGCTCACCGAGGTTGAGGAGCACCGGCCGGGCATCGTGCAGTAGAGTGAAGAGCCGTAGCGGCCCATCCGCCGTGATGAGGTCGAGATCGGGTATGCGGCGCCCGAGCAGCGGATGTCCCTCGCCCAGGGTGTAGTGGGCTCCCAGACCGGACATCTCCGCGGCCAATCGCTTACGAGGCTCGTCCATTTTCAGGAGCTCGGACAGGATGTCGCCCAGGGCCTTCGTGCGCTCGTCCGGTCGGCGAAGCGCGACCTGCGCCATCGTGGTGCGGAGCACGCGGGCTGCGACCGGGTGGCGCTCGGCGTGGTAGGTATCCAGGAGGCTCTCCGGCGCTGCCCGCTTGACCACCTGCGCCAGCTTCCATCCCAGATTCACCGCGTCCTGCACGCCGATGTTGAGGCCCTGTCCGCCCACCGGGGGGTGGACGTGCGCGGCGTCGCCGGCCAGCAAGACCCGCCGATCGCGGTAGGTCGCGGCCTGGCGAGTCATGTCGGTGAAGCTTCCGATGTACGTGGGACTGTGGATCCCGTAATCGGTCCCGTAGATGGCAATGAGCGCCTGGCTGACATCGCGCAGGGTGCGTTCGGGCGTGGGTCTCGGCTCCCGCTCCGTCAACACGATTCCCACCTGCCTCGCATCCTCCTTCTTGCCGAGCGCGTGGGTACCCAGGGCATCGTGGCGGAAGCCCCATGCCGGCTCCTCGGACCACCGGGCCTCGGCGATGATCCAGCTCGTCGTCGGATCCCACCCGGGGAACTCGATGCCTGCTGTCTTGCGGATCAAGCTGCGTCCTCCGTCGCACCCGACGAGATACTCCGCGCGCAGCGACTGGCCGCATCCCAGCGCGACGTCCACGCCGGTGTCGTCCTGCTCGAAGCCCGTCACCTCGCGTGCGCGGTAGATCGACACCCCCAGCTCGTCGACCCAGCCGGCCAGGATGCGCTCGATGTGCTTCTGCGAAAGTCCAAGCACGTAGTTGTGCCGGGTGGGAAAGTCGCTGAGGTCCAGCGGGATGTGGAAGCTCACGACCGGATAGACCTGTCCCTGCGAGAGGAACCGGTCGGCGATGCCGCGCTGATCGAGGACCTCGATCGTGCGGGCGTGCAGACCGCCGGCGCGCGAGCCGGCGAGGTCCTGGTTTTCGCGCCGCTCGACGATGGCCACGTCGACCCCCGCCAGCGCCAGCTCTCCCGCCAGCATCAGCCCCGTTGGACCTCCTCCGGCGATGACCACCGCATGATCGAGCATGGCAATCCTCCCGTTCCTGAAGGCTCCGGCGCCGGCCGCCGACTCTACGACACGCCCCCGCGCTCGTCACGCTCCGCGAGGGGAAGGTGAGGCGGAGCGGCGGGCCGGCGGCTCCCGCTGAGCCGTGGACGTGGCGACGAGCGAGGCCCCGCCTTGCGGTTGCAGCCCGGACCAGGGCGCGTCGACCTCGTGGCGAGCATGGCTCGTGGCGCCGCTTCGACCTGCGAGGCGCGGGACAAAGGCATGTCGACGTCGGGGGCGAGGTTGGCGTAGCATCGCCCGCTACCATGAGTGATCAGCCGACCTACACCCCTCCCAA
>JBDTXR010000140.1:0-19554 GCA_040006075.1 Byssovorax sp. | reverse complement strand
CGGCGACGGCGCGGTCCGCGAGCGCGGCGTCGCCGGCCGCGCGGGCGAGGCGCGCGAGGGTGTCGCAGCCGCGCGCCCAGAGGGCCGAGAGCTCGATCGGGCAGCCGAGGCGCGGGGTCACGGCGACGCCACGGAGGCGGGCGTCCATCCACGTGGGCGCGGCGGCGCGAGGATCGGGCGTCGCGCCCGCGGTCACCGCGAAGAGGCCGTCGGCCGTGAGGTGCATCGCCGCGTGAGCGCCGGCCAGCACCGCTTCGAACACGTCGGCGAGCGCCGGGCGCAGCTCGTAGGTCACGAAGGCGTGGCCGTCGCCGAGCGCGTCGGCCATGTGGCGCGCGGCCTCGAAGAGCCACAGCGAAGTGTCGGCGGCGAAGAGCTCGGGCGCGGCGTGGCCCTCGGTGAACCGGTTGGGGACGAGGCCCGCGGCCCGCCGCGCGAGGATCTCGCGGAGGACGCGGATCGCCGCGTCGGTCTTCTTCGGCACGAGATAGAGGCCGGGGAGCGCGATCAGCGCGTCGCGCCCGCGCACGTCGAGATCGGGGTAGCCGGCGACGATCCCCGGCCGCGCCGCGAGATCGGCGCGGAACGCCTCGGCCGCGACGAAGAGCCGACGCTGCAACGGCGACGCGCTGGGGCCGGGATCCTCGGCGCGGATCGCGCCCTCGCTCGCGGCGAAGAGCGCCTCGGGCTCGCCCGTCGGGAGGTGATCGACGCCGGCGACGAGGTAGCTCGGCGCGTCGCCGATCGAGAGCTCGAAGACGCCGGGCGTCCAGAGATCTTCCTCGTACTCCAGGCCGCGATCGCGCTCTTCCAGGTACTCGAAGCGACGCCACCAGTCCGGCGATCCGACGAAGGTGCCCTCGTAGCGGAAGCAGAGGCGCGGGAGATCTTTCTTGGGCTGCACCCGCATCTCGCCGGGGCGCAGCTCGACGCGCTGGAGCATCCCGCCGTTCTCGCGCTGGAGCTTGTGAAAGCCGCGCGCGGCGAGGAGCGGGCGCAGCGTGAGCAGCACCGGGCGCTTGCCGCGGAAGCGGTAGCGGAGCACCGCGGCGTTCTCGCCGCGCACGAGAGCGAGCGCGACCTCGAGCTCGCCCGCGGGCACCGCGTACGTCCAGCGAGGGAGCGGATCTTGATCGAAGCGCTGGAGATAGAAGGGTCCCGTCGTCGGATCGACGTTCGGGAACTGGTGCTTCGCGAGGTCCCAGCGCTGGCGGCTCGGCGGGCCGGCGCCCTCGCGCGGGAGCGTGATCGTGGCGTCGACGTGCGAGAGGAACAGGTGCCGCCCCTGAGGCGGATCGAGCGCGGCGATGAGCAGGCCGTGGTAGCGGCGCGCGTGCATCCCGGCGATCGTCGACGAGGCGTAGGCGCCCGCGCCGTTGGTGTGGAGCCACTCGCGACGCGCGCGCGCGAGATCGCCCCCGACGACGACGCTCGGCCACGCCGACTCGAGGACCGGCGCCGCGGTCGTCGTCACGCCTGCGTACCTCGAGCCGCGAGGGCCTCCTCGGCCGCGCGGCGCATCAGGTCGACGGGCGCGTCGTGGCCCGTCCACATCTTGATCGCCAGCTCGGCCTGCCGCACCAGCATCCCGAGGCCGCCCTCGGCCTGGAAGCCATGCTGCCGCGCCGCCGCGAGGAAGGGCGTGACCGTCGGGTTGTAGACGACGTCGTAGACCAGCGCGTGCGGCGGGAGCCGATCCCACGGCACGATCGCCGCGACGTCGTCGCCGCGCGATCCGCCCAGCATGCCGGCGCTCGTCGCCTGGATCACGCAGTCGGCGTCGGCGACGAGATCCTTCCATTGCAGGCGAAGCACCTGCGAGGCCTTGCTCCGCTCGGTCGTCGGCTCCTCGCCGTCGCCGGGCCAGAGCGTGGTGAGCACGCCGAGCGCGCGCGCGCGCGCCGCCGACGTCGCCTCGTACATCGCCTCGCTGTTCGACCACGATCGCGAGGTGGCGCAGACCAGCTTGAAGCCCAGGCGACGGCAGGCGGCGATGGCCGCGAGCGCCGCGCCGCCGCCGCCGATCACCGCGGCGCGCGAGCGCGGCTTGCCGCTCCACTGGGCGGCGATCTCCGTGGCCAGCGCGTCGACGTCGGTGTTGTGCGCGGTGACGCGCCCCTCGCTGACGGTGAGCACGTTGGCCGCGCCGACCTCGTGCGCGCTCGGCGCCACCGCATCGACGAGGCCGAGCACCGTCTGCTTGTACGGGAGCGTGATGTTGGCGCCATCGATCGCGCCGCTGCGAAGGTCGTCGACGGCGTCGCGGAGATCGCTCTCGTTGGCGAGGTCGAGCGCTGTGTAGACGTCGCGCTCGCCGAAGGAGCCGAGCGCGGCGTTGAACATCCCCGGCGAGACCGAGTGCCCAACGGGGTGCCCGAAGAGGGCGTAGCGCTTCCACCTGCTAGACATTGCGGGGAGGTTCCGGGGGCGGTGAGGTGGCGAGGACGCCGGCGGTGAACGTGCCACGATGGACCCGAACGTTGACGATGTCACCCGGTGTGACCTCGGCGGCGTCGTGGATCGCCGCGCCGGCCGGGCCGTGGACGATGGCGTAGCCGCGGCCGAGCACCGCGAGCGGCGAGAGGGCGTCGAGGCTCGCCGCAGCGCCGCCGAGCTCGCGGCGACGCGCGGCGAGGATCCGGCGCGCCGCGGCGCCGAGGCGGATCGAGAGCGGGCCGAGCGCGGCGCGCGCCCCGGCGAGGACGACCTTCGGGTGCCGCGCGGCGATCCGGCGCTCGAGCCGCGCGAGCTCGTCGCCGCCCGAGGCGAGGCGCGCGCGGATCACGTCCTCGATCCGGGAGAGCGCGTCGTCGACGTCGCGGCGGTGATCGCCGAGCAGCCGCTGCGGCGTGCCGAGGCGCGCGCGCAGGCCGTCGAGCGCGCCCTGATCCGTGGCCACGCGCCGATCGATCGCCCGCTCGAGCCGCACGCGCAGGTGGCTCAGCGCGTCGCCGCGCGCCTCGGCGTCGGCCACCACCAGCTCGGCGGCCTGCGAGGGCGTCGCGGCCCGCGCGTCGGCGGCGAGATCGGTGAGCGTGGTGTCGATCTCGTGGCCGACGGCGCTGACGATCGGCACCCGCGAGGCGGCGACCTTGCGCACCAGCGCCTCGTCGTTGAACGCCGCGAGATCGTCGGCCGAGCCCCCGCCGCGCCCGAGGATGATCGCCTCGATCTCCGGCACGCGCGCCAGCAGATCGAGCGCGGCGATCATCTGCGCCGCGGCCGTCGCGCCCTGCGCCTGCGCGGGCGCGAGGATCACCCGCACCCGCCCTCGCCGCGACGCGACCTTGACGATGTCGTGGAGCGCGGCGCCGCTCAGGCTGGTGACGACGCCGATCACCCGAGGATCCGTGGGCAACGCGCGCTTGTGCTCGACCGCGAACAGCCCCTCGCCCGCGAGCTTTTCCTTGAGCCGCTCCAGGGCCTCGAGCAGCGCCCCGCGCCCGACCGGCCGCACCTCGTCCGCGGTGAACTGCAGGCGTCCGCTCGGCGCGTAGACCGTGGCCCGGCCGATGAGCACGACGCGCGCGCCGTCGACCAGGAGCTTCTTCGATCGCGCCGGCGCGGTCCGGTACATCACCGCGTCGATCGACGCCTCCTCGTGCTCGTCCTTGAGCCGAAAATAGCTGTGTCCGCTGGCGACGACCCGCAGGCCCGAGACCTCGCCCTCGACGTGCACGCCGGCGGTGTCGCCCTCGATCAGCCGCTTCAGCCGCCGATCGAGCTCGCCCACCGAGATGACGACGGCCTCGCGCTCGAGCGGCGAGGCCGGCAGCGCCGGGACGGGCCGCTCGGTGGCGGGAGACGGCTCGATCGCGATCGCGATCTCGGTCACGATCGCCATCGGCGCGGGCTTCGGCGTCGGGATCGCCGGCACAGGGCTCGTGACCGCGAAGTCGAACGAGAGGGTCTTGCTGAGAGAGAGACGAGCCACGGCAGTCCCAGGAGTAGCCTGGGTCCCGGCCATAGAAAAGCAGGTAATGTCGCCGCCTTCCCTCGCCCGCGGTTGAACGCGCCCGCGCCCGCACCTAGGGTCGACGCGCTCATGAATGCCGACAACGACGACGGGCCCCCCGCCGCCTCGCCGCACCCCGCAGTCCACTCGCCCTTCGCGGCGTTCCGATCGCGCGACTTCTGCTTCCTCGCGGCGGGCCGCGTCGTCGCCACGATCGCGCTGCAAATGCAGGCGGTGGCGGTCGGATTCCAGGTCTACGCGCTCACCCACCGCGCCCTCGCGCTCGGCTACGTCGGGCTCGCGCAGTTCCTCCCGGTGGTCACGCTCTCGCTCGCGACGGGACACGCCGCCGATCGCTTCGATCGCCGCGGGATCCTCATCGGTTGCCACGTCCTCGCGGCGCTCTGCTCGCTCTCGTTCTGGCTCGTCGCGCGCTCGGCGAACCCCAGCCTCTTCGCCATCTACGGCACGCTCGTCGTGCTCGGCGGCGCGCGCGCGTTCTCGGGTCCCGCGTCGGCGGCGCTCCTCCCGTCCCTGATCCCGACCGCGGATTTTCCCAACGCGGCGAGCTGGCAATCGACCCTCTGGCAGATCGGCGCGATCGGCGGACCGAGCCTCGGCGGCCTGCTCTACGGCCTCCATGGCTCGGCCGAGCCGGTGTACCTCGGCGCGGCGGCGGGCATCGCGTGCGCGGCGGTGCTCACCACGTTCATCCAGACCCGCAGCGGCCGCTCGGATCGCAACCCGCCGACGATCGCCACCGTCCTCGCGGGCCTCCGCTACGTGTGGTCCTCGAAGATCTTGCTCGGATCGATCTCGCTCGATCTCTTCGCGGTCTTCCTCGGCGGCGCGGTCGCGCTGCTCCCGATCTACGCCACCGACGTGCTCCACGTCGGCGCGCAGGGCCTCGGTGTGCTTCGAAGCGCCCCGGCGTTCGGCTCGGCGGCGATGGCCATTTTCCTCGCGTTTCGCCCGCTCCGGCGCCGCATCGGCCGCACGATGATGATCTTCGTCGCCGTCTTCGGCGTCGCGACCATCGTCTTCGGCCTCTCGAAGAGCTTCCTGCTCTCGCTCGCGGCGCTCACGGTGCTCGGCGCGGCCGACATGGTCTCGGTGGTCGTCCGGATGACGCTCGAGCAGGCCGCCGCGCCGCCGTCGATGCGCGGTCGGGTCAGCGCGGTGAAGTTCGTCCTCGTCGGCGCCTCGAACGAGCTCGGCGATCTCGAGTCGGGCGTCGCCGCGGCGCTGCTCGGCGCGGTCCCCGCCGTGGTCGTCGGCGGCATCGGCACCGTGCTCGTGGTGACGATCTGGAGCGTGCTCTTCCCGCAGCTCCGCGACGTGGATCGCTTTGAAGACGTGAAGAGCACCGCGCCGTAACCCCGGTGTCCACGGTGTGGATAGGCGCGCTGTCCACGCCACCGCGCTCGACGCCGATCCGAGCTTCAAATCAAGGACTTTTCACCCTGGCAAGCCCCTTGCTCAGGCCCTCGCCCACGAGGTGACGGCGATGGTCCTTGCATATCGAAACGACGAAGACGTCCTCCAGGCCCGCCTGGGATCGCTGATCGAGAATCGCCACGCTGAGGTGACCGGGATCCGCCCCGAGATCCGCAACACCTACTCTCGCCGCGTGGCCCGCGCCGTCGCCGGCGGCGTCGCGTCGCTCGGCGGCCTGGCCATGTTCCTGGGCGGCGGGATCTGGGTGGCCCACAGCCGCTCGTGGCTCGGCAGCCCGCCGTCGCCGAGCGATGGCCACCTGACTGCCCTCCTCCTCGGCAGCGTGGCCGCGGCCGCGCTTTCGTACCTGCCCGCGCGCCTGATTGCCTATCACGAGTTCGATCGCGCGCTGAGCCACGGGCTCTCGCTCTCGGGCAAGGTGCGCGTCGATCTGGTCCGCCTCGAGCGCGCCCAGCCGCGCCGGATCGCGGCAGAAATCCTCGCTCGCGCCGAGCCGTGGGGCGCCTCGCTCCCGCTCATCGCCGTCGCGCTCCTCGGGCCGCTGCTCCTGCACCTGCTGGTGTGGATCGGGTTCACCGGCGGCGGCGCCGCGCTCCGGCTGGGCGCGTTCGACGCCTGGATCGGGCTCACCGCGCCGATGGCCGGACTCGCGCACCTGGTGCTCGCGTTCCGCGCGGCCGTGTACGGGCAGAAGCTCAAGGCGACCTCGACCGACGATCTGCGGCGCAGCCCGTCCGACTTCGGCTGGAGGTCAGTCCTCTCCACCGCCGTCGCCGGCCTGATCCCCGGCGCCATCCTGGTGTTGATCCCCCCGGCGCTGATCTTCGTCACCGGCCTTCTGATCGTGCCATTCTCGTTCTACTCGATGAGCCGCGTCGTGGTGGCCGAGCGCGACCTCGTCGCCGAGCTCGCCGAGTGACACTCTCCCCTCAGCTCGCAGCGAGCCAATCGAGGATCCGCACCACCTCTCCGTGCTTCCCGTCCGGGTTCGCATACGGCACGATCTGTACCCCGCTCGCCTCCACTCTCGCCCGGCGATCGGGCGTGATCGTCTCCTGCGCGATCAGCGCAAAGTGCCGTGGCGGCTGCTCGCCCGAGAACGCCCGGACCCGCGAGAGCACCTGATCGAAATCGTCGTCGGCGAGCCCGTACCCCACGAAGAGGACAGGGCAAGCGTGAAACAGCGCGGTGAACGCCGTCTGGAGCTTCGGATCCGCGTACATCGCCCGATCGTACTCGTCGCGGGTGAAGACCCAGCTCGCGCGATCGAGCAGGGTGCCATGAAGCTTCAGGATGTAATGCCGCCGTCGCACGACATCCCCCGTCACCTTCGCCAGCGCCGGCCAGGCCCCTTTGAAGGCCTTCTCGAGCAGGTGGTTCACATTGGTGGTGAGCACCCCGCGGAGGCGAGGGGCCAGCGAGGCAATGCTCGTCGCGAGGGCCGGAGCGTCCATGCCCGTGTCGTCGAGGAGCCGCTCCAGCTCGGGCGCGGCGACACTGCGCGCCCTCGCGCCGTCGGCGAGCAGCTCGACGAGGCGCGCCCACGAGGGGAGCCCCGCAGCGGCCGAGAGGCCTGCGCCCGCGAAGAGGATCAGATCTTCGTCGAGGTAGGCCTCGCGGAGATCGGCGAGGAGCGGATCGGAGAGCGGACTGCCTGCTGCCATGAGGAGCGGAACCCTACTCCATGGTCCCGCCCCTCGTCACGCGCCCCGTGGGGAAAGCCCACGTGCGCGCGAGCGACTGGCCTGCTCAGGCCGCTGGAGCGGTCTGCGTCAGGGCGCCCAGATAATCACGCTTGCCGATGGCAACCCCGTTGTGACGGAGGATGGCGTACACGGTGGTGAGGTGGAAGAAGAAGTTCGGCACGACGTGCTCGAGGAAGTAGTCGGCGCCGGTCATCGTCTTTCCCTCCCAGCGGGGCTGGGTGACGGTGATCTTCCCGGCGCCGTCGAACTCCTTGGCGGTGAAGGTGTGGAGGTACTCGATGGTCGACTTCACGCGGGCGCCGAGCTCGGCCAGGGTGGCCTCGGTGTCGGGCTGCGCGGGGGCGGGCTTGCCGGTGAGGCGGGAGGCGCCGAGCTTCACCGTGTCGCAGGCGATCTGGACCTGGCGCGCGAAGGCGAACTGGTCGGGGGAGAGGCGGAAGCCGAGGAACAGGCTCGAATCGAACGAGCGGGCCTTGGCGCTGGCCTCGGCGGCGTCGAGCCATTTTTCGATCTGGCCGAGCTGCTTCGTCATCTGGCGGAATGTCTCGTAGTACATGCGCGCACGCTACAGGATCGGCGCGGCGGCGGCGCACGGAGTCGGCGGCTCGAACAAAAAAATAAGATCGGCCCGCGACCGGCGGAGAGCCCGTCCTCGAAGAGCCGCCGCCGCGGCGCCGCCGGATCAGGTAGCCTGGGACCCCGGAGCCAAGGTCCGGAGCGAGGACGGGGGGGCGGGCGCGTGGCAGCGCCGCGCTCCGCTGCTCCCCGCCGGCTCGACGTAGAGTGTCAATCTGCCACGGAGGATTCGCCCATGTTCGTTCCCCGGCTCCGCTCCCTGCTCTCGCTCACCGTTCTCGCGCTCTCGACTGGCGCTCTCACCCTTGGCTGTGGGGGCGCGACGGTGGACGACGTGTGCAACGCCTGCCCGGCCGACGCCAAGGACGCCGCGTCGTGCGTCCAGGAGGGCAACGCGGAGCGAACCCTGGCAGACAAGGCCGGGTGTGGCTCCGAGTTCCAGGCGCTCATCGATTGCGCCCACGACAAGGGCACATGCGACGCCAAAGGGCACCTGCAGGCCGAGGTCTGCAACCCCGAGGCGAACGCCGTCGAAAAGTGCGGCGCCAAGTAGCCGCGGCGACCACGGGCCGCTCTCCAGGGCACTCGGCTCGCGGAAGGCTTCGGAGGGGGCTTCGGAGCGAGCCCGCGCGCTCGGGGATCGCCTGATCACCAGCGCGCGGCGATGCCGAGCGCGATGCGATCGGCCAGCGCCATGCACGTGAGCATGGGGTTCACCGCGGGGCTGCCCGGGAAGATCCCGGTGTCGGTGATGTAGAGGTTGTCGAGCGCGTGGTGGCGGCCGTCCTCGTCGACGACGCCGTCCTCGGCGCGACGGGCCATGCGCGTGCTGCCGAAGGCGTGGTTCGCCGCGGTGATCGTGTCGCGCGCGTCGAGGTGGCGCGTGCGGATGATCTCGGCGTCGGCCTTGCTAGAGATGATCTCGGGGATGCCGTGGAGGCCCGGGAGGATGCCCGTCGCGCCCGAGGCCCAGCAGATATCGGAGAGGATCCCGAGGCCGCGCTGGATCAGCGCGACGTCTTCCTTCGCGTAGTCGAAGCGGATGTCCGGCTCCCAGCCGCTCCTCTTCGCGCGCACGCTCCCGCGCGATTGATCGGCGGCGATGATCACGTCGAACGGGGCCATGCGATCGTAGGTGAGCAGCGTGCCCTGGTACTCGTGGCCGAGGCCGGGGAGGCGCGCCGCGAGCACCGCGGGCGGCGACCAGAGCACCTCGAGCTTGATGTGATCCTCGATGTAGTGGAGCGAGTGGTAGCCCTGCGTGGCGCCCTTCCAGGGATCGATCGCCTCGTCGTAAATGGCCATGATCGCCAGGCCCGGGTGGAGCTGGAGCTCCTTGCCCACGTAGCCGCCGGGATCGGGCGCGTTGCTCTTCTGGAGGATCACCGGCGTCTGCATGCAGCCCGCGGCGAGGACCACCATCTTCGCGTCGATGTCGACCGCGTGCGTCTCGCGCCGCGTGAACGGCTCGACGACGCGACCGCGCATGCCGGTGACCGTGCGTCCCGAGATCACGAGGTGCTCGGCGCGGACGCTGGTGAACACCCGCGCCCCGGCGCGGATCGCCGCGGGAACGTAGGACACGTCGGTCGATTGCTTGGCGCCGTTGCGGCAGCCGGTGAAGCACTCGCCGCTGCCCTTGCAGCCCGCGACGTTGCGGAGGGTGGGCTCGCTCGAGATGCCGAGCGCGTCGCAGCCGCGCTTGAAGCGGAGGTTGCGCTCGCCCTGCACATCCATCGGCGTCGGCCCGACGAAGAGGAATTTCTCGACCCGCTCGTAGTGCGGATCGAGCGCGGCGCGGGTGATGGCGTGGGTGCCGGTGCGCTCGGCCCAGGTGTCGAACACGAACGAGGGCGAGCGCGCGCAGATCGCCGAGTTCACCAGCGAGCCGCCGCCGAGGGCGATGGCCTGCATCGTCGGGACGAACATGTTGCCGCGCGCCGCGCGCGAGCCGCCCTCGCGGAAGGTGCGGTGGAGCGACTCGCCCGCCTCCTGCACGAAGTCTTTCTTGCCGAACGGCGGCCCCTCTTCGAGCAAGATCACGTCGCGCCCGGCCTCGGCGAGCTCCTTCGCGACCACCGCGCCGCCGGGGCCCGAGCCGACCACGAGCACCTCGCACGAGGCGCGAATGTCGCCCTCGTAGTCGGCAAAAACCTTCACGCCGCGGTGAGGATCCGCGAACACCGGGCGGACGACGTCGAGCTTCACGCGCAGGCCCTCTGCCCGCCGTCGATCGAGGGCGCGACGCTCGGCTCGGGGGCTCCCTTCGCGCGCGCTCGCGGCGCGAACGGCGCGAGGTTGGTCTCCATCCGCATCCGCCGCGCGACGTCGTCGTTGGCGAGGTAAGCCATGGTCAGCATCACGCGGATCGAGAGGAAAATCACGCGGAGGAAGTAGAGATCGCTCTTCGCGAGCTTGCGGAGGAAGACGATGCGCGAGGCCGGATCGAGCCGCGTGAAGCGCGCGAAATGCGGCCCGAGGAGCCACGGTCCGTGCTCGATGGCCGTGAACAGAAGCCGCATCAGCGCGCGCTGCGTGCGGTCGACGCGGCCGACGTACGCGTCGAGGTAGGGGATGGCGCCCGCGTCGGTACCCGAGAGCGGGATCGGCCCGCCGGGAGGGAAGAGCGCGTCGGCCGCCGCGGCGAGGATCGCCTGCTCTTTGCGGCTCAGGTTGCGCGTGGGGATGTCCTTCGCGGGGTAGCCGAGGAAGACGCCGCGCCACAGCCACGCGAGGGCGAGGACGAGCGCGCAGGGGACCAGAAACCACACGGTGAACAGGCTCATTTCAGGACCGCCTTTTCCGGAGGGGCTGCCAGGGACGCCGCTTCGAGCACCCACTCGAGCTCGCCGAGAAGGTTCGCGTCCACGCGGGCGAAGAAGGCGCTGAGGTGCGCCTCCGCGGCCTGCTCGTCGCGGACCTCGATGAGATCGATCAGGCGCTCCATGTCGAGCTGGTAGCCGGCGGCGATGGCGCCGACCGCGCCCGCCAGCATCCCGTGGAGATCGCGCATGGGCGCCCAGAAGACGTTCGCGAGCCACACCGCCGGCCAGATCCCGCTGGCGCAGACCAGGGCGCGGAACATGTCGAGCTCGTTGAGCGCGTGGGCGACGCGATCGCTCTCGAGCGCCGGGGCGCGCGCGAGGATGCCCCGCGCCTCGGCGATCCCGGCGTCGTCGGCGTAGCGCGCGGCCATGCGCACGGCCTGGAGCGCGACGACGGTGCGGACCCCGAGCAGCTCGCGCGCGAGGGCGCCGGCAGGCCGATCGAAGCGGCCCGCGAGCACGTACGACGGCAGGAGCGCCGGCGTCCCTTCGCGGCGAAAGTCGAGGACCATCGCCCCCGAGCCGCGGCGGCTGTGCACGACACCGAGGCCCGTGAGGTGGCGCAGCGCCTCGCGAATGGTGCTGCGACCACACGCGAGCTGACCGCCGAGATCGGCCTCGGACGGCAAACGAAGGCCCGCTGGATACGCCCCGGAGACGATCCGCTTCAGGATCTCGTCCGAGACACGCCGCACCTCGCCTTTGGTCGCCATGACTTGTCCTATGAATTAGTCTGACAACTATCGCTGCGCAATTGTTTTCGCACGCGTCCTGCGTTTCGCACCGGCTCGCCTACAATCGAAACCGCTCGCGAATCAGGCTTTCCCGGGGTCGAGGGCTCCCCACGCGGACTACGCGCGCGTGGGCACCGTGCGTTCGGCCAGGATCCCCGTCCAGAAGGCCTCGACGTCCCCGAGCTGATCGGTGCGTCGGGCCGGCGGCAGGCCCGCGAGCAGCGTGGCGCCGTACCCGCGCGTGCGGATCCGCCGATCGAGGATCGCCACGATCCCCCGATCGGATCGCGAGCGGATCAGGCGGCCAAAGCCCTGCTTCAGCGTGATCGCCGCCTCCGGCACGCTGTAGGCGATGAAGGGGTTCAGGCCCGCCGCCTCGAGCGCGGCCGAGCGCGCGGCGACCACCGGATCGCTCGGTACCGCGAAGGGGATCCGATCGATGATCACCAGGCGCAGCGCCTCGCCCGGCACGTCGACGCCCTCCCAGAAGCTCATCGTCGCCACCAGCACCGCGTTGCGATCGGCGCGGAATCGCCGCAGGAGCATGAGCTTGGGCGCGTCGCCCTGCACCAGCGGCGGGAGCGGCGTCTTCCCGCGCAGCAGCGCCGCGATCGCCCGCATCGATCGGTTCGACGTGCAGAGGACGAACGCGCCGCCGCCGGTGATGGCGATGAGCTCGGCGGCGCGCGCCGCAGCGCTGGCGGGGAACGCCGCGTCGGCGACCTCGGGCAGATCGCGCGGGGTGTAGAGGATCGTGGATCGGGCGTAATCGAAGGGCGAGAGCACCGTGAGCTCGTCGACGGGGACGGTGCCGGCCTCGTCGAGGCCGAGGCGCGAGCGCAGGTACTTGAAGCCGCCGCCGCCGGTGAGCGTGGCGCTGGTGAGCACCACCGCGCCGACCCGCTCGAAGACCCGCTCGCGGAAGAGCCCGCCGAGATCGATCGGCGAGGCGCCGACCGCGACCGATCGCGACCGGACCTCGACCCAGGTCACCTGGTTCTTCGCGGGATCGACGATGCGCGCGAGATCGTCGCGGAGCTGCCCGGCGCGCTGGCCCGCGAGCTTGATCGCCTCCTGCTTGCCGTGGATCTCCGCGTACGCGGCGAGCGCTTCGAGGGTGGTATCAAGATCGTGATAGGCCCGGAGCAGCTCGCCCGACCAGACCTCGCGCGAGAGCGTGACCCGATCGGCCGTCGCGCCCGCGAGCCTCGCCAGGTGATCGAAGAAGGTGTCCGCCGCGACGTGCACCACCGTGGTGAGCCTGGTCGCCTCGCCGCGCGCGAGGAGCCGATCGGCGAGCCCCGCGGCGGTGAAGGCCCGATCGGCGTCGCGGAGCATCGACTCGACCCGCGCGCCCGAGACCCGCACGCCGAAGAAATCCGTGGCCACGTGCTCGAGCTCATGGGCCTCGTCGAAGATCACCGCGTCGTAGGGCGGGAGCGCGCCGGCGACGGCGAAGCCGCGCTTCTCGGCGGCGATCTTCACGGCGAGATCGGCGAAGAAGAGCGCGTGGTTCACCACCACGATCCGCGCCTGATCCATGTCGCGCCGCATCTTCGTGACGAAGCACTCCGCGTGGTAGGTGCAGCCCGCGCCGATCCGGGTCTCGCTCGACGAGCAGACCTCGCGCCAGAGCGGATCGCCCTCGGGCAGCGTGGGGAGCTCGGCCACGTCGCCGGTCTCGGTCTCGCGCACCCAGGCCGAGAGCAGCGGGAGCGAGCGGCGGATCGTCGGATCGCCCGTGGCCGCCGCGCTGCCGCGGAGCTCGTTGTAGCGGCGCAGGCAGAGGTAGTTGCCCAGCCCCTTGCCCAGCGCCGCGTCGATCTCGAGGCCGAGGTGCTCGTGCACCAGCGGCAGATCCTTGGTGAAGATCTGCTCTTCGAGGGCCTTGGTCGCGGTGGAGATGATCACCTTGCGGCCGCTCAGGATCGCCGGGACCAGGTACGCGAGCGTCTTGCCCGTACCCGTGCCGGCCTCGCAGAGCAGGGTGCGATCGGAGAGCAGCGAGCGCTCGACGGCGTCGGCCATCAGGAGCTGGCCCTCGCGATCCTCGTAGCCGGGGAACGCGCCCGAGAGCGGCCCGCCCGGTCCGAGGAGCCGCCGCGATGCGCCGGGCAATCCAGGGCCGCTCACGACAGCGCCCGCATCTACCGAGGGACCGCCTTGTCGAAGGCCACGGCGCGGCGCACCTCGTCGATGGCGGCCGCGAGATCGGCCACGGGCTTCTCGAGCGAGAGCTCGCACCAGGTGTCGATGATCCGCGACGGATCGCCGGGATCGCTCACGGTGTGGAGCTGCGCGGCGATCTCGCGATAGCCCATGATCTGCGCGCCCACGGCGACGGCGCGCGCCCGCGCGAAGAGCTGCGCCTCGTCTTCGCCGGGAAAATCGCTGGCCTGCGCGCGGACCACGACGCCGACGGCCATGGCCGCGCCGGCGCGGATGAACGCGCCCGCATCCATGAGCAGGTTCTCGCGCACGCGATCGGCCAGGTGCACGACCTCGCCGCGCGCGCGGTAGACCTCGAGCCCCGCGGCGACGATGGCCTTCTTCGTCTCCGCCGTCGTGGTGATCAGGCCCGCGCGGGCGTCCGGCTCCGAGGCTCGATTCATCGAAGATCCGGGCGCTTGAAGTCGAGCACGACGCCGGTCTCGTCGAGGCTCTCGGCGGCCGCGGCGGCGTGCGGCGGCGGCGCGATGTCCGAGATCCGGCTCTCGCGCTCGATGACCAGGCCCTCGGGCAGCGGCTCGAAGAACTCGAGCCCGACGATGGTCCCGTCGGGCTCGGGGGACGTCCACACCACGCGGACGCCGCGATGAACGGAGTCGTCGCCGACGCGGACCCGGATCTCCGAGCCCACGTCGATGTGCTCGTCCTCGACGATCGCCCGGAGGCCGGTGCGGCTCATGTTGAGCGCCCAGCCCGGGATTTCCCGCTCACCGCGAAAGAACGCGACGCGGACGCTGACGTTGTGGCGCGCGCCCCCCACCCGCCGGGTCGGCTTGATCCCGGCCGTGGGGGTGGGGATCACTGTCCCGGGCGGAGGCGTGGGGTGGCTGCGATTCACAAAGGCTGGCCGGACGATAGCACGTCCCGGTCAGTGGCCGAGGTTGGGTGCGTGGCCGGAGCTGCCGTCGTCGGGCTCGGTGTACCAGGAGCAGGGCTCGAGGATGTTGAGCCGCTCCCGCGGGAGCCCCATGCCCTTGTCCGAGAAAAACAGATCGTTCTCCTCGAGCCGAGCCCGGATGGTCGCCACGAAGAGGATCGGATCCGCGCTCTTGGTGTAGCCGAGCTGAACGATGGATCCCTTCGGCCACTTGCCGCGGCCCTCGTCGAACGTGAGCTCCTGGCGCAGCGTGTAGAAGCCTTCGGTCGGCACCTTCTCGAGCTGCTCCACCCAGCTCGGGTTGCGGATGTTCTCGATCGCCGGCCCGTGAAAGTGCCAGCGGTTCTGGATGTTGTGATCGGGCGGGAGCACGCTCGGCAGCGGCCCGTTGTCCGAGTGGTTGTGAAAGTAGACGAGACAGCCGGCAGGGATGCGGTCCTCCTGGCCGGGGTACGCCTTGGGGGTCCGGTACAGCCCGCAGTCGGGCACGCGATTCTTCGGGGTTGCCATGGGCGCAATCGATTAACCACGCCGGGCGTCGCCGTAAAGGACGGCCTCGTCCGACCGCTGCATTCCAGGGCATCTGCCGCGCGCCGCGAAGCCATGGGGTTCCGGGCCGGGTCGTGCTATGCCGCGCCGGCTCGGGCCCGGCTCTCTCCTCGGAGCGCCCGCCGGGCGTCCACCTCGTCGGAGCACTCGTGAACAAGCTCAATTCAATCCTCGGCGGAGCGGTGGTGATCGCGATCGGCGTCGTGTTCATCGTCCAGTTCCGGCCCGCGAGCGGCCAGCAGAAGGTCGACGCCGGGCCCAAGTGCGTGGCCGAGGTCAAGGGTAGCTGCATCCAGAGCGACTACTTCTTCGCGGCGCAGCGGCTGATCTCGTACGCCGGCATCGACGGCGCGCGGCAGAAGTCCATGGGCTTCCGCAAGCAGGTGGCCGAGGGGTTGATCGAGCAGTGGGCCCTGAACCAGGACGCCAAGCGCCTCGGCGTCATGGTCTCCGACGACGACGTCAGCGCCGAGATCGCCGGCGGACGCGCCCACATTTCGCTCCCCGCCGACAAGGCCCGCGAGATGGGCTACCCGCTCCACATCGGCGACGACCAGGTGAGCCCGCTCCTCGTGAAGGACCGGAAAACGAAGCGTTTCGACGCCAAGGTCGCCGAGAAGAACATCCGCCAGGCCACCCGCCTCAGCCCGGCCGAGTTCCGCGAGTACCAGCGGCAAGAGCTCACCGCGGCGCGGATGCGCGACATCATCAAGCAGCGCGTCCGCGTCAGCGAGAACGAGGCCTTCGAGCAGTTCTCGCGCGAGAAGGCCACGGTCACGCTCGACTTCGCCCGCCTCGATCGCCGCTTCTACGCCGACCTCGTGCTCGACAAATCGCCGAAGACGATCGAGGCCTGGGCCACGCAGAACAAGGAAGAGCTCGACAAGGTGTGGGAAGGCCGCAAAGCGCAGTTCCTCCCCGAGTGCCGCGTCGCGCGCCACGTGCTCGTGAAGCTGAGCGAGACCGCAAGCGACGACGAGAAGGCCGAGGGCCGCAAGAAGGCCGAGCGCCTGCTCGAGCGGATAAACAAGGGCGAAGACTTCGCCGAGGTCGCCCGCAAGACCAGCGACGACAGCAGCGCCACCCGCGGCGGCGAGCTCGGCTGCGTGCAAAAGGGCAAGATGGTCAAGCCCTTCGAGGACGCGATGATGGCCCTCGGCGAGGGCAAGGTCAGCGGCGTCGTCCAGAGCGAGTACGGCTTCCACATCATCAAGATCGACAAGATCGCCAAGGACGCCGACGCCGAGAAGATCGGCCGCCTGCAGACGAACACCGAGGTGTACCTGGCGCACGAGTCCGAGCGCCTCGCGACCGAGGGCGCGAAGAAGATCCTCGAGGCCGTGCGCGGCGGGAAATCGCTGAAGGACGCGCTCCAGGCGCACCTCGACGAGGTCTTGCCGAAGACGGACGCGCCGGCGAAAGACGACAAGAAGGCCGCCAAGAAAGACGACAAAAAGGCCGACAAGAAGGACGACAAGTCCGACAAGAAGGACGAGCCGCCGAGCGACGACAAGCCCGCCCTCACGGCCGAGAACCACCCGTGGCGCCCGACGATCGAGTCGACGATGCCCTTCAACTCCAGCGGCGATCCGATCCAGGGCGTGCGCCCCGGCGCCGACGTCGCGCGCATCGCCTTCGGCCTCGACAAGCCCGGCTCGGTCCCCAACGACATCCTCCCGCTCGAGACCGGCTACGCCGTCCTCCAGCTCAAGGACAAGGCGCCCGCGTCCAAGGAAGAGTGGGAGAAGAGCCGCGAGTTCTACGTGGGCTCGATGCGCGCGAACCGCCAGAACGACGCGCTCGTGGCCTACATCAAGAAGCTCCGCAGCCAGGTCGTCGGCGAGGCGAAGTTCCCCGAGCCCTCGATGCTCGTCGACCCCACCAGCAAGGACGACGCGCCCAGCAACGCCGACAACAACGAGGAGCAGTGAGCGCAGAGGCGCCGATGCTCGAGCACCACGACGTCACCCTCGCGAACGGGCTCAAGCTCGTCCTCGTGCCCCAGCCCGCGGTCCACCGGGCGGTCGCGTCGCTCTACCTCCGCACCGGCTCTCGCTTCGAAACGCCTGAGAACAACGGCATTTCGCACTTCCTGGAGCACATGGTGTTCCGGGGGACGAAGAGCGTCCCCTCGGCCCACGAGCAGTCCCTCGCGTTCGAACGGCTCGGCGGCACGCTCTACGCGGCGACGCACGTCGACCACGGCGTGATGTCGGTCGCGGTGCCGCCCTCGAACTTCGAGAGCGTGCTCCCGCTCCTCGGCGAGGTCACCACCTCGCCGCTGTTCACGGAGATCGAGATCGAGCGCGGCATCGTCCGCGAAGAGATCCTGGAGGACCTCGACGACGACGGCCGCGACGTCGATCCCGACAACATCTCGCGCGCGCTGATCTACGACAAGCACCCGCTCGGCTTCACCATCACCGGCGCCATCGCCGCGCTCGCGCGCTTCGACGACGCCGCGCTCCGCGCCCACCACGCGCGCCACTACAGCGGCGAGAACGCCGTGCTCTGCGTCGCCGGCCGGATCGGCGATCTCGACCGCATCGCGAGCCTCGTCGAGCGCAGCTTCGGCGGCATGCCCCGCGGCGCGCGGGTCCCGGTCGTGGCCCCGCCGCACACCCAGAAGAAGCCTCGCTTCCGCTCGGTCGAGAACCAGTCGAGCCAGACCGATCTCCGCCTCGCCTTCCGCGCCCCGAGCGAGCGCGATCCGCGCGAGCCCGCCGTGGAGATGCTCCTCCGCGTCCTCGACGACGGCATGTCCACCCGCCTCTACGAGCGGATCTGCGACCGCCTCGGCCTCTGCTACGACGTCTCGGGGATGTTCGAGTGCTACGAGGACGACGGCGTCGTCGACGTCGCCGCGGGCGCGCAGCACGAGCGCGTCGCCCAGGTCACGAAGGAGATCTTCTCCCTCTTCCACGATCTCGCCGAGCACGGCCCGCGCGAGGACGAGATGAAGAAGGCGCGCGACCGCCACCTTTGGTCGATCGAGGCCATGCAAGACGACGCGGAGGGCGTCGCCGGCTTCTTTGGCCTCGCCGCGCTGGCCGACATCGCGCGCACGCCGATGGCCCGCCACGAAGAGATGATGGCCGTCACCGCGGCCGACGTGCGCGACGCCGCGCAGACGGTGTTCCGACCCGAGCGCCTCAGCGTCGTGGCTGTCGGCCTGCTCAGCGAAGCCGAAGAGCGCCGCCTCGAGAAGGCGATCAAGGCGTTCTGATCGCGGTCGCCCGCGGATCCCGCGGGCGCGTCCGCCCCCTCGGCGTCGCCGAGAAAAGGCGGTTTCTCGCGTCGAAAATCATTACTTGCATTCATCCAGATGAATGCATATAACTCCTCCGTGCCCCCCGACGACGAGCCGCTGATCGGAACCGCGCCCCCCGGCGCGGCCGCTGCCTCGGCGCGCTGGGAGCTCTATCGCCTCCTCGCCGATCCGGTGCGACCGCGCCTCCTCGCGCTGGTCTCGGTCGAAGAGCTCGGCGTCGGCGAGCTGGCCGATCTCCTCCGCGAAGGGCAGCCGAAGATCTCGCGCCACGCCTCGGCGCTGCGCGAAGCGGGGATCGTCGCCGGTCGCAAGCAGGGCACGTGGACGCTGCTCCGCCTCGCGCCCGGCGCAGGCGAAGACGCGGTGGTCGCCGACGCCGTCGCCGCGGGCCTCGCCTCGTGCCGCGCCGACGGCACCCTCGCCCGCGTCGACGAGGTGATCTCCGCGCGCGACGAGGCCACGCGCGAGTTCTTCGCGCGCGGCGGGCGGCCGGTGAAATCCGGCCCGCCGCACGAGCTCGGCGCGTACCTCGCGGCGCTGGCTCCGCTGCTCCCGTACCGCCGCGTCGCGGTCGACGTCGGCACCGGCGACGGCCCGCTGCTCGAGGTCCTCGCGCCGATCTTCGACAAGGTCCTCGCCGTCGATCGCGAGGCCGCGCAGCTCGAGCTCGCGGCCGAGCGCGTGCGCCGCCGCGAGCTCCACAACGTCACCCTGGTGCGGAGCGAGATCGACGGGCCCGAGCTCCACGCCGCGCTCCACGAGGCGCTGCAACACCACCGCGCCCGCGGCGCCGACGTGGTCTTCGCCTCGCGCGTGCTCCACCACGCTCCGGTGCCCGCGCGCGCGCTCCGCGCCCTCGTCGATCTCGCGCGCCCGCCCTCGGGCGACGCGCCCGGCGGCGCGGTCTGCGTCCTCGACTACGAGGCCCACGACGATCAGGCCCTGCGCGAGCAGCAGGCCGATCTCTGGCTCGGGTTCGAGCCGCGCGAGCTCAAGCGCCTCGCCCGCCACGCGGGCCTCGTCGATGTGACATGGCAGCGCCTCCCGGCCGCCTGGCAGGGCGAAGGCCCGGATCGCCATCTGGCGTGGCAGCTGCTCGTTGGGAAACGCGGAAACGAACCCCCGGCCGAGGCTGCCGGGGACTCACCAGAGAGAAGGAAGAAGTCATGAGCGCGAAGGACCAGAACTACAAAGTCGCCGACATGAAGCTCGCGGACTGGGGTCGCAAGGAGATCCGCATCGCCGAGAAAGAGATGCCCGGGCTGATGTCCCTCCGCGCCGAGTACGGCGCCCAGAAGCCGCTCAAGGGCGCGCGCATCGCCGGCTGCCTCCACATGACGATCCAGACCGCGGTGCTGATCGAGACGCTGACCG
>JBDTXR010000139.1:0-19589 GCA_040006075.1 Byssovorax sp. | reverse complement strand
GGCGAAGCTCTGCGAGGGCCCGCACGCCATGCTCTTCGACGCCCTCTCGGACTGCACCTGCAAGGGCGCCTGCATGTCGAAGTGCAGCGACAACTCCTGCGCCAACATGGCCGCCTCGACGGACTGCAAGACCTGCATCGCCGACACCCAGGCCGGCTGCGGCAAGGCGTTCAACGACTGCTCGAACGACATCTGAGCTGAGGCTCGTCGGCCGCGCTCGAAGCGGCCCGCGACGACCACGAGCGGCGGCGACGCCGCTCGCGGCGTTTTGTGGCCGGCCCAGCGCGACGCCGCCCGTGTCCGCGCCCGTGCGTTCGTGATACGACGGGCCTCGTGAAGGCCATCATCATCGGGGCGGGCCGCGGCAGCCGCCTCCGCCACCTCACCGACGAGATCCCGAAGACGCTGGTGCCCATCCTCGGGCGCCCGATGCTCGACAGCATCCTCGAGGCGCTCGCCGCCGGCGGCTTCGCGCGCAAGGACGTGATCTTCATCTGCGGCTACCGCAACGAGGTCATCCGCGAGCGCTACCCGGATCTCCAGTACGTCGAGAACCGCGGCTGGCAGCACAACAACATCCTCGCGTCGCTGCTCTGCGCGCGCGAGCACCTCGCCGAGGGCTTCGTCTCGACCTACGCCGACATCGTCTATCGCCCGCAAATCGTGGCCGATCTGATGACCTCGCCGCACGACCTCACCCTGGCCTGCGACACCGCCTGGCGCCGCCGCTACGTCGGCCGATCGCAGCACCCCGAGACCGACGCCGAGAAGCTCCGGGCCGAGGGATCGCGCGTGGTGGAGATCTCGCGGCGCATCGCCTCGGAGCAGGCCGCGGGCGAGTTCATCGGCGTGATGAAGGCCTCGCCGAGGGGCGCGGCGCACCTGATCGCGGCCTTCGACGCGGCCCGCGCGCGGTGGGAGGGCCAGGTGTTTCGCGAGGGCCGCACCTTCGAAAAAGCTTACCTCCTCGACCTGCTCCAGCAGATGATCGAGGGCGGCGAGGAGATGCACCGGGTCGACACCGACGGCGGCTACATGGAGATCGACACGATCCAGGACGCCGAGCTCTCCGAGGCCTGGTGGGCGGCGCGCTGAATCCCCTTCGTTTCAAGCCTTATTGCGACAGGATCGGACGCATGGAACGCTTTCTTGGTCTCCTCGGCGCCGCGGGCGCGAGCCTGGTCCTCTTCGCCGCGTGCGGCGGCAAGGTCGTCGTCGACTCGACGGGCGCGACCAGCGGCGACAGCACCACCGGCGGCAACGGCGGCGCGGGCGGCTTCAGCAGCGCGTCGGCGCTCGACGGCCCGTTCAGCGCGGCGGCCGTCACCTCGGTCGTCGCCGTCGGCGTCACCTCGGGCGGCACCACCGGCAGCGGGATGCCGTGCATCCAGTGCGCGGCGGCGGCGATGAACCCCGCGGTCAACACCGCTGACATCTGCCCCGACGCCGTGGGGCTCTACAAGGATCTCTTCGCGTGCATGTGCGCGGGCCCGTGCGCCACGCAGTGCAGCGCCAACGTCTGCATCGGGCAGGTGATGTCGGGGCAGTGCTCGGCCTGCGTCGCCAACACCGGCGACGGCTGCGGCGTCCAGCTCGGTAGCTGCCTGTCGGACATGTGATCACGAAGGATATCGCCCCTTGAAAAAGCCTCTCTTCTTCGCTCTCGGCCTCGTGGCCATCACCGCGGCTGCCTGTGGCGGCAAGGTCGTCGTCGAGTCGTCGGCCGCCACGGGCTCGGGCGGCGCCGGCGGGACGCCGTCCACCTTCACCACGGCCGACGGCGCGCCCGATCCGATGACGAGCGTCGCAGTCGGACCGAGCGTCGTCGCCGCGACGTCGGTCACCACCGGGACCGGCATGGGCGGCTGCGATCCCACGTACACCTGCGCGGAGGCCATCACCCCGCCCGCCGGCGATCCCGCCAACCTCTGCGACAACACCGTGCACGCCAAGCTCTACGACTCGCTCGCGCAGTGCGCGTGCGTCGACACCTGCGCGATCCAGTGTGGCGCCAACACCTGCGCCGGCCAGCCCACGACGGCGACCTGCAACGCCTGCCTCACCGACAGCGAGAACGGCTGCGGAATGCAGTTCGCCGCCTGCGCCAACGACCTGTAGGTGACCTTGCCGTAGCGCTTGCTACGCTCGTCGCTGGAGGTTCGCCCATGCGCAGGTACTCGGCCGAGGCCATCGGAACGTTCGGCATCGTGTTCACAGGGTGCGGCGCGTCGCTCGTCGGAGGCGCGAAGCTCGGCGATCCCGGCGTCGCGCTCACGTTCGGTCTGGCGCTCGCGGCGATGCTCTTCGCGGCGGGGCCGATCTCGGGAGGCCACTTCAACCCCGCCGTCACCGCGGCGATGGCGATCACCAAGCGCCTCGCCTGGCGCGACGTGCCCGGCTACATCGCGGCGCAGCTCGGCGGCGGCGTGCTCGGCGCGGCCGCGGCGATCACCCTGGCCGAGGGCCGCCCGGGCGGAGCGCCGCGCGCCGCGGAGTCCATCGCCAACGGCTACGGTCGGCTCTCGCCCGGCTACTACGGCCTCGGATCGGCGCTGATCGCCGAGGTGGTGCTCACCGCGCTCTTCGTGTTCGTGTATCTCGGCGTCGCGCCCGCGACGACGCCCGGCGCGACGTCGACGCGCGGGTCGGCGCAGCCCAGCGCCGCGCTCCTGCCGCTCGCGGCGGGCCTCGCGTACACGCTGATCCACCTGGTCGGGTTCCAGGTCACGCGCCTCGCCGCGAACCCCGCGCGCGCCCTCGGGCCGGCGCTGCTCGCCGGCGGGCTCCCGCTCGCGCAGGTGTGGCTCTTCGTCGTCGCGCCGATGGCCGGCGGCCTCCTCGCGGCGGGCGCGCATCGACTGATCCACGCGCCCGCGCTCGCGGCGAAGAGCGTCGACGTCGGCGCCCCGCGCTGACCCGAAATGAGCCCTGAATCATGGGCGATCCACGATCTGGTGTCGGTCCGCGCCGCCGTCCGAGCTAGCATCCCGGCGCAAGACCACTCGCCCGGATGACCGCCATGCAGAGCTTCTCCTCGACCGCGATCGATCAGTACAAAGCCCTCGCCCGCACCTGGGCCGCCACCGTGACGGTGGTGACCGTGCACCGCACCGACGAGGCCGTCGCCGCCGGTGGCGCCCGGCTCGACGGCTTCACCGCGACGGCGTTCTTCACCGTCTCCATGGCGCCGCCGATCATCGCCGTCTCGGCCACCAGCGCGTCGACCGCGCTGGCGATGCTGCGCGACGCCAGAGGCTTCGCCGTCAACCTGCTCGCGCCGCATCAGCACGAGACGGCCGGCGCCTTCGCCCGCCCCGCGATCGAGCGCGTCGGCCTCTGGGAGAGGCTCGAGTGGACGGCCGATCTCGCCGGCGCCCCGCTCCTCCACGGCATCACCGGCGCGTTCTCGGCGACCATCCGCCAGCTCGTCGACGCCGGCGATCACACCCTGGTGCTCGGCGACGTGTCCGCGATCCACCTCGGCGAAGGCCACGACACGCTCGTCTACCACAACCGAGGCTACGGCCGCGTGGAGCGGATCTAGAGCGGTTCCATCCGGGACCGGGAGGCGTTGGCAGCTCCCCGGTTTGGAACCGCCCTGCGCGGAGCTAGCTCTTGCTGCTGCCGGCCGAGGAGGGGCGTTTGCTGTCGGGGGCGGGCGGGCTCAGCGTCGGGGAGTTGGGCTCGACCGAGGTGGTCGCGCTGTCGTCGAAGCAGATCACCAGGGCGGTGATGTTGTCTTCGCCGCCGTGCTCGTTGGCGCGCGAGACGAGGCGGCGGCAGATTTCCCCGGGCTCGCCGATCGTGCCTGTTTCGTCGAGGATTTGCTCGTCGGTGAGCATGCCCGAGAGGCCGTCCGAGCAGAGCAGGTACACGTCGCCGACCTGGGGCTCGTCGCTCACCAGATCGACCGAGACGCTGTCCTGCATCCCGAGGGCGCGGGTGATCACGTTCTTCGGGAGCTCGGCCCGCTGCTCTTCGGTGAGCTCGGGCATGGCCAGGATGTAGTCGTTGATCAGCGAGTGATCGCGCGTGAGCTGCTTGATCACGCCGCCGCGCATGCGGTACGCGCGGCTGTCGCCGACGTGGCCGACGAAGAAGCGGTTCTTCTTGCGCGAGTAGAGCGCGCCGACGACCGTCGTCCCCATCCCGGCGCAGTCGCGCGAGCGGATGCTGCGCTCGAAGATCCGCCGATTGGCGACACGGATGCCTGTCACCAAACGGTTCTCGTCTTCCGAGAGGCTGGTGTCGAAGTGGAACGGCCACGTCGCGTCTTCTTGCGCCGTGGAGCGGAAGAACTCGGCGATGGAGTCGGTCGCGAGGCGGCTCGCGACGTCGCCCGCGCGATGCCCGCCCATTCCATCCGCGACGATGAAGAGGTCGTACTCCGCCAGCACGGCGTAGCTGTCCTCGTTGTGATCGCGCTGGAGACCGATGTCGGTCAACCCTGATGCGATGGCTCGCATGGCGTAAGCGGTTCCTTCTTGCCGGGCGGCCCCTGGCGATTACGGCCGGAAAACGAGGGTTTCATGCGCTCATCGCCCTGTCAAGCAAGCGACGAGGCCGCGCACATTCCGATCGTCGGGGCGGGGGCGAGCTCGGCGACGGCGCCGCGCCCGACGACGGCGAGGCTAGACCTCGAGGATGTCCTTTTCTTTGTGCGCGATCACGGTGTCGACCTGCTTGGTCCCCTCGGCGACCATCTCTTCGACCTTCTTCTTCGCGCGGTCGGCGTCGTCGCGGCTGACGTCGCCGTCCTTCTCCAGGCTGTCGAGCATCTCGTTGGCGTCGCGGCGGTGCTTGCGCACGGCGACCTTGCTCTCTTCGCCGTACTTCTTGGTGAGCTTCACCATCTCTTTCCGGCGCTCCTCGGTGAGGGCGGGGATCGGGATGCGGACCAGCTCGCCGTCGACCTGCGGGTTGATGCCGAGATCGCTCTCGCGCAGCGCCTTGTCGATGGCCTTGGTCTGACCCTTCTCCCAGGCCTTGATCGTGATCAGGCGGGGCTCGGGGACGGAGATGTTGGCCATCTGCTGGAGCGGCGTCGGCGTGCCGTAGTAGTCGACGCGGATGCTGTCGAGCATGCCCGCGTGGGCCCGGCCGGTGCGCACCTTCGACAGGTCGCGACGAAGGGCCTCGACGGCCTTCTCGATCCCTGCGCGCAGCTCCTGGAAAACCTCTTCAAGCATGACCCTCTCCTCCCGTCGACGGGGCGCGCAGCCTAGCACGGAGAAATGTCCCGTTGAGTCTCAGGAAAGGGCTCGAAGCCCTTTCCCCCCGTCGAGCAAAGCTCGCCGGGGCCCCATACCCCGGGGCGCTCCTGATGATCGGATCGGCTTGCGTCTCTGGCCAGATCGTACGCGTTCGTTGGGGCGCGGCTTCGAGGGAGCGAGGGCGCGATCGTCCGAGAACTCTCGGCGGATCCGCGATCGTGGTAGAAGCGTCGTCGATGCGGGATCTCGACTGGAGGAGCTTCGACGTCCTCGTCGTCGACGACGAGGAAGACAACCTGGACGCGTTCCGCTTCGCGTTCCGCAAGTCGTTCACGCTCCATTACGCGCTCGGCGGGCAGCAGGCGCTCGACCTGATCGAGCGCATCGATCCGGCGGTGATCGTCAGCGATCAGCGCATGCCCGGGATGAACGGGATCGACTTTCTCCGCAAGGCCAAGGAGCGTCGCCCGGACACCGTGGGCGTGCTCCTGACGGCGTACGCCGACCTCGCGGTGCTGATCGAGGCGGTGAACTCCGGCTCGGTCGAGCGCTACATCCAGAAGCCGTGGGACTCGAAGGAGCTCACGGTGATCCTCCGCCAGGCGATCGGGAATTTCGCGACGGTCCGCGAGAACCGGCGCCTCCGCGATCAGCTCGCGCACTACGCGGGCTACCTCGAGCGCGAGCAGCGCGATCCCATCGACTTCGGCGAGATCACCGGCGAGAGCCCGGCGCTGAAGGAGCTGTCCGAGCGGATCGCGCTGGGCGCGCCCACCTCGTCGCCGGTGCTGATCGAGGGCGAGCCGGGCTCGGAGAAAGAGGTGGTCGCGCGGGCGATCCATGTGGGATCACCTCGGGAAGAGAAGCCTTTCGTCAAGGTCACGTGCGCCGCGTTTCGGGGCGACGCGCTCGAGCGCGAGCTCTTCGGCTGGCAGCGCGGCGCCTTCGACGGCGCCTTCACCGATCGCGCCGGCCGCTTCGAGCTCGCGCACCGCGGCACCATCTACCTCGACGATCTCGCGGCGCCCTCGCCGTCGCTCCAGGGTCGCCTGCTCCGCGCGCTGGAAACAGGCGAAATCGAGCGGATCGGCGCCACCGAGAGCACCCCGGTCGACGTCCGCGTCGTCGTCTCGCTCACCCCGAGCCTCGACGCCGCGTGGGCCGCGGGCGAGGTCCTCGACGAGCTCCGGGCGCGCCTCTCGGTGTTCCCGGTCCACCTCCCGAAGCTCCGCGATCGCCGGGGCGACATCCGCGCGCTGGCCGAGCATTTTCTCCGCAAGTACGCGCGGCGGAACCCGCGCGCCGCCACCTCGCTCTCGGGCGAGGCCGTGGCCAAGCTCGACGCGTACGCGTGGCCGGGCAACGTGCGCGAGCTGGAGAACGTGATCGAGCGGGCGGCCATCCTCTCGCGCAGCGACGTGATCCAGCCCGAGCACCTGGCCTTCGCCGCGCGCCCCGCGAGCCCGCAGCCCGGCGCGCCGTCATCGTCATCGATCCCCGCGCCGCCGCACGGCCTCGCCGCGCCCTTCCCCCTCGATCCCTCGCCCGCGCGCTCGAGCTCGCCCGACCTCGGCGAGATCGTCGGCGGCGCCAAGATCGATCTCGACTCGCAGCTCGACGACATCGAGCGGCGCGAGCTGCTCGCGGCGCTCGCCCGCTGCAACGGCAACAAGGCCGAGGTCGCGCGCTCGCTCGGCGTGCAGCGAACGACCCTGTATTACCGCCTGAAACGCCTCGGGATCGAGTCCTGATCGTGGAGCTCGGCGCTCCCTTGCCGCGGGATTTCTACGCGCGATCGGTGCTCACCGTGGCCCGCGACTGCATCGGCAAAGTGCTGGTGCACGCGACGCCCGAGGGCCTCGTCGCGGGTCGGATCGTCGAGACCGAGGCCTACCGCGGCCCCGACGATCTCGCCGCGCACAGCTCGGGTGGGCGCCGGACGAAGCGCACCGAGGCCATGTTCGGGCCGCCGGGGCACGCGTACCTGTACCTGCTCTACGGGATGCACTGGGCGCTCAACCTGGTCGCGGGCCTCGAAGGCGAGCCGCACGCCGTCCTCGTGCGCGCGGTCGAGCCGCTGATCGGCGAAGGCCTGATGGCCGCGCGCCGCGGCGTCGCGAGCACCAGCGTCACCCTCTGCAACGGCCCCGGCAAGCTCTGCGCGGCGTTCGGCCTCGACCAATCGGCGTACGGCCAGGACCTCTGCGCGGGACCGCTCCACCTCGCGCCCGGCCCGCGCGGCGCGGTGGGACAATCCCCACGGATCAACGTGGATTACGCGGGATCCTGGGCGAAAAAGCCCTGGCGCTACCACGAGCGCGGCAACCGCTACGTCTCGGTTGTGCCGCGCGGTTGACGCCTGCGACGGGGACCGGCAAACCCCACGAGCCCGGCCGAGCCACCTCATCTTCAACGAAGATCTCGCCCGGATCGAGCGGCTTGATCCACAATGCTCCGCGGGGAGACGAGATGCCCTTCTGGCCCTTCGGACGAGATGCTGCCGACATCGAGATCGTGACCCGGGTGATCACCGCGGCGACGCAGAACGGCGTCAAGGTGCGCGGCAAGCTCACGATCCATTTCAGCGAAGCGCAGCGGCAGCCCAGCGCCGATGCGGCGGCCGATCGCTGCGCCACCGTGGCCATCGGCCTCCTGCGCGAGGCCCCCGAGCACCAGCGCCTGATCGGGGCCGAGACCCAGCTCAACGCGCAGCTCCTCGCGCGCTACCCCGGCGATATCCCCCCGGCCCGCGCGGTCGAGCTGGCGGCGCTCCACGTCGTCGGTGATCCGACCCTTTCGGACGAGCTCCGCCGCGCCTCGAGCACCGGATCGGTGCCCCCGCTTCCCCCGGGCACGCAGCCTCCGCCGCGCCCGATGACGCCTTCGGGGAGCGGCGTGCCCTCGTCGCGCGCGTCGGCCCCGCCCCGCTCGCTCTCGCCCTCCCAGATGCCGGCGCCGCTCTCGTCGTCGTCGCCGCTCCCGCCGCACGCGGGGTACGGCGTCCCCCCGCGCCGCCGCGGATCGAGCCAGATCCGATCGATTCAATCGCTGCTCATGCCCGCGGGCACGCCGCCCTCGGCCATGGGCGCGTTCGTCGCGCCGACGGTGCGCGACTCGTCGGCGCGCCTCCTGATCGGCTTCCTCCGCGCGCACGATCTGATCACCCTCCGGCGCGTGGTCATCGACGAGAGCTCGGCCGAGATGCTGGCCAGCGTCGTCCCGATCTCCGACGCGCCTCCGGGCGGCTACGAGGCCAGCCGCGCCACGGAGATCGCCCGCTGGAACCAGGCGATCGGCAGCGCCGTCGTCACCGCGCTCCACCACGAGGCCAGCGTGGTGGCGATGATCCTCGCGCGCACCGAGATCGCCCGCGCCGAGGTCAACCGCGCCCTCGCCGTCGCGGTGCTCGACGCCACGGTCACCGCCGCGTTCCCCGGCGAAGACGAGGCGAAATTCGCCGATCCCGGCCGCTTCCCCGATCCGAGCACGCCGCCGTTCACCGACGCGGTCGTGCACAGCCTCACCAGGATCGCCGGCTGCGGCGACGATCCCGCGGCGATGACCGCGGCGCTGCGCCCGCTCCTCGCGCTGATCCAGGAAGACCTCGCGACCTCGGCGATGATCGTGAAGATCTCCTCCGGCTGATCGCCCCGAGCCGCGTCGTGACCACTCCGCGTTCCCCGATCCGCGGCGGCGCGTGGCTGGCGATCCTCGCGGCCGTCAGCTTCGGGATCACCGCGCCGCTGGTGAAGATCGCCGGCGCCTCTGCGGGCCCGTTCGTCACGGCCGCGCTGCTCTACCTCGGCGCGGCCGGCGTCTCGCTCGTCGGCTCGCGGGCCTCCGCGCGCGAGCCGCCGCCGCGCGCCCGCCACGCGCCCCGCGTGCTCCTGGTGGCGATCCTCGGCGCCGCGCTCGCGCCCACGCTGCTGGCCTGGGGCCTCCAGCGCACCTCGGCCACGACGGCCTCGCTCCTGCTCAACCTCGAGGCGATCTTCACCGTGATCCTTGGCTGGATTGTGTACCGAGAGGCCATGGGAGCGCGGGTGATCCTCGCCGTCGCCCTGGTCGCGGGAGGGAGCGCGCTCCTCGTGGTCGGCCAGGGGGGAGCCGGGCAGACATCGAGTCTCGGGGCCCTGGCTGTCGCGCTGGCCACGCTGGCATGGGCCCTCGACAACACCCTCACTCGGCCCCTCTCGGACCTGGATCCACGCAAGATCGTGCTCGCCAAGGCCGGAGTCGGAGCAGGCCTGTCGCTGCTCGTCTCACGGCTCCTCGGCGAAGCGCGGCCCACCTGGGCTCATACCCTCGCTCTGCTGGCCCTGGGCGCGGTCGGCTATGGATTGAGCCTCCGCCTCTACCTGCGCGCGCAAAGGCACCTCGGCGCCGGCCGCACCGGCTCCATCTTCGCGGTCGGCCCGTTCGTCGGCGTCCTCGTGGCCTGGGCGATCGGCGATCGGCAGCTCGGCGTCACCACGGGGCTCGCGGGGGTGCTCTTCGCCGCGGGCGTGTACCTCCACGTCGCGGAGCGGCATCGCCACCGGCATCGTCACGCGGCGATGGAGCACGAGCACGCCCACCGCCACGACGACGCGCACCACGATCACCGGCACGATCCGCCGTTCGACGGCGAGCACAGCCACCCGCACCGCCACGACGATCGCGCCCACTCGCACGAGCACGGGCCCGATCTCCATCACCAGCACAAGCACTGAGCCGCGCGCGGCGCGGCGGGCTCAGGTCCGCGCGGCGAAGGCCCGCACCAGCGCCTGGTAGTCGACCTTGTCGGTCGGCGTCCGCGGCAACGCCTCGACGAAGACGAAGACGTCGGGGCTCATCGACGCCGGCAGCGCGCGCGCCGCGAGCTGCTTCATCTCGATCACCGATCCGCGCTCGCCCGCGCGCATGGCCACGAACGCCGCGATCTTCACGCCGGCGTCGGCGTCGGCCGCGGCGATCACCGCGACCTCGCGCACCTTCTCGGCGGTGTGGAGGCCGCGCTCGATCTCGTCGAGCTCGATCCGGTAGCCGCGCCGCTTCACCATCCGATCGCGTCGACCGAGGTACACGTAGCCCAGCTCGGGATCGAGCCGCACCACGTCGCCGGTGTTGTACCAGCGCTTCTCGTGCCGGGAAATGAAGCGCGGCTCGGTGAGATCGGGCCTCCCCCAGTAGGCGCGGAACACCGAGGGGCCCGCGATGTAGAGCAGCCCCTCCGCGCCGGCTTCGACCTCGATCCCGTCGTTGTCGAGCACCAGCGCGTCGCAGTGCGCGCACGCGGGGCCGATCGGGTACGGCTCGGTGCGCTCCTCGGGGACGGGCAGCGGCACCGGCGCGAAGGTGCAGACGTTGGTCTCGGTCGGGCCGTAGAGGTTGAAGTACGCCGGGTGCGGCCAGAGCTCGGTGAGCCGACGCAGGCGCTTCACCGGGAACACCTCGCCGGCGAAGAGCACCAGGCGCAGCTCGTTCTTGCCGAGGGCCTCGAGCCCGCCCAGCTCGGCGAGCAGGCCCAGGATCGACGGCGCCGAGTACCACACCGTCAGCCGCTGATCGTGGATGAACCGCCCGAGCTTCTTCGGGTTCTGCCCGAGCTCTTCCGACACCAGGTACAGCGCCGCGCCGTGCTTGATCGGCAGGTAAATGTCGAGCACCGAGAGATCGAACTGGAAGGGCGCGTGGCTCGAGAAGCGATCGTGCTCGGTCGGATGGAAGGTGTCGGTGCACCACTCCACGAAGCTCGACGCGTTCTCGTGGGTGAGCGTCACGCCCTTGGGAACGCCCGTCGATCCCGACGTGAACAGGAGGTACGCGACCTCGTCGAGCGAGCGCCCCGCCGCGCCCTCGTCGAGAGGCGCGTGCGCCAGCGCCTCGGCCCACGCGAGCTGCGCGCCCTCGGCCTCGCCGCCGACCACCACCGTCGTCGCGGGCCGCGCCGCGTCGGCCGGCGACAGCGCCGCGAGCGGCTTCGGGTGACCGAAGACGACCGCCGCGCCGCTGTCGGTGAGGATCGTCCCGTTGCGCTCCGGGGGGCCCGACCAGTCGATCGGCACGTAGACCGCGCGCGCGAGGAGCGCGCCGAAGATCACCGTCACCGAGGCCACGCTCTTCGGCAAGAGCAGCGCGACCCGATCGCCCGGCGCCACGCCCCGCGCGCGGAGAAACCCGGCCACGCGGGCCGCGCGAGCGTGGAGCTCGCGGTACGTCAGCGCCTCGCCGTCAGGGCCGACGACGGCGACTCGATCTGGAACCCTTGCGGCGCTGGCCTCGAGGTAGGCCGCGAGGTGGATCACTTCGCGGCTCGCTCTTCGATGAAGCCCACGATGGTGTCGACCGAGGTGAAGTTCTCGTCCGTCACCTCGTGCGCCTCGATCTCGAAGCCGACCTCTTTCTCGATGGCGTTGACCAGCTTCAGCGTGGTCATCGAGTCGAGGATCCCGCTCGATTTCAGCGGGGTGTCGTCCAGGAGGTTCTCGGGAGCCTCGCCGGCGAGGCACTCTTCAAGGATGAAATTGCGCACGAAACCGCGGAGCTCGCTCATGGTCGCAGAGTAAGACGGCGACCCTGCCGGGGGCCAGCATTTCGAGACGTCGGCGCGGGCTCTGAACGATCACCGAACGATCACTGAACAATCGCGGAAGGGCCGGCCCACGCGTTGACAATCCCCGCGGCCGAGGGCTACCGTGCTTCGTTTCGGGCGGCGGCGCTCTCGCCGTCGCATGGCGCGGTCGACACCATGTACAAGTGGGCGTGATGAACTTCGAGCTCAGCGAGCAACAACAGGAGCTCCAGAAGGAGGCCATCAAGTTCGCCCGCGGCGCCCTCGCCGCGAACATGCGCGAGCGCGATCGGGAAGAGCATTTCGACCGCTCGCTCTGGCAAGCGTGCGCGTCGTTCGGCCTCCTCCGCATGGCCATCCCCGAAGAGCACGGCGGCATGGGGCTAGGCATCTCCGACCTGATCGCGGTCATGGAGGGCCTCGGCTACGGAGCGCGCGATCTCGGCCTGCTCTTCTCGCTCAACGCCCACCTCTGGACCACGTCGATTCCCATCCTCGTGTACGGCACGCCCGCCCAGAAGCAGCGCTGGCTCGGTCCGCTCTCGGACGGCACGCTGGTCGGAGCCAACGGCGCGAGCGAGCCGGGCTCGGGCTCCGACATCTTCTCCCTGCGCACCCGCGCGGAGAAACAAGGCGATTGCTACGTGCTCAACGGCACCAAGACCTTCGTCACCAACGCCCCGGTGGCCGACATGTTCGTCGCCTACGCCACGATCAACCCGGCCCTCGGCGCCATGGGCGTCACCGGGTTCATCATCGACAGGAGCACCCCGGGCCTCACGGTCGGCAAGAAGCTGGAGAAGATGGGGCTCCGCACCTCGCCGATGGCCGAGGTGATCTTCGAGGACTGCAAGGTGCCGATCGAGAACCGGCTCGGCCGCGAAGGCCGCGGCGTCGAGGTCTTCGAGTGCTCCATGGAGTGGGAGCGCGGCTGCATCTTCGCCTGCGTGCTCGGCACCATGCGGCGGATCCTGGAGGCGTGCATCGAGCACGCCCGCGGTCGCAAGCAGTTCGGTCAGGCCATTGGCAAGTTCCAGCAGGTGCAGAGCCTGATCGTGGGCATGAAGGTCCGCCTCGAGGCCTGTCGCCCGCTGATCTACAAGATTGGCGCGCTCAAGGAGCAGGGCAAACCCACGACGACCGACTCGGCCATCGCCAAGCTCTTCGTCTCCGAGTCGTACGTGCAAACGTGCCTCGACGCCGTCCAGGTCTTCGGCGGCTACGGCTACATGACCGAGCAGGAGATCGAGCGCGATCTCCGCGACGCCATCGGCAGCACCCTGTACTCCGGCACCTCGGAGATCCAGCGCAACCTCATCGCCAAGGGGCTCGGTCTATGAGTCAGGCTGCCACCGCCGCGCCGCCCGCCGCGGCCCCGAAGCCCGCGCCGAAGAAGGCCCCCACCAAGGAGGAGCGCGCGCAGACCGATCCGAAGCGCTTTGCCCTGCTCGTGGCCCAGCTCGTCGGGTTCACCGCCCTCGCGTACTTCCTGGAGAAGACCTACGTCTCGCTCTTCGTCGTCACGCTGATCGGGTTCTGCATCCACTACTGGCTCCCTTTCCGCGCCAAGGAGCCCTTCTGGTTCGCCTTCTCGCTGATTGGCACCGTGGTGTTCACGGCCGAGATCGCCGGCCTCAAGGTGGCGCTCGTCGCCGTGGCCCTCACGGTGGTTGTCGGCCTGTTGATTTACGCCATCTTCGCGGCCCCGGTACCGTACTGGCTCCGGGTCCTCGGCGTGGCGGTGGTGTTCGGCGTCTTCATCGGGTGGGGCGCGTTCGGCAAGGGGATCGCGCGCCCGCCGGTGGGCTTCTTCGCCGTCTTCGGCAGCGCCTTCAGCTTCCGCATCTTCCCGTACCTCTACGAAGCGAGGTATTTCAAGGGCAAGCCCAGCCTGCACGACTTCGTCCGGTACTTCTTCATGATGCCGGGCTTCAAGCTGCAAACCGTCGACTTCCAGAAGCTCGGGCAGAGCTTCTACCAGCGCGACATCAACGTGGTGGCGCAGCAGGGAATGCGCTGGATCGCCCGCGGAGCGCTCCAGTACACGGTGTGGACCTTCACCCACGACCACGTCCGCTGGATCACCTCGCCCAGGCAGCATCCGCTCTCGGCGCTCGGCGTGCTCGAGCACCTCGCGCTCGTCTACACGCTCTACCTCAGCGTCTCGTCGCGGATCCACGTCTTCGTCGGGATCATGCACCTCTTCGGGTACGATCTGCCCGAGCCTTACCGGTGGTTTGCCTTCGCCCACAGCCCGCTCGATTTCTGGCGGCGCGCGAACATCTACTGGAAGGACATCATGCTCAAGATCGTGTTCATGCCGGTGTACTTCAGCTTTCGAAAGCGGAGTGACACCCTGGCCAAGCTGATGGCCATCACCGCCGTCTTCGTCACCACGTGGTTCCTCCACATCTGGAACGACAGCTGGAAGGTGCAATTGAGCGAGCCCTTCTGGAAGGCGATGTACGCCAATCCGCAGCAGCTCCTCTTCTGGGGATCGTACGGCGCGCTCTGCGCGGGCAACCTGCTCCTCGAAATCCGCGCCGAGCGCGCCGCCGCCGCCACGCCGAAGAAGCGCCTCTTGCCGAAGATCACGCCTCCTGCAAACCTCTTCGAGGCGGCGCGCCGCTACGTCGTCGAGCGCATCGGCGCCCCGGTTGGCATGCACCCTCTGCGCGTCTTTGCCCAGATCTTCGCCCTGCAAATCGTGGTCTCTGCGCTGTTCTCGCTCCGCCACGCTCCGTCGACTCACGCCTGGTTCTACACCATGGCGTTCTGGCGCTGACCGCGGGCAGATCCGGAATTCAACGCCTTTGCGTTAATTCTCTTTCCGTTCCGTGCGCTGCGGCGCTACTCGGCCTGATCCTCGCCGGGCTCGAAGAACCAGGGGGTCTGGAAGTCGGCGGTCTCTGCGAAGCGGGTGTCGACGTACTCTTCGAATTCGATCTTCTTGTCGAGGACGCCGGTCGACATCATCAGGTCGCGGACCATGTCGAAGTCTTCTTTGCGCGGGGTGAGGCGGCTGTAGATGACGCGGGTGGGTGGGTGGGTGAGCGCCCAGCGGAGCAGCGCCGGGGGCTGGCGGAAGTAATAGCGGCCCACGAAGTCGGCCGCGTGCTCGCGGTGGGGGATGCCCTCGTCGAGCCAAAGGCCGGAGCGGGCCACGCCGTCGACCAGGATTTGCACCTTGTGCGGGTAGCGATCGATCACGTCTTGCCGCACCACCAGCACGCACGACATGTAATCAGGCCAGTAGTCGCTGGCCTGGAAGAGCACGCGGCCGAAGCCGCCCATCTCGGCCTGCGACGGGTAGGGCTCGCCCATGGAGAAGGCGTCGATGGCCTTCGCCGCGAGGGCGCCGGCCACGTCGGGCGGGGACATCTCGACCAGCTTCACGTCGGCCGTCGTCATGCCGAACTCTTTCAGCACCTTGATCACGATCAGCCGCTCGTCCGAGAACCGGCTCGGGATGGCGATGGTCTTGCCGCGCAGATCGGCCGGCGTCTTCACGTCGCCGTCCTTGCGCACCACCACCGCGCTACCGTAGCGGTGGCCTAGATACACGATCCGGATGGGCACGCCCTGCGACCGCAAGGCTATCGCCATCGGTGCGACTATGAACCCCGCCTGCATCTTGTTCGCGATCAGCGCTTCCTTGATCTCCGGGAAGCCTTGAAACATCTTCGGTTGAAAGATGTTTCCCTCGCGCGAATGGCGGGAAATATAGTCAGTCACCGGGCAGGCGAGGTGTCATGTCACCGGGATGTACGCGACGTTGAGCTTGCGCTCATCCTCCGGCAAGTACTCGTTGAAGATCGACTTCCAGTCGACGTTCAGCCAGGCGTGGAGGCCGGTGATGGCCGCGACCCACGCCGTGAGCAACAGGAGGATGCGCTTGATGTCCTTCATTTTTCTCTCTCAAGAGTCCGCGCGGAAGCCCCAGCGGAGCCACCGCATCTTCTCGACGGCGCGGAACAGGCCGTCGAGCAAAAGGCCGATGATGCCAATCAAAAGCATGCCCGCCACCACGAGATCGTAGCGTTTGCCGGCGTTGCGGGAGTCGACGATCAGATACCCAAGGCCCGAGTCGACGGCCACCATCTCGGCCGCGACGACCACGATCCAGGCCACGCCGAAGGCGATTCGAAGGCCGGTGATCAGCTCGGGCAGGGCCGCCGGCAAGATCACCCGGGCGAAGAGCGCCGGGCGCGAGAGGCCAAAGTTCTCCCCGGCCTGCAGGAACATCGGCGGCACGCTCCGCACCGCGTTGGCCGACGAGACGACGATCGGGAAGAGCGAGGCCAGGAAGATCAGCGACACGGCCGCTGCCGGGTGAATGCCGAAGATCACGATCGCCACCGGGATCCACGCCAGGGGGCTTATCGGCCGGAGGATCTGGATCACCGGGTTCAGCGCCTGCTCGAGCGGCCGATAGAGGCCCACCGCGAGCCCGAGCGGGATACCGACCAGCGCCGCGAGGGTGAAGCCCGTGCCCACGCGCAGGAGCGAGTCGCGGATGTACGGGAGCAAGATCCCCTTGCGGCCAAGCTCGATCGCGCCCTTCCACACCGCCAGGGGCGCGGGCATGATCTTGGTCCCCGTCAGCGTCACCGCCTCGTGCCACACGAAGATCAGCAACGCTGCGGCGAGGATCGGCAAGACGATCGACTCGATCTGACGGCGGCGCTTGGCGAGGTCGTCCATGGCCGGCTCAGATCTTGTGGGCGAGCCCGAGCTCGTCGAAGATCACCTCGCGGAGGGCGCTGTAGCGCGGCGATCCGAGATCGCGCGGGTGGGGGATGTCAATCGGCACGATGCGGCGGATCTCGGCGGGGCGCGCGCTCATCACCACGACCCGATCGGCGAGCTGGATCGACTCCTCGATGTCGTGGGTCACGAAGACGATGGTCTTCTTCTCGGCGGCCCAGATCCGGAGGATCTCCGCGCGGAGCGTGAGGCGGGTGATGGAGTCGAGGGCGCCGAACGGCTCGTCGAGATAGAGCACGTCGGGGTTGACCGCGAGGGCGCGGGCCACCTCCACGCGCTGCTTCATGCCGCCCGAGAGCTCGTCAGGATAGGACTGCTCGAAGCCCTTCAGCCCCACGAGATCGACGTAGTGGGCCACCCGCTCCTCGCGCTCGGCATACGGCAGCTTGCCCAGGCCAAAGGCGATGTTGTTGGCGACGGTGAGCCAGGGGAAGACCCCGCGCTCCTGGAACACGAAGATCCGCCGCGGATCGGCCTTCGTCACCACCTCGCCGTCGACGCGGACCTCGCCGCTGGTGGGCTTGAGGAAGCCGCCCATGATGTTGAGCAGCGTGGATTTGCCGCACCCCGAAGGCCCGAGCAGGCAGATGAACTCGCCCTCGTGGATGTCGAGGCTCACCTTCTCCAGGACCCGGACCTCTTTCCCGTCGGCGCGGAAGGTCTTCGAGACCTCGCGCACCGTGAGCTTCGATCGGACCGGAGACCCGGCCTCGGCCGCCTTTTGCGCGGCGCTCATGAGCCCCCCTTCGCCGTCTGCGCGTAGCCCCAGCGCAGCCGCCGGAGCCGCTCCAAGCGGCGCATCCCGATGTCGAGCAAAAGGCCCGTCGAGCCGATCATCACCATGCCGGCGATGACCAGATCGTAGCGATTGCCGGCGTTGCGAGCGTCGATGATCAGGAAGCCCAGGCCGGAGTTCACGGCGATCATCTCGGCCGCCACGACCACCAGCCAGGCGATGCCGAGCGAGAGCCGGAGCCCGACGATGAGCTTGGGCAAGATGGCCGGGAGGATGAGCTTGCGCAGGACATCGGCGGGGCTGAGGCCGAAATTCCGCGCGACGTTGATGTGCACGGTGGAGATGTTCCGGACCGCGGCGGCGGTGGTGAGGACCATGGGAAAGAACGAGCCGAGGAAGATGATGAAGATCGCCGGCGTGTCGCCGACGCCGAACCAGAGGATGGCGAGAGGGATCCACGCCAGCGGCGAGATGGGCCGGAGCAGCTGAAAGAGCGGGCTCAGCATCCGATCGACGCGCCCGTACCAGCCGAGCGCCACGCCCACCGGGATCGCCAGCGCGACCGCGCCGAAGTAGCCCCAGGTGACGCGGAAGAGCGAGGCCACGAGGTAGCGAAAGAGCAGCCCGCGCGAGGCCAGCTCGACGAGGCCGCGCCCCACCGCCCACGGCCCCGGGAGGAGCGACGACCTGGAGCTCCGCACCGCGACGCTCCAGAGCACCAGCAAGAGCAGCCCGCTGAAGGGAAGCAGCCTCCGTAGCTTCATGATCCCGACCCCGCCGTTCGTCATCGATCGCGCACTTCAGCACGAGCGAGGGGCCCGCGTAAAGCAAGGAGGCCAGACCACCAAATTGGGAGATCGACCACACGCGGACGATTGACGCGTCGTGGAGGTCCGCGCACCATGGCAGCTCGCTATTGTGCGAAAACCTCGAATTAGTTGGGGCTCAAACGAATGACGATGGTGGAATCGACTGAGATCGTGGTGATGGGCGGAGGGCCTGCCGGGAGCACCTGCGCCACGTTTCTGGCGCTCAAGGGTCACAAGGTGATCCTGCTCGAGAAAGACCGATTCCCGCGCTTCATGATCGGCGAAGGCCTCTTGCCGTCGACCTGGGACATCTGGGAGCGCATCGGCGTGCGGCTCCCGATCGAGACCATGGGCTACCCGCTCAAGCGCGGCGTTCGCTTCCGGATCGAGGACACCAGCGGCACGTTCGAGTACGACATCCGCACCGACGAGTTCCCCGAGTTCTTCGTCAAGCCGTACTCGTACCACGTCGATCGTGGCCACTTCGACCACATGCTCCTCGACAACGCGCGCGACAAGGGCGTGGACGCGCGCGAGGGCTGCGCCGTCGACGACGTGATCTTCGAGGGCGAGAAGGCCGTGGGCGTGCGCTACACCGACGAGAACGGCGAGCGCCGGGAGATCCGCTGCCAGGTCGTCGTCGACGCCAGCGGCCGACGCACCCTGCTCGGGATGAAGCTCGGTCGTCGCTACGCCAACCCCGAGCTGAAGAAGGTCTCGTACTACACGCACTACGAGGGCGCGAAGCGCCGCGTGGCCGACGACGGCTCGGTGATGACCGACATCCACACCACGAACGGAGGGTGGATCTGGTTCATCCCTCTCCGCGGCGACACGCTCAGCGTCGGCGTGGTCCTCGACGCGTCGTACGTGCAGAAGAGCGGGCTCAACCCGAAAGAGCTCTTCGACAAGGCGATCGCCGGCAGCTCGGCCGCGCAGGAGTGGCTCGCGGGCGCGAAGCAGACCTTCAAGCTCAAGCACATCCCGGCCATCTCGTACCTCGCCGACAGCTTCGTCGGCGACGGCTTCCTGATGATCGGCGACGCGTCGATGTTCATCGATCCCATCTTCTCGGCCGGCGTCAGCTTCGCGATGCGAGGGGCCGACTTCGCCGCCACCGCGATCTCCGAGGGCCTGCACAAGGGCGATGTCTCGGCCGCCGCGCTCCGACCGTACGAGGAGAAGATCCGCCGCCCGCTGAGCAAGCTGAACCAGGTGATCACCAACTGGTACAAGATCATCGAGACCAAGGATCGCCAGCACATCTTCCGCTTCTCGCTGGCGTCCCCGATGCTCCGGAAGCAGCTCGTGGTGATCCTGAGCGGAGGCTACGAGCACGCGGAGTTCAAGGAGCTGATGGAGAGCCTGGCCCACGAGCCGGAGCCGGTGGTGGCGCCGGCGATCGCGAGCTGAGGAGAGGCCTTTCGGCCGTCGTCCTCGTCCTCGTCTTTCGTCCTGGTCCTGGTCCTCGTCTTTCGTCCTTCGTGCACGTCCACGTGCACGTGCACGCT
>JBDTXR010000138.1:0-19596 GCA_040006075.1 Byssovorax sp. | reverse complement strand
GTTGGCGCAGTCGCTGTCCTGGCAGTCGATCTTCCCGTCGTTGTCGTCGTCCTTGTTGTTGTTGCAGATCTCGGCGACCGGCTTGCAGTTGGGGGCGAAGAAGCAGGCCGGATCGGCGCAGTCGATCTTCCCGTCGCAGCTGTTGTCGATGCCGTCGTTGCAGATCTCGGCCATGCACTGCGAGCAGGCCGCGGAGAGCAGGCAGTCGGGATCGGCGCAGTCGGCGAGCCCGTCGCAGTCGTCGTCGATGCCGTCGTTGCAGACCTCGGGGAAGCCGGGGGGAACGCATTTACACGCGCCGGTGCCGGCGCACTGCGGATCGGCGCAGTCGATGAGCCCGTTGCAGTTGTTGTCGGTGCCGTCACCGCAGAACTCGGGGTTGCCCGAGCAGGTGCACACGGGATCGTTGACGCAGTCGGAGTCGGCGCAGTCGATCTGGCCGTCGCAGTCGTCGTCGAAGCCGTTCACGCATTTGCCGCTCTCGGACGGCGCGCAGCCGCAGGCCGGGGTGCCGACGCAGTCGGGATCGTTGCAGTCGACCTTGCCGTCGCAGTCGTCGTCCTTGCCGTTGCTGCAGTTCTCGCCGTTGGGCTTCGGCACGCACCCGCATTTCGGGGCGTTCTTGCAGGCCGGGTCGAAGCAGTCGGCGACGCCGTTGCAGTCGTTGTCGGCGCCGTCGGTGCAGTCCTCGGGGTGACCGGCGAAGACGTTGGGGTTGAGATCGTTGCAGTCGTCGCCGGTCTGGCCGTTGACGTTGCAGCCGACGGGGAGGTGGCCGTCGTTGTCGTCGTCGCGCGGCGGGTGCGAGCAGACGCCGCCGGAGCAAATGTCGGAGGTGCAGTTGTCGCCGTCGTTGCAGTCGGCGGCGGTGAAACACATCATCCCGCCGGTCGAGGCGCTGGTGCTGAGCGAGCCGCTGCTGAGCGATCCGGTGGTCTGCGAGCCGCTGCTGAGCGAGCCGCTGCTGAGCGAGCCCGTGGTCTGCGAGCCGCTGCTGAGCGAGCCGGTGGTCTGCGAGCCGCTGCTCAACGAGCCGCTGCTGAGCGAGCCGGTGGTGAGCGAGCCGCTGCTGAGCGAGCCGCTGCTGAGCGAGCCCGTCGTGAGCGAGCCGGTGGTCGGGGTGCCGCCGACGCCGCCTCCGCCGAGGCCGTCGTCGTTGATGTCGTCGAGGTTCGATCGCCCGCACGCAGCGAAGGTGGAGACCGCGCCGAGCGCGACGACCGAGACCACGAAGACATTGCTTCGAAGCCGCGCGAGGAGCCCGCGACGGGTGGAGGACGGGAACAGCATCGGGTGAAACCTCTCGAGTCGGCCACGCGGTGGCCCAGGGAAGCGGCACGTCGCCCGCGCGACGTTGAAGAAAGCCCGCGGCCGTCCCGGAGGGACTCTGCCACGCGGTGCAGCGAGCCGACTCAGCAGAGCAAATTCCAAGCCCGATAGAAAGCCTTGGATCGCTTGGCGACCCGAAAATCTGCGCGCGGGATTGACGCGCGAGCGTGCGTCGCGCCGACCGGGACCGTGCGCCGATTGACGATCGCCCGATGGCGCGATTGGTTGCCCTGAGCAGGCCTCGCGTGTATCGGACCGCGGGTGCACCTGCTCCTCCTCGCCCCGAGCGTCGACCTCGCCCGAGGCCACTGGCCCGCGCCGTGGTGGGCGATCTGGCTCGCGGGCGGCTTCGTCGCCGCGCTCGCGGTGGCCTTCCTCGTCGTGCGCGCGCTGCGGGCGCGACGGCCCGGGCCGCGCTCGTGAGCAAGATGGTCCGCCGCCTGATCGGGGCGATGCTCTTCGGCGTCGCCGTGTACGGCGCTTTCGTGCTCTACAGCGGGGTCGGCCTGATCGCGTCCCGGTTCGGCGACTTCGCCTGGTGGACGTTCGCCGCGGCCTGCGCCCTGGCGTTCTCGAACTACCTGATCCGCTTTCTGAAGTGGGAGTACTACCTCGGCGTGCTCGAGATCCGCGGGGTGCCCAAGGGCGAGAGCCTGCTGATCTTCCTCTCCGGCTTCGTGCTCACGGTGACCCCAGGCAAGGTCGGCGAGGTCTTCAAATCGCTTATTTTGAAGGAGATCCGTGGGGTACCGGTCGAGCGCACCGCGCCGATCGTCGTGGCCGAGCGGGTCACGGATCTGATCGGGGTGATCACCCTGATCGCCGTCGGGAGCCTGAGCTTGCCTGGCGGCGTGGTCTGGGCCTCGGCGGGCGCGGGCGCGGTGGTGGCGCTGCTGGCGTTCGTGTCGTCGCCGGCGCTCTCCACGTGGCTCCTGACGCTGCTGTCGCGGCTCCCGGGCCGGCTCGGGAAGGCCTTCACGCGCATCGCCTGGAAGATCGAGGTGGCCCTGCTCCAGCTCCGCGAGCTGACCACGCCGCGCCGCCTGATCTGGCCGACGCTGCTCTCGATCGCGGCCTGGTCGCTCGAAGGGATCGCGCTCTGGGTGATCTTGAAGGGCTTCGACGAGCACCCGCCGCTGACGACGACGGCCTTCATTTACGCGACGGCGACGCTCGCGGGGGCCCTGGTCCCGGTCCCGGGCGGCCTCGGCGTGACCGACGGGCTGCTGAAGGGTCAGATGGCCGGCCTCGCCGGGATCGGCGCGGCGACGGCGACCGCGGCGATGCTGCTCGTGCGCTTCGCGACCCTGTGGTTCGCGGTTGCGGTGGGCTTCATCGCCCTCGCTCTGCTACGAGCACGAAACCCCTCGCTCGCCGCGAATGGGGACGCCTCCGAGGCACCGGCGGGAGCCGGAATCGAAAAAACGCCTTGACGGTGGGCCACGGGACAGTGTGAAAGCTTGGGAGCCCGACCCGAACGCCGGGGAGCGCAGACGACGCCCAGCCAAGAACGAGGAGCAGCCGCGTCGGCGGTGTTGAGGACATGGCATCCAACCAACGTGACCCGGTTATCAAGCGCACGCGCAACGACGAGGCAGACCTCGTCAAGCGGGTCATCGAGCGGTTGAAGAAGCGACCCACCGCGACCGAGGCCGTCGGCGCGTCGTCGATGGCCCTCGACCACCTCGAGTCGAAGCTGATGGTGGAGCTGCCGCCCTCGCTGCGAACCTTCCTCGGCTTCGATTTCACTTTCATTACCCTGGGAAAACGCTTCCAGGGGCGGGGGCGCTTCGGCGCCGATCCGAAGGCCCCGCGCCCGCGCATCACCAGCGTGCGCAAGCTGGCCGAGGCCAAGACCGAGCTCGGGTGGACGGACTCCCGGATCCGCTCGAAGGTCGTGCGCCTGCCGGGCCTGCCCGGTCAGCCGTGGAACGCGCTCTACCTCGGCGAGGCGCGCCGCGACGGCGAGCTGCCGATCATCGGCCTCGAGAACGAGGACACCAACGTGCGCGCCTACGTGCGCTACACGGCGTTCGATCTCTACCTGTGCGAGCAGTCGGGCCTCCTCGCGCTGAACGAGTCGCAGCGGCTCGATGATCTGGAGTCGCACGTGGCGGCGAACCCGGAGCTCGGCTCCGGCGAAGAAGAAGACGACGGCGAAACGGATTATTGATCCCTTTGCGCAGGATCAAGATCGCGTGAGCGCGGCGAGGGTGTTCGAGGCCGCGCCGAAGGATCCTCGCTCACGGCTCGACAAGCTGGTGGTGAAGCTCCTGGAGCGCGCCGGCGAGACGGCCTCGCGGGCCGAGGTGCAGCGCTGGATCGAGCACGGGCGGGTGCTCGTGGACGGCGTCCCGGGGCGCGTGGCGGCGAAGGTCGCGGCGGGCGCGCAGATCACGGTGGAGCCCGAGCCGCCGCCCGCGACGACGGCGGAGCCTGACGCGTCGGTGGTGTTCCGCGTGGTCCACGAGGACGCGCACCTGATCGTCGTCGACAAGCCCGCGGGCCTGGTGGTGCACCCCGCGCGCGGCCACGCGACGGGCACGCTGGTGAACGGCTTGCTCGCGCGCGGCGGCTTCGATCGCGCGCCGATCGACGCGCGCGATCCGGCGGGGCACCTGCGGCCCGGGATCGTGCATCGCATCGACAAGGGGACCAGCGGGCTGCTGGTGATCGCGAAAGACGCGCGGACGCGCGAGGCCTTGAAGGCGCTGTTCGCGAAGCACGCGATCGAGCGCGAATACTGGGCGATCGTCGTCGGTCCGGCGAAGGACGCGACGATCAGCACGCTCTACGGGCGGCACCGGAGCGAGCGGCTGCGGTTCACGTCGCTCACCGACACCGGCAAGGTCGCGGTGACCCACGTGCGCGTGGAGGAGCCGCTGGGCCAGGCCACGCTGGTGTCGTGTCGGCTCGAGACGGGGCGCACCCACCAGATCCGCGTGCACCTCGCCGAGCGCGGGGGCACGCCGATCCTGGGCGACCCGCTCTACGGCCGCATGCCGCACGATCCGACGCTCCGCGCGGCCGGCGCGGCGCTCGGGCGCCAGGCGCTGCACGCGCGGGTGCTCGGCTTCGTGCACCCCGCGACGGGGAAGCCGGTGCGCTGGGAGAGCCCGCTGCCGGACGATCTCGCGCGCTGCCTGGCGACGCTCCGCGAGCGCGCGGCCCGCGCTACCAGATCTTCGATTTGATGTGACCCTTCGACTTCACCAGGATGTCGACGAGGGCGCGGTCGTAGAAATTCTTCTGGTAGAGGTCGGGCTGCACGCGGCTTTTGTAGAGGGCGCGGCCTTCTTCGATCTCCTCGGCGAGCTTGGCGAAGAGGTCGTCGGTCTGGATGCCCTGCACGATCTTCTCTTCGTTGTAGAGCGAGAGATCGCTCGCGATGGCGCGCGCCAGGCGGCGAGCAGCCTCTTCAGTCTCGATCAGGGCCATCTCGGTCTTTCCTCCACCACCGCCACCATCGGTAACGAGTCGCGGGTCAGAATAGGCCGCCCGGCGCGGCCCTGTCAAAGAGCCTGCGACGTCTCTTTCAAGTCAGGGTGTGGGGGCGCGAACGCCAGCGCGGCGAGCGCCGCGACGAGGGGGAACACCACGAGGGAGTAGCGGCCGGCCCCGAAGAACACCGCGTGCGTGGCGATGGTCGCGGCGACCGTGGCGGCCGTCGCGGCGAAGAGGACCGGGCCGCGGACCAGCGCGCGACCCCGGAGGAGCGCGACGCCGACGAGGGCGACGTAGGCGATCCACGCGGCCGGCGTGAGCGCGGTGACGACCCCGACGATCGCCACGGCGAGGCGCGCTTGGCGGCGACGACGCGCCTCGCGCGCCTCGGGGCGACGCGCCATTCCGGCGAGCGCGAGGACCAGCACGACGCGCTCGAACAGCGTCTCGACCACGCCGAGCGCGACCTTGGCGCCGTCGGGAAACGCCTCGGCGTTCGAAGCGTGGAGGTACCATCCCGCCGCGCCCGCGTAGTCGAACGTGGCCGCGAGCTTCTTCGGCGCGAGGGCGATCCACGCGAGCGGGTGCGCCGCGATGTACCCCTGCGCGGCGTGGCCGAAGCAGCGATCTTTCTCGGCCTCGTCGTAGACCTCGCGACACGCGTCGGGGACCTGCACCGGCGACCACGCGCCCGTCGACGCCGCGTCGGCGCCGATGAGCAGGTTCCACCCGCCGTTGACGCTCACGAGAGCGCAGCGCTTCATTCGCACGCAGTTGCGCGCGGTCCACGGCGCGCACACCGCGAGCGTGACCAGCGTGGCGAGGGCCGCGGCGATCGCGCGGCGGCGGAGATCGCCCTCGACAGCGATCGCCGCGAAGAGCGGGGCGAGCACCAGCGATTGCGGGCGCACCAGCGTGGCCGCGCCGAGCACCAGGCCGAGCAGCGTGAGGCCGATCCAGCGCGACGCGACGCGATCGCGCGTCCACGCGGCGAGGGCCGCGGCGACGACCACGAGCGAGGCCACCACGCCCTCGGTCATCAGCGCCGGCGTGTAGGCGACGAGGCCCGGATGAAGCGCCACGAGCAGCCCCGCGACGAGGGCGATCGTTCGCGATCCCGAGCGCGCGGCGAGGCGGTGCGCGGCGTACGCGGCGAGCGCGCCGAGCGCGGCGTTGAGCCCCATCGCGGCCCATGGATGCGGCCCCACGAGGGCGTAGATCGCGCCGATCGCCGCGGGATAGCCGACCGGGTAGTGCGCGGCGAAGGTGACCGCGCCGTCGGGCCAGAGCCAGGTGTAGCCAAGCCCCTGCGCGATCCGCTCGGCGATGCGCTGGTAGTAGGTTCCATCGGCCGTCGGCGGGAAGCGCAGCGCCGCCCAGATCACCACCGCGAGGCGGACCTCGAGCGCGAGCGCCGCGATCCACCGCGCGTCGCTGCGCGAGGGCGCGCTCGCGCCGGCCTGCGCGTCGACGATCACGCCGGGCGCCGCGCCGCGATCGGGAACGTCGCGAGCAAGCCGAGCTTCCGCAGCGCGCTCACCACCTCGCACGCGGGCAGGCCGACCACGTTGGCGTACGAGCCGTCGAGGCGCGCGACCGCGAACGATCCCAGGCCTTGCACCGCGTAGCCGCCGGCCTTGTCGAGGCCCTCGCCCGTCGCCGCATAGCCTTCGATTTCCGACTCGTCGAGCGCGCGGAACACCACCTGCGTGCTCACCGTCTCCTCGTGGAGCGCCCTGGTCGGCGCGTCGGGCCCGCTGATCGCGAAGCGCGTCGAGACCTGGTGGGCGCGGCCCGAGAGGGCGCGCAGCATCGAGCGCGCCTCGGCTTCATCGGCCGGCTTGCCGAGGATCTGCGCGTCGAGGATCACCGTGGTGTCGGCGACGAGGATCGCCCCGGCGCGCGCGGCCTCGGGGCGCGCGCCCGTCGCCGCGAGCTTCAGCGCGGCGATCCGCGCGAGGTACGGAAGGGCTTCTTCTCCCGGCAAAACCGACTCGTCCACGACCGCCGGGAGGACGACCACCGGCAGGCCGAGCGTGGCGAGGATCTCGCGGCGACGCGGCGACGCAGAGCCGAGGAGGAGCGGATGCTGAGGGTCGATCATGCGCGGCGGCGACGTACGTTGGCGCGTCACCGCGAGCAAGAGCCGAGGCAAATCGTCGCGTCCGGGGCGCGTTTCTCCGCGCTGGACGAATGAGCTTCCGAGCCCGCCCGCAGCGGGTGTAGAGCACCGCGCGATGGATTCGCGTCCCCAGGCGCCCTCCCAGCCGGCCGTCCCCTCGCGGCGGCGGGGCGCGTACGTCGCCGCCTGGCTCGCCGGCGCCGCGCTGCTCGCGGGCGCGGCGAACGTCGACGCGCAGACCTGCAGGCCGAAGAGCGGCCTCTCGACCTGCGTCGACGCCGACAACCTCTGGGCGACGCCGGGCACCGGGCCGTTCTTCTCGGTCGCGCCGACCATGACCATGCCCGCGGGCCGCGCCTCGTTCGGCCTCGCGATCAGCTACCTCTCGCGGCCGGTGGCCTTCGGCGTCTCGTCGCCGAGCCGCGCCGGGACCACGATTTACGCGCTCGACAACGTCATCGACGCGACCTTCACGGGCTCGCTCGGCGTCAGCGATCGCTTCGAGCTCACGCTCGCGGCGCCGGTCACGCTCTACCAGGGCGGCGTGGGCCTCGGCGGCGTCACCGGTAGCCACGACGAGCTCCTCCGCAGCGCGGTGCGCGACTTCCGCTTCGGCGGCGCGTTCGCGATCCTCCCGCGCTCGCGCGTCGGCGAGCTCCGCGGACCGGCGCTCACGCTCCGCCTCGATTTCGCGGCGCCCACGGCCTCGCCCGGCGTCTTCGCCGGCGGCTCGACCATGACGGCGGTGCCGTCGATCGCCTTCGATCAGCGCTTCGGTCGGCTCGATCTCGCGGCCCAGGTCGGCGCGCGGATCCGCGGCGAGAGCAAGCTCGCGAACGCCGTCGTCGGCTCGCAGATTTACTACTCGCTCGGCGCCTCGTACGCGGTGATCCCCGGCGGGTTGCTCTCGGTGTCGGGCGAGGCGTTCGCGCTGCTCACGCTCGCGCAGCAAGGCCCCACCAGGCTCGGCAGCGATCCCGGCCAGAGCCAGCCGCTGGTGCCCGCCGAGTGGATCGCGTCGGTGTCGACCACGCCGTTCCTCGCGGGCGATCTCGGCTTCTCGCTCGGCGGCGGCGGCCCGATCCCGCTCAGCGCCGAGGCCCTGACCACGCCGCGCTTTCGCTTCGACCTCGGCCTGCGCTACGCGCCGACGGGCCACGATCGCGACGGCGACGGCATCCTCGATCGCGACGACAAATGCCCCGACGTGGCCGAGGACAGGGACGGCTTTCAGGACGACGACGGCTGCCCCGATCCCGACAACGACGGCGACGGGATCCCCGACGCGAAGGACAAGTGCCGCGACGCGCCGGAAGACTTCGACGGCTTCAAGGACGACGACGGCTGCCCCGATCTCGACGACGACGGCGACGGCATCCCCGACGCCGAGGACAAGTGCCGCAACGAGCCCGAGGACATCGACGGCTTCGAAGACGAGGACGGCTGTCCCGATCCCGACAACGATCACGACGGCATCCCCGACAAGGTCGATCTCTGCCCCAACGCGGCGGAAGATTTCGACGGTTACAAGGACGGCGACGGCTGCCCCGATCCCGACAACGACGCCGACGGGATCCCCGACGCGCAGGATCAGTGTCCGCTCGAAGCCGAGGACAAAGACGGCTTCCAGGACGAGGACGGCTGCCCCGATCCCGACAACGATCACGACGGCATCCTCGATCGCGACGACCGCTGCCCGAACGAGGCCGAGACCATCGACGGCGTTCAAGACGAGGACGGCTGCCCCGAGCCCGGCGCGAAATCGCGCGTGAGCTGGGCGGGTGATCGCGTCGTCCTCGAGCAGCCGGCGCGCTTCGCCGCAGGCAACGCCAAGCTCACCGCCGACCTGGAAAAGCAGGCGAAGATGGCCGCGCAGCTCATCCGCGGTCAGGCGCCGATCGAGAACGTGGTGATCGAGGCCTTCCCCGATCGCACCGGCGACACCTCGCGGAAGGCCGTCGATCTCGCCGCGCGCCGCGCCGAGGCGCTGAAGGCGGTGCTCGTCGCCGCCGGGCTCCCGGCCGAGAAGATCATCGCCGCCGCCGGCGATTTGAGCCTCAAGCGCGCTGCCGACGCGCCGCAGATCGAGATCACCGCCCGCCGCGTCGCCTCCGGGCGCAAGCTTCGTGCGTCACCTCCGGAGACCGAGAAGAAGCCCTGATGAACGTCCAGGAATCGAACCGCACGCGCACGCTCACGATCACCTTGGATCGCGACGAAGAGCTCCCGGTGAGCTTGATTCGCGCGCTGGGCGAGGCCGAGGCCCGCTCCGCGTGGCTGGTCGGCAATGGCACCCTCGAGGCCGCGGAGATCGCGGTCTACGATCAGGCCTCGCGCACCTGGGGGCCGGCGCGCCGGATCGAGACGCCGACGATGCTGGTCTCACTCACGGGCAACGCCGCGATCGAGAGCGGCGTCCTGGTCCTCAACCTCACGGTGGTGCTCGCGCGCGAGACCGACGCGGGCAACGAGATCATCGCCGGCCAGCTCGTGTGGGCCCGCGCCTTCGCCGTCGAGCTCTGCGTCACCGCCTTCGACGACTTCACGCTCACGCGCACGCCGGACGAGCGCACCGGCCTCTCCAGGCTCTCGGGCCGCAAGTCCGCCGCGGTGCTCGTCGAGCCGCCGCGCGCCGAGCCTGTCGCTCACGCCGAGGAGCCCGCTGCGCCCGTCCGCGCCGAGGCGCCGCCGCCGGTCGCGCGCATCGAGATCCCCGCCTCCCCGCCCGGTCGCATGGAGTTCCCCGCGCGCGGCGAAGCGCCCGCCGTACCGGTCCGCGCGGCCACCCCTGCGCCCGCGCAGCCGAAGACCGACGCCGCGCGCGCCGCGCTCCACTACGGCACAGCGACCGCCGCGCCCGCCGACGCGCCGACGATCCTCACGCGACCGAACCGCGCCAACAAGCAGGAGCAGATGGACGCGTACCCGGAGATCGGCGACGCCGTGGCGCACTTCCATTTCGGCGAGTGCACCGTGATCAGCTCCGACGGCGATCGGATCCGCCTGCGTCAGGACAAGGACGGCCGCGTCCGCGAGGTCGCCCTCGCCGTGCTGAAGATCGGCGATCCCACCATCCTCGCCGACGGCCGCCGCCACTTCGTCCTCGGCCGCAAGAACTGATTCAGGTCGCGCCGCCGACGAGCTTGCGCAACCCCGCCTTCTTGTCGGACTGCAGCTCGTCGATCGACTTCGGCTTCAGGAACACCACCTCGTCGCCGAGCGCCGCCAGCGCGGCCTCGTAGGTCGCCGCGCCCTCGATCGCGTCGAGGTGGCTCGCGCCGAAGCTCGGGACGCCGCGCGCGTCGTGGTGCTCGGCGACCCAGTCGGCGTGCTCCTCCGCGAGACGCAGCGCGACCATCTCGCGCGCGGCGACAACCGCGGTCGTGTGGATCGCCACGGTCCCGTCGGCGAGCGTGACCACATCGTTGACGTCGTCCTCCGCCGTGTCCGTGAGCACCAGCGGGGTGGTGCGCTGGAGCAAAACGACCACGCCGTCGAAGCCGCCTTCGTCGAGCGCACCGCCGCCGATCTCGAAGCCTTCTCCACCCGCTCCGCCGCCCATCGCGCCGAGGATCTGCTTCTGCAGCGCCTCCATCATGCCTTGCAGATCCGTCGGCCCCTCCGGTGATCCCAGGCCGAGCGAGGCCATCATCTGCTGCGCGAGCGCGGGCAATCCCTCCATCCCGAACCCCGGCATCGCCCCCTGGTCGCTCTCTTCGCGGTCGTCCGCGTCCCCGGTTTCGCCGCGCTGGATGGCCTCCATCTGGGCGATGAGCTGCGTCTGGCGCGCGGCCATCTCCTCCGCGGTGAGCGGCGTCGCGGGGATCCAGATCCCGGCCGCGCCGATCTCCTTCACCACGGCGTCGTAGGTGCGCCCGCCCGGCTCGGCGACGTCGGGGAAGAACAGGAGCCCTCGCGGATCGTCGTGAATCAGCGGGAGATCCTCGCCGAACTGCGCGAGCCACGCGCGCCCCTCCGTCGAGCTCGACTCGAACGCGGCGTAGGACTGGAACGTGTGCACGAGGACCGATCCATCGTCGAGCGCCTCGGCGTAGAGGCCGTTGCTCTCCTCGCTGTCCACATCGAGATCGAGATACGGCGCGAGCGCCGCGGGCTGCTTGGGGCGAAAGAGGGCAACGGCGTCGATGGACATGGGAGCGCTTTAGCTCGATCGAGAGCGGGGCGCGACGGCGGAGAGGGAGCCGGAAGTCGGGAGCAGATATTTGGCGCGCTCGCGGGCGGGAGCGCTCGCGCTCGGCTCATGATCTCCATCCAGCCAGGGCCGGAGTGAGAGCGGGAGTATGCGAGTCAATCGATCCAGGGAGCCGCTTTGCTCTTTCGCCAGGCCGGCGGGGTGGCCCAGACTTCATCCTTGGCCTTGAAGACGGCTCGCCAGAAGCAGAGTGTCCGCTCGCTTATCTCCGGGTGGCCGACGTCCCTGAAGAACTTATGAATCCCGTCGAGCCCGTAGGTCGCCATGAGCCAGCGGACCTCGGCGATGCCGCCGAACTCGAGCACCCGCGGGAGGATGTAGTTGGCACCCGCGACCGTATCGAGGGCGTCGGCGTCGACGTCCCAGAATACCCAGCGGTGCGGAGCGGGGACCTTGGCCACGGGAGCAGAGTAGCAAAATCTGGCGCCTCGTTCCTCTGGGATCGAAGTCCGAGAAGCTCGCGACATATCGAGAGCCGGACGATCAGGCGATGGGCGCGCCTTCAACTAACCGCTCGCCGTCACGGCGTCATTAAAGCATGCTCCTGGCCTGGGCATCAAGCGCCTCATTCATTTTCTTCACCAAGGGCTCAACAGCTGCACCAACCTCGAGATACCCTTCATCACCAAGAAGCCGATAAGGCTCATTGAGTGTAATTTTATTTTCAATACATGATCGGTATCAATCTCGGAGCCAACGATACCCCCCATTCCCCCTCTCTCACCCCACCTGCGGCACCAGCGACAGCAACGCCTGCGCCGCAAACGCCTTGTCGAACACAAGCACGCTCCGCACCAGCTTGCTCGTCCCCAGCACCGCCTTCCCCATCTCGTCTCCGCCCACCTCGATCCGACAGACCATCAGCCGCTGCGAATACTTCCCCAGCAGCGACTCGCAGTCCCGGTAAAACCGCGTGCTTCCATCGTTGGCAACAAACAGCACCCGGGAAACCCGCGCGTTCTGCGGGCTCTCCGGCGCCTTGGCGCGCACCACGTCGAGCCCCTTCTGCTCATTGGCCAGCTTCTCGGTGATGAGCTCCATCCCCTGACAGGCTTGCCGCGCCGTGAGCGCTCCCCGCAGCGCCCCGCTCAGCGCGCTGGTCAGCGGCAGAGTCGCCACGCTGGCGCGCCCGCCCTCCCACAGAAGCCCGGCGTGGGTCGTCAGCAGCTTCACCACCGCATCGTGGCGCGGATCGGCGAGGACATCTTTCGGCAGCTTGAGCGAGGATTGCATCGCGCGCACCTCTACCAGACTCGCGGCGCGGCGGCGAATCTGGCCAGGATCGGTTGATTTCGCCGAAAGGATCGAAGAATTGCACGCGAGCGGCAAGTCCTCGATCCCCCGTACGAAAGTCCCTGCTCATGACCGCCGCCCGACGAAATCCCCGCTTTGCCCCGCCTCGTCTCGGCCTGGTCGCGCGCTCGTGGCTCGGCGCGGGGCTTCTCTTCTGCGTCGCTGCGGCAGCATCCGCGTGCTCGTCCGGCTCGATCGCCGTGCCCGGCGCGGGAGGAGCGGGAGGCGCAAGCGTTGCGTCCTCCTCCACCGCCGCAACGACGGTCGCCGCCACCACCGCAAACGGCAGCGGAGGATTCATGTCCACGAGCGCGGGAGGGGCGGGCGGGATCGCCGCGTCAACGTCGTCAACCAGCGGAGGAGGAGGCGTTTCCATCACGACGTCGTCGACCGGCGTGGGCGGCACTGGAGGATCCCTGGCAGCCTCGTCGTCCGCTGCCTCGTCGTCCGCTGCCTCTTCGTCCGCAGCCTCTTCGTCCGCTGCCTCTTCGTCCGCGGCCTCTTCGTCCGCGGCCTCGACCACCGCGGCCTCGACCACCGCGGCCTCGACCACTGCGGGTGTCGGCGGCGCAGCCTCTTCTTCTGCGGCCTCGTCTTCGTCCGCGGCCTCGACCTCGACCTCGACCTCGACCTCGGGTGTGGGAGGCGCAGCCTCGTCGAGCTCCTCGTCCGGATCAGGTGGGTTTGAGCCACTCGATTGCGCCGGCGCAGGCTTCAATGGAGGAGATCTCGTATGGACCGTCGACCGCCCGCATCCCGGACCGGAGCCGTACTATCTCGGCGCGCCCAAAGGCTGGCGGCTCGACGACGTCTTCGCGGGCTCGACGGGCCGCGTGTTCGTCGCCACCTCGTACTATGTCGCGCGAAACGGACCCTACGTCTCCCCTGTGGGAGCAAGCCTCGACGAGCTCGACAGCCAGGGTGCCTATCTCGGCAACCGACAGCTCAGCGGCCTCGGCGGCGGGATCTACGTGTCGAGCTCGGTCGCCGGGGTGCGAAACCACGTCTTCGGCGCCTTCATTTCGCTGATCATGGGGGACCACCGCAATCAGCTCGAAGGAGACGCTGTCTCGCTCTCCTGGCAAGTATCGACCTGGGACACCTATGGCAATCTCGGGACAGCGAAGGTCGACGCCGCGGGCAACCTCTTCGCTTCATTTCTGGGCGCGCCGTTCGGGCCAATCTACACCTCCTGGACGTTCCCGTGGGGAGTCGAGCCGGGCAACCTGATCGTGAAATGGAACAGCGTAGGCGCCCACGTCTTCACCAAGGTCGTCCCCTGGTCCACGCACTTCATCACGCCGGGGAAGAGCGGCGATGTCTTCCTCGGTGGAGCTCTCGCTGCCGGCTTCGATCTCGGCTGTGGACCAATCGCCGGCGCCGGCCCCCACTACGTGGCGCGGCTCGACGCCGCGGGAAGCTGCCTGTGGAGCCACGCCATCACCGGCTCTTCCAACCCGGCAGGCTCGCTCGAGGGCGTGGGCTCGGCCGCGGACGGGAGCGTCACCGTCCTCGATTGGAGCTTCACCGGCACGCTCGACATTGGCTGTGGCCCGATGACGGCCGCGCCCGGCGGCAGCAGCTTCGCCGCGCGACTCGACGCCTCGGGCGCCTGCGTGTGGAGCAAGAGCTTCCCCGTTCAGCGCCTGTACGCTTCGCTCTTTCCCTCGGGCGATCTCCTGCTGAGCGCCTCGTTCACAGGCACCCTCGACTTCGGAGGAGCGCCGTTGACCAGCGTCGGCGACCGGGATCTCGCCGTCGCGCGACTCGACCCCTCCGGCGCACACGTCTGGAGCGAGCGCTTTGGCACCGTCGGCGTAGCGCTCTGTCCCTTCCCCTCCTCGCCGTGCCGGGCGGCCGCCACCGAGACCGGAGCCGTGGTGCTCTCGGGCCCGCTCACCGGCTGGGTCGACTTCGGCAACGGCCCTGTCGGCAGCATGGCGGCGCAGACCTACGCGGTGAAGCTCGACGGCGCAGGAGCGCCCCTGTGGAGCCACCTGCTCCCCGACAGCACCTTCGTCTCACCCGATCCCTGCGGCGCGGTGCTCGCTGCCTTCGACGCCGGCACGGTGGTGACGGTCGACAAGCTCGCTCCGTGATCACCCCCGCTCAGCCGCCGACTCCCCCGCTCACGAGAGTGGCAATCAGCCGCTGGCGCGCGTACTGAAAATCGTCGATCGGGGGCGCCCAGCCGCCGGGCAAGGTCGCCAGATCGTCGGTCCGGGGCGAGGTGCGCTGCACCCAGCGCGCGCCGACCTTCACCCAGCACTCCGAGTAGCGGTACGGGCTCCCGTCCGGGTTGCGCCCCGCGAGCAACACCCAGACGCGATCGGGATCGACGACGCGGGTCTCCTCGACGCGGACGCCCATCCGGAGCACGTCGTGCACGCTGGTCGGGTTCTCGAGATCGACCTTGATCCCGTTCTGCTCGCGCTTCTTCTTCTGCCGATCGGCGTCGATGGTCGCCAGCTCGGCCACCGCGCCGCCCTCGGCGCTGCCGGTGGTCGGCGTGGTCAACGCGCGAGCCGCGGCGACCGCGCGCACCATCTGGGCGCTGCGCCCGCCCGTCGCCGAGCGCAGCCGATCGGCGAAGTCGGCCTTGCTCCGCCGGATCCACTCGGCCTTCTCGTCGCTCGCGCCGCCGTAGCGCGCGACCAGCTCGGCGGTCTTCGGCGAGAGGCGCGGCGAGCGCACGGCGTCGATCGCCGAGCGGAAGATCTGCCACTGCGCGTCCCAGTCCACGCACTCTGTCACGCTCGGCGACGAGAGCTCGTGCGCGTGCCAGCAGCTCACGACGGCCTTCTCGGGCGAGGTCTGATCGAGCTCGTTTCTCTCGTTTCCCCCGGACTTCTCCGATCCGCGGGCGATGAAGCGGCTCGCCATCTCGATCGGGCGCGCGAACGAGAGGCCGCGGCTCTCGCTGGTGACCCGCGCGGTGTTGACGCCGATGACCTCGCCGCGCGCATTGAGCAGCGGCCCGCCCGAGCTCCCGTTGCTGAGCACGGCGTCGTGCTGGATCGCCCCGTTGTGCAGCGCCGAGACCGCCCCCGCCGTGAACGACCACACCGTCTCCTGCGGGTGACCCAGGGCAAACACCCGCTCGCCCGGCCGCACGATCGCCTTCGAGAGCACCAGCTCGGGCACGTTCGAGGTGTCGGCGTCGATCTTCACGATCGCCAGATCCGAGGTGGCGTCGCCCTCGATCAGCGTGGTGGCGACGACGTCGTGCTGGTTCTCGAAGAGGTAGCGCGAGAGGCCACCATCCATCGGCGTGTAGCTGACGCGACCGGCCTTGTAGAGCATCGCGCCCAGCGATCTGGCGCCGGCGATCACGTGATGGTTGGTGAGGACCCGCCCGTCTTTCCCGACGATCAGGCCCGCGCCGTACGTCGTTGTCCCGTCAGGCTTGTAGTTGAGCAGGAGCACCACCGCGGGCAGCGCGCGGGTGGCGACCTCGACCATCGCCGGCTCGGAGAGCGGCGGCGCGAGGGGCGCGGGCTCGACGCCGACCTGCGCCGCGACCGTCGCGCGCGACGGCGCCGCGCACCCACCGAGCGCGGGCGTCGCGGCAGCGAGGAGAAACCCGAAGGCGAGGAAGGTCTGGCAGCGTCTCATTGCACCACCCGGTCGGTTCGACCGTCGGGGGGAGCTTATTTCAATCCGGGACCGGAAAGCTTCAATCTTCTGGTGGTGCGGTGGCTTCGCTCACGTCGGACGCTCGACGCGCAGGCGGGATTATCGACGCGGTCGGATCCGAGATCCCCAGCGCCGTCTCGCGGAAATGCAGGAAGATCGTCTGCGCCACCGACATGGCCGGTACCGCGAAGAGGGCGCCGGGGAGCTGGAAGAAATGCTCGCCGGCCATGAGCGAGAACACCACCAGGACCGGGTGGATCTTCGCCGCGTCGCCGATGATCTTCGGGTTCAAGAAGTTCGCCTCGAGCTGGTGGATGCCGAGGATCCACGCGAGCACGCCCAGCGCCGTGGCCGGTGACTGCGTGAGGCCAATCGCCACCACCGGGACCGAGCTCAGGATCGATCCGAAGATCGGGATCAGCGACATCACCCCCGCGAGGAGGGCGAGGATCGGCCAGTATTTCAGGCCGAAGAGCGAGAACCCGATCGCCGAGAGCACCCCGTTGACGACGCAGATCACCAGTTGACCGCGAACCACACCGGAGAGGCCGCGGTCGAGCCGGCGGAGAAAACGATCGACCGCGGGGCGCGAGGTCGGCGCGGCGAGCTCGCGCAGGAAGGCGAAGATCTTCTCCTGGGTGAGCATCAGGTACGCCGCGAGCATCAGCGTCCAGACCAGCATGAAGACGCCGCCGACGACGGCGAAGACCACCTCGCGGCCGATCTTGAGGACCTCGAACGAGTTCTCCTGGAGGTACGCGACGGCCTTGTCGAAGCCCTCGCGCACCATCACCGCCGCGGAGAGGCCGCGGCGGCGCTCGACCTGATCGATCTGCCAGACGCCGTCGCGCTTCTCGCGAAACTGGACGCCGTCGGTGATGCGGACGTCGAACGAGCCGTCGTCGCGCCGCACCAGGCGGAACGGGGGCGGCTTGTCGTCGGGTGTTGACGCCGTGGTACCGTCGTCAACGGCTGGATTTGCAGGGGGTGGCGGCTCGGGCTCGATCGGGCGCCCCGACCACGCGGCGAGCTTCCTGTCGATCGCCGGGAGCCAGCTCGCGCGCGCGGTCTGCGTGAGGTGCGGCCACTCGGCGCCGAGGCTCTGCCCCTCGGAGACGAGGCGCGGGACGATCAGCGCGACGAAGCCGGCGAGGGTCCCGAGCGTGAGCGCGTACACGAGCAAGATCGCCGCCCAGCGCGGGACGCGCGCCTGCCGCTCGACGCGGCGCACGGCCGGCGTGAGCACGTAGGCCACCACCAGCGCGAGCACGAACGGGAGCAGGATCTGTCGCGCGGCGATGATCAGCGCGCCGACGGCGATCGCGCTGACGGCGAGGAAGATCGTCCTCCGTCGCGGCGATCCAGCGTCGCTCATGGGCCGGCCTCGCGCCCGCTGGTGGAGGCGCCCTCGAGGTCGGCGAAGAACTTCTCGAGGTGCTCTTGCGTGGCCGAGAGGGCCTGCGGCATGACCCGCGTGTCGGCGATGACCGGCATGAAGTTGGTGTCGCCCGACCAGCGCGGCACCACGTGCACGTGGAGGTGCGCCGCCACGCCCGCGCCGGCGACCGCGCCGAGGTTGAGCCCGACGTTGAGGCCCTCGGCCCGGAGCGCGCGCTTGAGCCGCACGCAGCTCTCGCGCACCACGAGGAAGAGCGCGTCGTGATCCTCGCGCGTGAGGTCTTCGAGCGGGCCGGCGTGCGCGTGGGGGACGATGAGCAAATGCCCCGCTGCGAAGGGGAAGCGATTGAGCATCACGAAGACCCGCGGCGTGCTCGCGACCACGAGGCGCTCGCGGCGCTCTTCCGGGCTCGCCTCGGCGACGCCGCAGAAGATACACGCCTTGTCGTGGCTCTTCGGGCCGAGGATGTACTCCATGCGCCACGGCGCCCAGAGCGGATTGGTCATGAGGAGACCGACGCTAGCACAGGCGCCCTCGCGGTCGCTTTCAATGAGCGGGCGCGCGCTCCGGCCCGCGCATGGCGAGGTCGAACGTGATGGCGATGCCGACGCCGACGGCGGTGCCGAGCACGTCCCACGTGAAGTCTTTCCACGAGGGATCGCCGTGGCCCGAGAGATCCCAGAGCTCCTTCGCCGCGCCGACGGTGACGCCGAGGCCTGCTCCAAAGGCGATCCGCGTCGCGAGGCGATCGCTGAAGAGCGACGTCATCCCGTAGCCGCCCGCGGCGATGACGCTGCTGAGCGTGAAATGCAGCGCTTTGTCGGGGCCAAACCACGGATCGAGGGCGGGAGCCGGCGGCGCGGCGTGCGCGGACGACGGCGCGAGCAGCAACGCGGCGGCCAGCGGGGCCGCGGCCAGCAGCGAAGCGCGCATGTCAGTCGGCCCTCGGGTGGTAGGGCAGGCCGGCGTCCCAGAAGCCGTAAATGGCGCCCCAGCTCATCGCGAGCAGGATGACGAAGATCACGATCGCCGCCCGATCGACCTTGCGCAGGCCGGCTTTCGACGAGACCAGGCCCCACCCCATCGCGACGCCGGAGAGGCCATTGGCGAGGTGATAGGCGACGCCCAGCGTCCCGAGGAGGTAGACCACCAGCGTGGGCGCGTGGTGCCGCATGTGGCCCGCGAGGTCGGCGAACGACTCGGCCTCGTGGTGGACGATGCGCGGGCTGAGGAAGGCCTGCCAGAGGTGCGCGCCGAGGAACGCCAGCACGCCGACGGCGCTGATGCGCTGGAGCGCGTACTTGAGGTTCCCGAAGGTGCGGTAGCGCGGGTTGTTGGGCTTCGACGCGAAGATCCGGGAGATGCCCCACCCGGCGTGGATCACCAGCGGGAGCAGCACGATCGCGCTGGTGAGCGCGAGGCTGACCGGGCTCGCGTGCTCGGTGACCGCGGCCTCCCACGCCGGCCCGTCGTGGAAGACCGCGAGGTTGTTCCAGAGGTGGATCACCGTCCACACGCCGAGCGGCGCGACCGCGAGGATCGAGCCGAGCCGCGAGCGGATGAACGCGCCTCGCGAGGCTCCCGCGGTCGACGGGTCGTGGGTGGTCGTGGACATCGAGGGAGCGACGCTTAGAGCCCGCGGGCCTCCGCCGCAAGCCTTTCGAAAGCAAAACCCCCTCGCTCCGAAGAGCGAAGGGGCTTCACGTGAGGCCGGGTCGGGTCACCCCGACCGGGCGATCACTCTTCCGTCTTGGCGAGCTTGGCGCCCAGCTTCTGTCGGATGAGATCGCCGATCGTCCCGGCGACGGGGGCGTCGTCCGCGGCCGCGCCGGGCGCCTGCTTCTTGCCAGGCTGACGGGTGCGCTCCGCAGCGACGGGCTTCTCCGCGCCGATGTTCTTCATCGTCACGAAGAGGCGACGGTCGATGGTGTCGATCGAGGAGATCTCGACCTTGATCTTGTCCGCCACCTTGATTTTCCCGCCTTCGGGCTCGTTGATGTCGCTCGACGACACCAGGGCTTCGACGCCCTCGCGCAGCCGCACGAACACGCCGTAGTCAACCACGCTGACGACGTGAGCGTCGTCGATCACGCGGCCCGGCGGGTACTCCGTGAGCATGCTCGGCCACGGGTCGTCCCAGAGCTGCTTGATGCCGAGAGA
>JBDTXR010000137.1:0-19739 GCA_040006075.1 Byssovorax sp. | reverse complement strand
CGAGCGCGGTGCGGGCGAGGAGGCGCGCGAGGGCGAAGGCCTGCTCGGGCTCGGGCAGATCGGCGAAGGTGGAGGAGCCGACGATCGCCGGCGGATCGCCGGGATACACGCGCGCGGCGCCCTGCCACGAGGGGCTCAAATAGAGCTCGAAGGCCTCGATGCCGAGGGCGCGGGCGAGGCGATCGGCGAGGAGGCGCGTCGGGTGGTTGTCGCGCGGATTCAAGCGATCGCGTGAGGTGATGTTGAGGTTCCCGAGCTCGAAACGAAGGACTTTTGCGGCGATTGGCGCCATGGCCAGGGCCACGTCGACCATCGGGCTGCGGGCCTCGGGCAAGAGCAGGCGCGACATCTCGGCGCCGGCGAGGATGGCGGCGTAGGGCGAGCCCTCGGGCAAGCGGCGCGCGCGGAGGCGCGAGAGGCGCTCGGGCTTCACGTCGCCGAGGCAGGCGCGGACCTCCTCGACCGAGGTGCGCTCGTCGGCGCGGCCCTCCTTCGCGAGCGCGGACTCGAGCGTGGTGAGGGCGACGATGAGATCGGGTGTGCGCGCGAACGTCTCGGGATCGGGCAGGAGAACGTCGCGCAAGACCTGGACTGCCTCGGTGTTGCGATTGGCCCCTTCGAGGCCGCGGGCGAGGGCGATCTTCGCCTCGGCGGGCGCGCCGGGGAGCGCGACGGCTTGCTGCAAGTGCGCGACGCCCTCGCGGGCGCGGACGAGGACGGTGACCTCGATCAACCCGAGCGTGGTGAGCCAGCGATGATCGACCGGGAGCCGCCGCGTCGCCGCGACGTCGAGGAGCTGCTGGAGGGCCTGCGCGTAGCCCGCGGCGCCGTCCGCGCTGTCGACGCGGTAGAGCCGCGCCAGGGCCGTCCACGCGCGCTGATCGCTGGGCGCGGTGACGATGGCGTCGCAGTAGGCGCGGACGCGGCCGGGCGCGTCGTTGGCCTCGCGGCAGGCGTCGGCGAGGCGGAGATCGACCTCGACGCGGCCCGCGGGATCGAGCGTGACCTCGGCGAGGCGCGAGAGCGTGTGGATCCCGAGCGCCCGATCGCCGCGCGCGACGGCGATGAGGTTGAGCCGCTCGAGCGCGCGGCGGTTCTCCTCGTCGATCTCGAGGACGCCCTCGATCGCGCTCTGCGCGAGCTCGAGGTTGTCGAGCGCGCCTTCGTAGAGATCGGCGAGCATGAAGCCCGCGGTGATCCGGGCGTCGCTGTCGGCGGTGAGCTGCTGGACGCGAAGCAGGGTGTCGCGCGCCTCGGCCCAGACCCGCTGGAGCACGAGGAGACGCGCCATTTGCAGGAGCGAGGGCACGTCGTCGGGCGCGACCTCGAGGACGCGGCGCATCGCCGAGACGCCGAGGCCGGGATCCGAAGGCTCGGCCGGCGTGGCGGCGCCGGCGAGGCTGACGTTGCGCACGGCGGTGTCGCGCTGACGGAGGATCGCGCGGCCGATCTCGGTGCCGAGCAGCAAGATCGGCTCGCGCGCGGTGGCGCGGGAGAGCGCGTCGCCGAGGCGATCGAGGAGGCGGCCGACGTCCTGCGCGAGCATCGTCGCCAGGGCGCGCGCCGCGGGGAGGCAGTCGGCGTCGGCGAAGAGCGCCTCTTCGTAGAGCGCGAGCGCCTCGGCCTGCACCTTCGGCGTGAGGTCCGACGCGGTGAGATCGGCGGCGCGGACGGTGTGCGCGGCCTTCTCGCGCGGCCCGTGCGCGAGCTTGGCGAGCACGAGCTGCGAGAGGATCAGGCTGGCGCGATCGCCGAGGCGCTCGGCGAGGCGCTCGAGCCCGCGCGCGGCGAGGAGGCTCTCGGGCCACTGCGTGATCGCCGCGTGGTAGCCCGCGAGCGCGGTGCGGAGCGCGGCGGCGTCTTCGGGCGCGTGCGCCTCGATCAAGAGTGACTCTTCGATCTGGTACACGGCGCGGGTGATGGCGTCGGCGGCCAGCTCTTTGCGCGCGCGGATCGCCGGGACGAGGCGCGCGCGGGTGGCGATCGCGGCGGGGTGGGGGACGTTGATCCCGCTCGTGAGCTTGCCCGCGATCCGCACCATGGAGTCGAGCGCGGCGGTGTCGTGCGGCGCCCCCTCGACGAGGCGAGCGAGCGCTTCGAGCGTGGCCGCCGGGCCGAGCTGCTCTTCGAGGGCGACGAGCTCCCACAGCGCGCCGGTGCGCGCCAGGCTCGACGCGAGCACGTCGGCCTCGGCCCGGAGCACGTTCGCCAGCGAGGCGTGCGCGCCGAGGCGACGGTGGAGCTGCTCGAGCAGACGCAGCGCCGGGACATGGCTCGGGACGACGGCCACCAGGCCTTCGAGGAGCTCGACCGCGTCGTTCGGCGTGCTCTCGGCGAGCACCGTCGCGAGGGCGACGCGGACGTTGTGATCCACCGTCGCCGGCGGTTGACGCTCGAGCCAGCGGCCGTAGAGCGCGGCCAGCGGGAGGTCCTCGCCGCGGCGGATGTGGATGCGCTCCATGGCCTCGATCACCGCGGGATCCTTGGCCAGATCGGCCCCGAGGTTGTCGGCCTGGGCGAGGCATTTCAGCGCCGCCGCGTCCTTGTCGAGCATCAGCTCTTGCAGCTCGGCGGCCTCGAAGAGCAGGCGCGCGTACTCGGCGGTGTCGGCCGCCGTCCCCGCGAGCTGGAGCAGCGCCTCGACGAGCTTGGCCGGGTTCTCCTCGGCGCGGAGCAGGCGCACGATCTCGTGCTGCGGGAGCGGGTGGCGCGGCTTGATCAGCGCGGCCTGCCCGTAGGCGTCGACGGCGTCGTAGGGGTGCTTGAGCCGCTGCTCGTCGAGGATCGCCACCTCGAGCCAGAGGGCGAAGCGCCGCGTGTCGTCGGGCTCGCCGCCGATGAGCGCGAGGAGCGTGCGGCGGGCCTCGTCGTAGCGGCTGGCCTTCTCGAGCAGGCGGTGCCGCGCGCGCAGGGCCTCGGGGTTGTCGGGCCCGATCGCCAGCGCGCGATCGACGAGGGCGAAGGCCCGATCGCGATCGCCGACGCGATCCGACATCACCTCGGCGGCGCGGAGCAGGAGCTTGCGCTGGAGCGGCGGATCGGTGGTGAGATCGGCCTCGGCCTGGAGGGCGCGCGCGAGCTGCTTGGCGTCGTTGGCGCGCTGGGCGTTGCGCTGGAGCGCGAGGATCGCCGAGCGCCGCTCGGGCGCGAGCAAGAGGATCTTCTCGATCTCCTCGATCGCGCGGGCCGGGTGGCCGAGCTCGTCTTCCCAGATCGACGCGAGCTTCTCGTGGAGGCCGATCCGCCGCTCGGGATCGGCGGCGACCTGCGCTGCCTGGGCGTAGAGCTCGATCCGGGCGCGGACGCCGCGCGCGTCCGAGTCGAGATCGCGCGGAGGCGGCGCGAGCAGGGCCGAGAGCGCGTCGAAGACGTTGCTGTTGCCGGGATCGATCGCCCACGCGGCGCGCAGGTGGGCGATGGCCTCGTCGCGGCGGCGGAGCTGGCGCTCGGTGATGTCCGAGGCGCGGAGGAGCGCGGCGACGCGGATCCGCGTGGGCCGCGTGGCGTTGGCCTCGGCGATCCACGAGCGGACGCGGACCTCGTGGCGACCGAGGCGCTGGAGCGCGCGATCGAGCCGCTCGCGCGTGGTGGCGTCGTTGGGATCGAGATCGAGCGCGCGCTCGGCGTGGAACGCGGCCTCGTCGGCCCGGCCGAGGCCGTCGAAGATTTCGAGCAGGCGCACGTGCTCGTGGGCGAGGGCGTCGGCGCCGGTGATCAGCGCGAGGCGCTTCTGCCGCACCGCGCTCGCGCCCTCGACCTCGCCCACCGATTCGAGGAGGCGGATCAGCTCGGCGAGGATGCGCCCCGAGGTGGGCGTCGTCTCGGGAGCGCGCGCGGAAGCCCGAGAAAGCAAGCCGCTGGCCTCCACGGCCATCGACGCGCGCTCGCCCCGCGCGCCCTCGCCGGTGACGGCGGTACCGAGCTTGTCGACGAGCAGGCGCGCGGCCGTGTAGAGCAGGCGCGAGGCGCGATCGTCGTCGCGCTCGTGATCGGCCTCGGTGGAGAGCGAGGCGACGAGATCGACGGTGCGATGGTGCCGGACGAGATGCCGGGTGAACGCGCCGCGCACCGGCCCGGGCGCGGGCTCGAAGGCCACCGCGCGCTGGAGGGCAACGAACGCCGCGTCGGGCTGCCCGAGCTGCCGATCGAGCACGTCGGCGCGCTCGACGTGGATCCACGCGGCGAGGCGGCCGTCGCCGTCGCGGCTCGTGGTCGAGGGCGCGTACGCGTCGGCGACGCGCTCGAGGTGAGTGGCGAGCACCGCGGAGAGCGCGCGATCGGGCCGCATCGCGATCTCGCGCCGCACGATGGCCTCGAGCCCGCGGAGCGAGGCCGCGTGCAGCGGCACCAGGCGCAGCGCCTCGACGTACGCCGCGCGGCTCTCGGCGAGCTTGCCGAGCGCGCCCTCGAGGCGAGCCTTCTCGCCGAACAGATCGGCCTTGTGCGCCGCCCCCTGCGCCACCGCGAGCTCGTCGTCGAGGATCGTCAGCGCGTGCTCGAGATCGCGGTGGCCTTCGAGCAGGCGACGGATCCGACCGAGCGCCGGCTCCAGGGTGCGGGCGATCTCGCGCGCGCCCTCGTACGCCGCGCGCGCCGCGTCGCGGTCCTGCGAGACGCGCTCCTCGTAGAGGCCAAGCTCGACCAGCGCGCGCGCCGCGGCGATCGGATCGCTCGCGCGGAGCCGCGTCGCGCGAAGGCGTAGCTGCCCCGGGATCGTGGTCGGCGCGACGGCCTCGGTCTGCACCGTGATCGTGATGTCGTTGGGGCGCGTCGTGGACGTCGTTGACGGCGGTGTCGCGGGGGCGACGACGGGCGCCGTCGGCGTCGTGGCGGCGACGACCGGCGCCGGTGTGGTCGGCAGCGGCGACGTGGTGGCCGGCACCACCTGCGGCGGCGCGGGCGTACCCTGCGGCTGCTGCGCGACCGGCGACATGAACGGCATCGGCGTCGCGGACCGCGGCGGGATGCCGAGCATCGTCGGGTGCGATCCCCCCGGCGCCGTGGCTCCGGGTCGCGGCGGAGGCCCGCCGGGCCGCGGCAACGAGGGCGTCGCCATCGGCTTGCCCGGCGGCCCGAGCGGCGAGAGTCGAGGCGCCGTCGGCGGCGGTCGCGGCGGCAGCGGAGGAGGCGGCTGCGGCTGCGTGGGCGTGCCGCCGACGAGCGTGCTCATGCGGCGCGCGGGCGGCGTCGGCGTCGGCCCGAGCGGCCCCGGCCCCGCCCGAGGCGGCACCGACTCCGCGGTCGGCCACTCGCTGTCACCGCTGTCGGGGTTGGCGTTCTTCTCCGGCCCGTTTCCGTCGTTCCGCTCCGGCACGTCGCGGATCCTACACCCGATGGCCGGCCTGAATAGGCTCACGGAAGCGGGCGCACGATCTCGGGTCGCGCCGCGAGGGTTCAGGCGTTCGCGTTCCGGGGCGCTCGGCGAGCGAGCCGCGTCTTCTGGTCCTGACCCGACAGGACGGAGTGAAAGGAGCTCAATCGCAGGTCGGGGTCGAGGGATCGAACCGCCACGCGCTGCCCTGCGAGGTCACGAACAGGCCTCCCTCTCGCCACACCGCGCCGTCGGCGCGCGCGGGCCGCGAGCCCTGCGGACAGTAGTGCTCCCACTTCAACGATCCATCGCCGGCGAGCGCGTAGATCGAGACTCCATCGAACCTCCCCGACGACGCGGGCGCGGCGTTGGCCACGACGAAGAAGCGATTGGAGTGGGCGTCGTAGGCCGCGAAGTGATCGGCGAGCGCGGGCGGCGCGTGGCCCGTGGTGTGGAGCGCGGTCCAGCGCGGGATCGGCGCGAGCTCGAGCATCCAGGCGTCGTCGAAGGGCTTCTGGGCGTCGCCGCCGCCGTAGACGAACATGCGGTGTCCGGCGTCGTCGAAGGCCGCCGCGTGCCCGGCGCGGGCGTAGGGCTTCGGCCCGGCGATATCGAGCTTGGTCCAGGTGTCGTCCTTGGCGGAGAGCGCCCAGGTGTCGTCGAAGTACGGCGTATTCGGGTACACCGAGCTCTGCATCCCACCGAAGACCAGGAAGCGATCGCCGCTCGGATCGTGGACCATCGTGTGGTGATCGCGGGCGTCGGGGCCCGGGTCGTTGGCCCCGACCTGGCTCCACGACGAGGCCCCGAGATCGAACGACCAGGTCTGGCTCTCCACGGTGGTGCCGTAGCCACCAAACGTCATCAGGCGTGCTCCGGTGGGATCCCACGCGCCGGCGCCCCAGGTCGTGGGGTGGGTAGGCGCGTCGCCGAGGGTCTTCCAGCGCGCGGCCTTGGCGTCGAACACCAGCGACGCCGCGCCGTAGTACGACGAGCCTCCGAACCGGAGCACGCTGCCCACGTCGCCGGTCGAGACGATCTGCGTTCCTTCGGCGAGCGAGACCGCGTCGTCGAGCGGGCCAATCCGCGACCAGCCCGGCGCGTCGCCGAGGGTGAGGGCCCAGGTGTCGTTGTGGAGGTCGTTGGCCAGGTCGTCGCGGCCGCCGAACATCACCAGGCGATCGTGGCCCGAGTCGTAAATGCTGCTCGCATCCCACCGGCGCCCGATCCCGTCGTTGCTCACCTTCAGGTGGGTCCATTTCGCGGTCGCGTCGTCGAGGCCGAAGCTCCAGAGCCAGTCGTTCGAGTCCGCGGCGCGCACCAGGAAGCGGTTCCCCTTGGCGTCGAAGAGGATCGACGCGCCATACGAGAACCAGGCCTGATCGGTGTTGAGCTTGGTCCACACGGGCTCTTGCCCGAGCGAGAGCGCAAAGACATCTCCGCGCGGCCAGCCGCCCGAGAGGACCAGGAGGCGCGCGTTCTTGGCGTCGTACACCAGGGTGTCACGGCACGAGAAGCTGGTCTGTCCCGGCGGCCCGGCGAGCTTCTTCCACGTCCCGCTCCCGTCGAGCGAGAGAGTCCACGCCTCGGGGCTCCCCGAGGTGTACGCGAAGAGCCGGTGCCCCGAAGGATCCATGGCCAGGGCGAAGCCGAGCGCGATTTTCGGCGAGTTTTCCAGGCCGATCAGCGACCAGGAGCCTTTGCCGTCGAGGGGGAGAGCCCAGGCCCGATCGAGCGAGTCGCTCGCGAAGGCGATGAGCTGGTTATTCCACTCGTCGACGATCGCCGTGACGCCCACCGGCGGAGGCCCGTCGCCGCCGGCCTCGATTCGCTCCCAGCCATTTTCGTTGGGCCCCGAGAACGGCTGGGCCCAGAGCTCGTTGCTGCCGCCGCCGAGCACCAGCATGCGATCGCGCGCGCGATCGTAAATGGCCGTGTGCCCGCTGCGCGGCGCGGGGGCGTCGCCGAGCAGGGTCCAGGCGGGCTTCGCCGCAGGCGGCTTCACGGGATCCGGCGTGGGATCGACGGTCCCGGGCGCGCCGGTCGGATCCAGCGTCCCGGAGGGGGCGACTCCACAGGCGGTGAGAAGGGTGGCCGCAAACAGCGTTCCGAGGATCCGGTTCATGGTCGAGTCTCCGTGGGCGACGGCCGCGCGGGAGGGCGCCGCGTCGACGAGGAGGACCTTACGTCGCGGTTTGCGCGGAGCTTCTTAATGACTCCTTATTCGCCGCGCGAGGCTGGTTCGCGCGGCGAAATGACGCGTGGGGCACCTCCGGAGTACACTCCGCGCCCATGGCCAAGGTCCTCGTCTCCGCCGTTCTGCCCGGCCCCGCGCTCGATGCTCTTCGCCTCCACCACGACGTCGAGGTCGGCGAGGATCCCATCGGGCTCGGCCATCAAGGCTTGATCGCGCGCGCCCTTGGCGCCGCCGCGCTGATCACCCGCGTCAGCGATCGCGTCGACGAGGCCGTGCTCGACCGCGCTCCCACGCTCCAGATCGTGGCCAACTGCGCCGTCGGCGTCGACAACATCGATCTCGCGGCCTGCCGTCGCCGCGGGATCGTCGTCACCAACACCCCCGACGTGCTCACCGACGCGACCGCCGATCTCACGTTCGCGCTGATCCTCGCGGCCTGTCGCCGCGTCGCCGAGGGCGATCGCCTGGTGCGCTCCGGAGGCTGGCGCGGATTCTCGCTCACCGAGATGCTGGGTGTCCGCGTCTTCGGCGCTTCGCTCGGTATCGTCGGGCTGGGACGCATCGGCCGCGCCGTCGCGCAGCGCGCGCGAGGCTTCTCGATGCGAGTCCGCTACACCCAGCGTCACCGCGCGGACGAGGCGGTGGAGCAGGGCGTCTCGGCCGAGTTTGCGAGCCTCGATACGCTCCTGGCCGAGAGCGAGATCGTCTGTCTGTGCTGCCCTCTCAACGAGTCGACGCGCGGGCTAATCTCGCGCGAGCGGATCGCGCAGATGCGGCCGGGCGCGGTGCTGATCAACACCTCGCGCGGCGGCTGCGTCGACGCGCTCGCCGTCGCCGAAGCGCTGCGATCGGGGCAGCTCTTCGCCGCCGGGCTCGACGCCTATTCGAACGAGCCGGCGGTCGATCCGGAGCTCCTGGCCTGCGCGAACGCGGTGCTCACACCGCACATCGGCAGCGCCGATCGCCCCACGCGCGAGGGGATGGCGAGCCTGGCGGTGGAGTCGGTGATCGACGTGCTCGCCGGGCGCGCGCCGCGCCACCCGGTGGGCTAACTGGAGAGCGCGCTTGTGCACGCCCTTGTGCATCGGGCCCTTGTGCACCCCGGCGGCGTTGCGCAACGGTCTTGCGCAACACGCCTCGTTCAACGCGAATCCAGCGTGAATGGAGGCTATTTGCGCGTGGCACGACGCCTGCTCATGGCTCCTCCCGAGGGCAGGCAACCCGCCACCCAGAAACCTTCCCATCCGCCCTCAGGAGCCACCGCCATGACCACCTCGCCCACCCTCGAAGCCGTGACGACCCTGCCTGCCGCGAACAGCCGGAGGGCGCGTCGCCTCTTCCGAGGACTCCTCACCTCGGCGGTCGTCTCCGCGTCACTCACCGCGATGGCCGGTACCGCGCGAGCGTCGGTGGCGACGGTCTCGGGGACGAAGACCATCAGCAAGACGGCCACCTCGACCACGACCAAGAGCACCAAGTACGGTAGCTTCGGCGCGGGCTACACCGCCGACTTCACGATGTTCTCCAACGATACCGGCTCATCGAAGTCGCAGAGCGCGGAGGCCAAGGCCTCGGCCACCCTCTTTGGCACGGGATTCGACATGGTCGGGATCTCGGCCACGGCGAGCTCGGGCCTCACCAGCACCGCCAAGGCCGATTATGTGTTCACCGTCCTCGGTGCGTCGCTGAAGACCGGGACTTCGGCCACGATCTCGTCGGGGGCCTGGGGCACGCTGGCCATCGACGTTCCCTGTGTCACGTTCGCGAGCATCGAGGAAGACATGGTGATCGGCGTCGTCCCGGTGACGATGAGCCTGGAGGCCACCGGCTGCCCCGATCTCTCGTTGACGGCCAAGAGCACCTACAGCAGCTCGTCGAGCTCGCTCGACGCCACGATCACGCCGAGCTTCGCGGTGGATCTCACCGCCGGTGTGGGCGTCGGCTCGGGTGCGTTCAGCGTCGGCGCCGAGGTCAGCGTCGATCTGATCACGGTCTCGCTCCCCGTCACCAACACGATGAGCTTCGTGCCGTCCACCAAGGCGCTGACCTACACCACCACGGGCACGCTGACCCTCGAGTCGCTCGCCGGATCGATCTCGCTCTATGCCAAGGCGTTGTTCCTCAAGTACACCTACACGCTCTTCAACTGGGACGGCATCGGCGGGAGCTGGACCATCTTCTCGGACAGCGTGCCGACGGCGTCCGGCGCCATCGCGACCGTCGCGGAGCACACGGCCACGGGCACGTACTCTTATGTCGATCCCTCGAGCCTGAGTGACCAGGGGTCCACGTACACCTGGTATCGCGCCTCCGACGCTTCGGGCACGGGATCGACGTCGATCGCGACCACCCAGAGCTGGGAGCTCACGGCGAGCGACAGCAACAATTATCTCAAGTTCTGCGTCAAGCCGAAGAACGGAGTCAACACCGGCACGGAGGCCTGCTCCGGGTGGTCGTCGGTCGGCCACCTCGCGAGCTTCTACGAAAATGGCTCCTTCTCGGGGACCTACAACCTCAGCGTCGCCTACGAGCGGTCGGTGTCGGGCACCTGCATCAATGTCAACACGTCAGCGTTCAACGACAAGGCGTCGTCTCTCCGTCTCTACGCTCCGACCAGCACCTCGGCGACGATGTGGCTGTTCACGAACGCCGACTGCTCGGGCTCCTCGACCTCGTTCTCGGCCTCGGCCAACGCCAGCAACGAGCTCGCTTCGATGAATGGCTCGCTGGGCAGCGCGTGGAACGACTCGCTCTCTTCGATCATGGTCATCTACGGCGAGACCGTGAGCGCGGAGGACGTGACCACCACGATCGCGGCCAACAAGGCGACCGGCTCGTACTCGTACGTTTCGAACAGCAGCCTCGACGAGGCCACGCCCACGTACTACTGGCGCCGCGCCTCGAGCAGCAGCGGCACGGGCGCCACGACGATCAGCAACAGCAACAGCAGCTCGTACACGCTCACCACGAGCGACAACGCGATGTACCTCAGCTTCTGCGTGACGCCCACCAACGGCTACACGAGCGGCAGCGCCACGTGCTCGGACTGGACGTCTGTCGGCCACCTGGTGGAGTTCTTCAACAACAGCAACTACGGGAGCAGCAGCGTCGTCTTCGCCTACGAGAAGTCGAGCGCCCAGACCTGCTTCAACCTGCCCAATTACTCGTTCAACGACGTGACGTCGTCGTTCAAGTTCTACGGGACGTCCAGCGCCGCATCGACCCTGGTCAACTACTACGACGGGAGCTGCTCGGGCAACGCGGGGTACTACACCGCCTCGGCCGGCGGCAGCTACCTCAACGCCTCGGTGGGGGACTACTGGAACGACAACATCTCCTCGTTCAAGGTCTTCTACTGATCGAGGGCGCGGCGCTTCCCCTTCTCGTCGCCCGAGAAGGGGAAGAGCTGCTTCGAAGTGACCCAGGTCCGCGCGATCCACGACCAGAACCCGAAGAGAATGACCATGAGAGCCAGATACCTCGTCTCCGCCCTTGCCACGCTCGCAGTCGCCGGCGCCGCGCTCACCGCCTGGGTCTCGACGCACCCGACCACGAACAGCGGCTCTCTCGCTCACGCGGCCACCTCCGCGGCGTCCAGCGAGAGCGTCAGTGGGCGCTCGCAGCCCACCGGCGCGCGGTCCATCCCGGTCCGGCAATGGAAGACCGGGGACACCTTCCTTTACGCGGTCGAGGCCACGCGCAGCGCCTCGGTGGGAGGGGAGTCCCAGGCCGCGCAGAGCGTGGTGGTCCACCTCGCGGGGTCGCTCGCCCTCACGCTCACCGGGCAAGACGCAGCCGGCGTGCAGGTCCGCGCCGACATGCGTTCTCCGAGATACGATGTCACTCCCAGGCCCGAGCAAGACGGTAGCGCGAGCCTCGTCCAGCCGTTCTATTTCACGGCGCGGAGCAGCGGCGAGATGACGGCGTTCCACTTCGCGAAGAGCGTCCCCGCCGAGGTGCGGATCCTGCTCAAAGGCCTGACGACGGCGCTCCAGCTCGTGACTCCGCCGCTGCCGGGTGCGGCCTGGCGGGTCACCGAGCAAGACGGCTCGGGCGAGTACCAGGCGGCGTATCGAGTCGCCGACGGCGCCGTCCACAAGACCAAGGAGAAGTACCTGCGAACCAGGGGAACCAAGGGGCTCAGCCCGATCCCCGAGTCGTCCACCTACGCGGTCACGTCGTCCCTCGATTTCGGGATCGACAGCACGGGTTGGCCCGCGACGGTGGTCGAGGACGAGACGCTCGACGTCGCGGCGCGCAGCGTCCGCGTCGTCGCCAAAAGCAAGACCAAAGCCAGGCTCGTCTCGGTCGAGGCCCACCCCGAGATCAAGAGCGCTCTGAACGACGCAGACTTCGAGTCCGACGCGCTGACCAGCGCCGCGGCGCGCGCGCTCGGGAAGAGGCAAGCCGACCGGAGCCTCGTTGACGGAAAGACGTTTCCGGAGCTCCAGGTCCCGCTGATCTCGAGCGATGTTCACGAGCGCAACCGCACGCAGTCGCGGATGGCCGCGCTCTTTCGCCTCGATCCCGCCGCGCCGCGCGAGGCCGAGGAGGCCGTGTTGCACGGGAGCATCGATGAGAACGCGAAGAAGCGCTTGCTTGGCGCGCTCGGGAGCGCAGGGACGCCGGAGGCCCAGCAGGCGCTCGCGTCGATCCTCGAGACCAAGGACGCTCCCCGGAGCCTCCGCGCCGACGCGGCGGTCGCGCTCGGCGTCTCGAAGCAAGTCACTCCCGAAGGAGAGCAGGCCATCGTGAAGGCGATGGACTCGTCGGACAAGGAGATCGCGGACACCGCGACGCTGGCCGCGGGCAACCAGGCGCGCACGATGATCACCGAGCAATCCGGCGATCCCCGGGACGTCGTCGAGACGCTGATCGCGCGGCTCGTCGCCGCGTCCAGCGACGAGGAGCGGACTCTCTGTCTGCGCGCCCTGGGCAACACCGGGGATCTGCGCGCGCTCCCGGCGATCCAGCCTTACCTGACCCACTCCGACGTTGCGCTCCGAGCGCTCGCCACCTCGTCTCTCCGGTTCATGGACGGGAGCGAGATCGATGCGCTGCTGATCGCGGCGATGGCCGACAAGGACGCGACCGTGCGCGTCGCCGCGGTCGGCACGGTGCCTGCTCGCCCGGTCACCCCGCTGCTCGCGGCCCTCGACGCGCTCCTGCACAGCGACGCCGAGGTGACGGTTCGCCTGGCCATCGTCAACGCGTTGAACCTGAAACGGAGCGAAGATCCGGCGGTCGACGCCTCGCTCACGTGGGCGGCGGAGAAGGATCCGTCCGATGCCGTGAAGCTCCTGGCGAACCAGGCGCTGGGAAAGAAGTAGCGATCGGTTCTCGCGGGGCGTCGAGGAAGCGAGGCGCAGACCTTCCGTGAGGGTAGCCAAGGCGCGAAATCGCCTGTAATCTCGCAGCGCAATGGCCATCTGTCCCGAATGCCGAGCCGGCTACGGCGACGATGTCCAGACCTGCCCCGAGCACGGGTGCGCGCTGGTACCCGACGATCTGTTCGTCCCCGCCGCCGACGAGGGGCTCGCCGAGGGGACCATGGTCGGCGAGTACCGGATCCAGCGAAAGCTGGGCGCCGGCACCTTCGGCGACGTCTACGCCGGCGAGCACCCGCTCATCGGCAAGCGCGTGGCGATCAAGGTCCTGAACCAGCGCTTCGCGACCGATCCGGTGATGGTCTCGCGCTTCGTCGCCGAGGCCCGCGCCGTCAACAAGATCCGCCAGCGCAACATCATCGACATCTTCTCGTTCGGCGTGCTCCCGGGCCTCGATCGCCACTACTTCGTGATGGAGCTGCTCGACGGCCTCACCCTCGGCGAGCTGATGGATCGCAGCGGCCGGCTCGCCCTCTCGGTGGTGATCCCCATCGTCCGCGAGATCGCCGAGGCCCTCGACGCGGTCCACGAGGCCGGGATCACGCACCGCGATCTCAAGCCCGACAACGTGTTCCTCGCGACCGAGCGCGACGGCTCGTACTTCCCGAAGCTGCTCGATTTCGGCATCGCCAAGCTGATCGGCGACGAGGCCGCGCACCGCACCGGGCCGGGGATGGTGATGGGCACGCCGCGGTACATGTCGCCCGAGCAGGCCCGCGGGAAGCCCGCCGATCACCGCGCCGACATCTACGCGCTCGGGGTGATGATCCACGAGATGCTCACCGGAAGGCCGCTCTTCGTGGGCGAATCGGCGATCGACGTGCTGCTGATGCACGCGACCGATCCTCCGCCGCGGATGTCGAGCGTGTGCCCGGACCTGCCCGCCGAGCTCGACGCGCCGGTGCTGGCGATGCTCGAAAAAGACTTGAAAAAACGGCCTTCCAGCGCGGGCAACGCCGTGGCTGCGCTGGTCGCTTGCGCGGCGAAGCTGCCGGCGTCGCGCGCGCCTGCGGGCGTCGCGAAGGCCGCGCGCAACGGCGGCGAGCTCGACCCGCGCGGGCCGTCGCATCACGGCACGACGGTCACGGTCGCCGGCGTGGGCGCGGAGCCGGCGGACGCGCGCGAGTCGCCGCTCGAGAGCGCGTCGACGCTCCCCGCCGACTCTTCGGCCGAGGGCTCGGCGCGCGTGGGGCGCTCGGCGCAATCGACCGAGGGCCTGTCGGCGATCGAGACCTCGAGCGCGATGCGGCGGCTCGGCCGATCGCGGCGCTGGAAGGCCGTCGCCGGGGCCGTCGCCGCGGTCCTGGTGGGGTTCACGATCTGGTCGTTCGGCCGCGCGCCGCACCCCGACGGCGGTCGCCCCGTGGCCGCGCTCGGGTCGACGATCGAGCCCGCTGTGCCCGCTCCCTCCGCGCCCTCGTCGGCGGCGCCCGCCGAGCCCCTGGTGAAGCCCGACGTCGTCGCGCCGCAGCTCGTCGAGGTGCGCCTCGCGACGCGTCCCGCCGAGGTCGAGGTCTGGCTCGGCGACCGCAAGCTGGGCACCTCGGCCGCGCCGCTGACGCTGCCGCGCGGGAGCGAGAGCGTGCTTCTGCGCCTGAAAAAGGCTGGATTTCGCGACGAATCGCTGAGCCTCGTCCCCGATCGAAGCCAGTCGCGCGAGGTCGCGCTGGCGCCGCTCCCGGGTCGGCCAGAGCCCGCTCCCACCGCCAAGCCGACCTCCAGCGCCGGCCGGATTGACAAGCTCCTCGAAGGTCGCGATTGAGGCACCTGCCATGAAGACTTTGCCCTCGTTGCCCGTCGCCGGTGTGGCCTTTTCGCTGGTCGCGAGCCTCTTGCTCGGGTCGCCGAGCGCGTCGGCGCAGCCGCGGCCGCCGGGAAATCCCGCGGTGGCCGAGGCGCTGTTCCAGCAGGCGCGCGATCTCTTCAAGCAGGAGTCGTACGCCGAGGCCTGCCCGAAATTCGCGGAGAGCCAGCGCCTCGAGCCCAAGCTGGGCACGCTGCTGAACCTCGCGGTGTGCCACGAGAAGCTCGGGAAGATCGCCACGGCCTGGGCCGAGTACACCTCGGCGGCGACCATCGCCGGCCGCGAAGGGAGCAAGGACCGAGAGGCCTTTTCCCGCGAGCGCGTGGCCGATCTCGAGAAGAAGCTTTCGCGGATCACGCTCCAGAGCAGCTCGCCGCCGGCCGGCCTGCGCGTGGTGCTCGACGATCAGCCGATGGATCTGACCGCGCTGAATACCCCGCTCCCGATCGATCCCGGCAAGCACTGGATCGCCGCGAGCGCGCCGGGGAGAGTCGATTGGTCGACCACCCTCGACGTGCCCTCGGAGCAGGCCAGTCTGCCCGTCCAGATACCCACTCTCGTCGCCGCGCCCGTCGCTGCCTTGCCGGCGCCCGCGGTGCCCACCCCCGCTCCGCTCGTGCCGCCCGCGACCCCTGCGGTCGAGGTCGCGCCGCCCGCGCGCAGCGACAACCGCTTCGTGGCCTACGTGGGCTTCGGCGTGGGCGCGGCCGGCGTGCTCGTCGGCGCGATCACCGGCGGGATCACCCTGGCGCGCGCGTCCACGATCCGCGCCGCCTGCCACGACAACTTCTGCGGCGTGGGCCAGACCGAGGCGCTCGGCGGGGCGACGACGATGGCCAACGTGTCCAACGTGAGCTTCCTGCTCGGCGGGCTCGGGGTCGGCGTGGGCGTCGTGGCTCTCATTCTCACGCCCTCGCGCGAGCCGGCGAGGAGGCCTGTCGCGACGGTGACACCCATCGTCGGCCCCGGCGCTGTCGGACTCCGCGGTAGCTTCTGATCCGGCAGAGTACGCTCAGGGACACCCGGTCTTCGTGCACCCGCACGATCCATTGCACTTCTGCGTCAGGTTGGCCGCGCCGTCTTCACACGTGGCCTCGCAGCCGTTGTCTCCGCAGTTGATGGTCGCGCCGGTGGCGCCGACGCAGCCGGTGCCCTTGCAGGTGATCTTGCACGGCCCGTCCGGGCCACACATCAAGGTCAGGCCGTTGCAAGCGCCGCTGTCGCACACCACCTCGCAGGGAAAGGGCCCCTGGCAGAGCACCTTGAGCCCATTGCACTGACCGTTGCACTCGAGCCGAGCGGGGCCCATCATCGGGGTGAGCGTCTTGGTCTTCGAGCCGCCGCACTCGCCGGCCGCGGTGCAGCTGGTGACGCAGGTGTTGTTGGCGGCGGCGTCGCAGGAGTCGCAGCCGTTCTGGCCGACGGTGCACTTGGTCGGGTCCGGCGGGCTCACGTTGCACGGCGCGCAGTGCCCCACGCCCATCGCGCAGAAGCCCTCCGAGGAGCAGTCCGAGGACGACGTGCAGGTGCTATTGCAAGTGAGGGTGGCGGGGTTGCAGCCGCCGCTGGACTCGCACATCTTCGTCGGCGTCAGCGGACCGCATTTGCCGTCCGCGCCGCAGGTTCCGCCCTGCACCAGGCCATCACCGCAGCTCGCGCCGCAGGTGGCGCCCTTCGTGGGGCCGCAGACTCCCGTGCCCGAGGCGGAGCAGGTCTGGCACTCGTCGGCGCAATGAGCGACGTTGCAGCAGACTCCGTCGGTGCAGTAGCCCAGGCCGCACTCTTCCCCTTTGGTGCACTCGATCCCCGGCTTCTTCGTCGCGGCGCAGACTCCGGGCTTCGCTTCGTCGCTCTTCGCACAATACCCACTCTGGCAATCGCTGCTGTCGTTGCACGCCTCGCCGTTGGCGCAGGGGACACACGAGCTGCTGCCGGTGCTGCCCTGTCCGCCGGTGCCCGTGCTGCCGGTGATCTCGATCACGGTGAGCCCGGCGAGGACCTGGCAACCCCCCGTCGAGAGGCCAGAGACCAGCGCGAGGAGCAGTGAGGTCAGGAGCACTCGGGTTCGCATGGGATCGGTTTCGCTCTCGAGAAAAGGAAGGGATCGCGCGGGGAGCGGTGATCCTACTGCCCGCGGCGGGGCTCCGGAAGCGCGTCGGGCGCGGTGCGCATGCCGTTGAGCACACGTCGGGCCAGGCGTCCACACCGCGCGATCTCCGTGAATCGCTGCCCCCGCGCGGCTGTTGTGCAGCGCGCTTGCACAAGCCCGAGGTGCAACCGCGCTGCACAACGGTCTCGCGCGGCGGGCCGTCGCATTGCGACGCGCGCCGGGGCAGGGTCGCGGATATAGTCGAGCGCGTGACGACCGAGCCGAGAGACGAAGCGCTGCAAATCGCGGTGTTTGCTGGAGATGCCGTGGCCGTGTACCGGCTCTCGCCCGGCGAATCGCTCACGGTGGGGCGCTCTGACGACAACGCCATCTGCCTCGACGATCCGGCGATGTCGCGGAAGCACGCGGTGATCCACGCCGGGCCGCCTCCCGCCATCGAAGACCTGGGCGGGCCCAACGCCACCCACCTCGCGCGCGCCGCGGAGCGCGGCCACGGCGGCGAGACGGTGGCGCTGCGGCGGCTGTCGGGCGAGCGCTCCCCGCTCGCCGTCGGCGATCGGATCAACTTCGGCGCCGCGGTCGCGGTGGTGCGCCGCGAGCCCACGCCGCTGGGCCCGGTGAGCGCGTCCGGCGACGACGAGGTGGTGGTCCGCGATCCGGAGATGCGCCGCGTCTACGATCAGGCCGCGCGCGCCGCGCAGGGGCTGCTCTCGGTGCTGGTGCTGGGCGAGACGGGCGTCGGCAAAGACGTGCTCGCGCGGGCGATTCATCGGGCCTCGCCGCGCGCCTCGAAGCCGTTCCTGGCGATCAACTGCGCCGCGCTCTCGGAGTCGCTGCTCGAGAGCGAGCTCTTCGGTCACGAGAAGGGCGCGTTCACCGGGGCGCTCCAGGCGCGCGCGGGGCTCTTCGAATCGGCCGACGGGGGCACGGTGTTCCTCGACGAGATCGGCGATTTGCCGATGACGACGCAGGTCAAGCTGCTCCGCGTGCTCGAGCAGCGCGAGGTGCTCCGCGTCGGCGCGCGCGCGCCGCGCCCGGTGAACGTGCGGTTCGTTTCGGCGACCAACAAAGATCTCGAGGCCGCGTCGGAGGCCGGGAGCTTCCGCCAGGATCTCTATTTTCGCCTCAACGGCATCGCGCTCACGGTGCCCCCGCTGCGCGAGCGCGCCGCCGACATTCCCTGGCTGGTGAAGCGTTTCCTCGTCACCGCGAGCCGGCAGATGGATCGGTCGACGCAGCCCGCGCTGGCGCCGAAGACCCTGACGCTGCTTCAAGCCTACGCGTGGCCGGGCAACGTGCGCGAGCTCCGCAACGTGGTCGATCGCGCGGTGGTGCTCGCGCCAGCCGACGTGATCTTGCCCGAGCATTTGCCTCCGAAGCTCGTCGCCGCGGTGGAGTCGCCGGTGGTCACGCCCGCGGTCGGCGTGCTCCGCGTGCCCGCGCGCGTCGCGCCGCCGAGCGACGTGGCCGACCGGCTGCGACGCGAGGTCGACGAGCTGGAAAAGCAGCGGATCCTCGACGCGCTCGCGCAGTGCGCCGGCAACCAGACGCGCGCCGCCGAGCTCCTCGGCGTGTCGCGGCGCACGCTGATCAACCGCATCGTGGAGTTCGATCTCCCGCGCCCACGCAAGCGCTGAGCTCGACCGATCAGCGCTCGAAGACCCACGGGATCGAGAGCCCGTGGCGCGCGCGCAGGCGCTCTTCCCAGCGGACGATCTTCGGCGTGAGCACCCCCGCCGTGGTGGCGAGGCAGAGCCCGGCGACGACGTCGATCGCGTAGTGCCAGCGGAGGAGCATCGTCGAGAAGATGATGTTCGCGGCGAAGAAGCCGATGGTGCGCGCGGGCCATTTCCATCGAGGATCGGTGCGCGCCTGGTTGAACGAGAAGAGCGTGAACCAGGTGGGGACCGCGGTGTGGAGCGAGGGGAAGACGTCCTTCATCGCGCTGCCCGCCTCGACCGTGCGCGAGACGCAGCCCCAGAAGAAGCCGCCGTTGAGCGGCCCGTTGAAGTGGCTGGTGAGGTAGCGGATCGGCCCGACCGCGGGCACGGCCATGTAGCCGAGCTGGCCGATGCAGAACACGATCAGCGTGCCGATGGCGAACTCGGCGGTGCGGCGGCTGCCCTTCGAGAGCACCACGACCGTGAGCAGGTAGGTGGCGCAGATGAAGAAGTAGCTGAAGTAGAAGAACGAGAAATACTCGATGATCGGGCGCTGATTCAGCCGTTCCATCCACAGCGCGGGCTCGACGCCGAAGAGGCGGAGGTCGAGCTGGTAGAGCTGCTCGTCGACCTGATCGGGGCGCACCAGCGGTAGCAAGAGCCGGAGCATGAGGTAGTTCTCGAGCAGCACGCCGGTGACGGCGATGCGGTACACGGTCCACCGCACGGCGTACGGCAGGGCGCGCGTGCCGCGGGCGATCCAGCTCCCGAGCACCACGGCGCCGAGGCAGATGTACACGAGGCGCGAGCACTGATCCTGCTCGGGGCTCGACCCGGCGCCCCACACCAGGCGCCAGACGATGAGCAGGTAGGTGATCAGCACGAGGTCCTGCACCGCGAAGATGCGGAGCCAGGCCGACGCCGGTGCTACCCGCTCGTTCGTCGCGGCGCCGAGGGCGTCCCCCTCGTCTTTTTGAGGCATGGAGCGCATCCTTGCGCGACGCGGGCCCAGGCTCAAACAAAGATCGCGCGGTCGGTCGGCTCCGGCGATCAGCGCGCCGCGAAGCCCGTGCTCCGCGGCCTCGCGAGGCTTACTGACTGCAGTTCGCGCCGATGCAGGCGGCGAACTGGGACTGACATTTGTCCATGAAGCAGCCGATGCCGCCGCCACCGCCGCCGCCGATGCACTCGGGCAGGTTGGCGACGATGCAGTTGAGCACCTGGTCGACGAAGAACTGCACGTCGGAGCAACCCTGCGCGACGCAGTTG
>JBDTXR010000136.1:0-19855 GCA_040006075.1 Byssovorax sp. | reverse complement strand
CCTCGCCCCGACGGCTTCATGGAAGGGCGGACCACGGCGGTGCACTACCTCAAGGTCCAGCTCTCGCCCGAGGCCGCCGCGGCGGTGCGATCGGGCAAAGCCGGCGCGGCGATCGTGATCGAGCACGCCGGCCACCCGCTCCGCGTCGAGATCGGCAAGGCCACGCTGGCCAAGCTCGCCGAAGACCTCGCGAGCTAGGAGCGCGCCGGCCGTTGATCGTCTTCGAGCGCGCGATCAGGTTCGAGGAGGTCGACGCCGCGGCGATCGTCTTCTTCGCCCGGTTCGTCAACTACGCGCACGAGGCGATGGAGCACCTCTTCTCGCGCCTCGACGGGGGCTACGCGGGGCTGATCGTCGGCCGCCGCGTCGGCTTCCCCGCGGTGCACCTCGACGTCGCCTTCGCCGCGCCGGTGCGCTTCGGCGACACGCTGCGGATCGAGACGCGCGTGGCGAGGCTCGGCAACCGCAGCATCGTCTTCCACTACCGGATGATCAACGCGGCGAGCGGAGCCCTCGCGGCCGAGGTCCGGCACACGGTGGTGACCTCGGATCTGCGCACCATCACCTCCTGCGACATGCCCGCGGACGTGCGCGCGCTCCTGGAGCAGCACGTCGAGCCCGACGGCCCGTGAAGGGCGGGCGCCGCGTCGAGATCGTCCTCATCCGCGGGCGCGAGCACTACGTCGATCTGGTGATGGGGGCGATGGCCAAGGCCAAAGTCAGCCTGTGGATCGCCACGGCCAACGTGAAGGGCCTGCGCGTCGAGGCGCCGGTCGGATCGCGCGCCCGCGCGCGCGGCGCGTACATCTCGGTGCTCGAGCTGCTCGACGGCCTCGCCGCCCGCGGCGTCGAGCTGCGCCTGCTCCACGGCGGCCTGCCCTCGCGCGCGTTCCGCGACGATCTCCGCGCGCAGAAGCGCCTCGCCGCGGGCGCCCTCGCCATGCGCCGCTGCCCGCGCGTGCACCTGAAGATGATCGCCGTCGACGGCGCGCGTCTCTACCTCGGCTCGGCGAATTTCACCGGCGCGGGCCTGGGCGCGAAGGGCGACAACCGCCGCAATTTCGAGGCCGGCGTGCTCACCGACGACGACGTGATGCTCGACGAGATGCAAGGCACGTTCGACCGGATCTGGAGCGGCCGAGAGTGCAAAGGGTGCGCGATCCGGACGCTGTGCCCGGCGCCGATTGACACTCTCCTGGCAAAGCCTGCTCCGGCTCGCCAGAGGCGCGAGCCGGGGGCCTGAAGGAGCGGAGTCGTCGTCTACGGGAGCGAGGCTCGCTAGAACGAGTACGAGCTGACGAGCAAGGCCAAGCCCAGCGCGACGGCGCACAGGGCCGTCATGGGAAGCACGCTCCTGGGGACGAGGGTCAGCGCCGGCTTGACGGCGAGCTCGCGCGAGCGGAGCTGGAGCGCATCGACGCCGTGGATCTGGAGGGACATCATGATCTGCGTGACGGCGACGAAGGCGAAGGCGCCGACGGCGACCGTGGGGGCCTCGCGCCTCAGGTCGAGGAGCGGATTGGGAGCGTCACCGACCCTGCCGAGCAGGCCGACTATCGGCACAGAGGCCAGGTAGCCTGCGAACGTCCCACCGGCCGCGACGGCCGCCGTCCAGAGCGCGCGGAGCACGGTGGTTGGTCGGGCCAACGCGCGACTCCACGCTGCGGACACCGAGGCTGTCGCGCCCGCGATCGCGAGCGGGAGCCACGAAAGCGGCGCGCCCGTCCGCACGGACATGTCCGCAAGACCACAGGCAAGGAGGCTGAGCGCCCCCCCGCCGAGGAGCGCTCCGAGGGAGATGACGAGATACCGGAGCATCCTTCCGCGCGGACGCGCGCGGGTCCTCGCGATCTCCTCGGCGACGCTCCAGAGGTACACCGCGCCCAGGGCGCCGACCGAGATCGCGGCGATGGCCATGAAGGCACAGTGTTGCTCGGTGGCGACCTGGGCGCTCCCCACCGGAAAGAGCACCATCTGAAGGACGACCGCGGCGCCCCCGGCAGCGCCGGCGGTCGCGAGGGTGAAGACTGTGGGCGTGTGGACAGGAACGGCCCCGCGGGTGGGCGCAGCGGCTGGAAGGCTCGGCAGGGAGAGCGAGTTGGCCAAGGTGCCGTCAGGATGGATCGCGAGCGGAGGTGACTGCTCGAGTGTTAGCCCGGCATCGAGCGCCGGCGGAGGGGGATCATCGTCGCTGCTCTCCTCCGGGCTGCCCGCCTCCGGAAAGAGAATGTCGCCGAACGCGCCGTGAACCCGCTGCGAGTCGATCGGCACATTCAGAAACACGTCGCGCGCGATCTCGGTCACCGCCCCCATCTCGGGAGCCACGCTGGCATCGAGCCTGGAGATCAGGAGGGCAAGCCACTGGAGGAGAGGTACGGAGTCGTCAGCAAGGCGTTGAATTTTGTTGAGCTCGCGAACTGCAGAGAAGAGGTCTTCGGCTTGGTCTGTGGTGGCTGGCAACCCGGCCACCAGCGCGCGATCGCACGAGGCAAGCAAGAGCTGCGGTTGGATCCTGCGATGGACGACGACCTCTACGATCTCGTCCACGCGGTTTGATTCGAGATACTTGAACATGCTTCCTCACCTTCCACGACGAGCGCCCTCGCGCTCTGCATCCTCGCTGCGCGCCCCCCGGCGGCGGGGGCGCGGCAATCGCATCCTGACGTGTGCTTCAGCGGGACTTCGACGCCGGCCCCGTGAAGTCAGCGTTCATTCTGGCGTCTTCATCAATCCTCCTTTCTTTCGTGGCTCCCGGCGAGCGCAGCGACCTCGACACGACGGGTCGAGGTGTCGAGACGCCGACACCCACGCCCGGGAGGCCACGCGCAGCTATGGGAACGCCGCGCGCAAGACCGACGCCCACGATTGCGCCAGATAGGCAATGGTCACGGCCATCGCGCTGAAGGCAGTGACGTAGAGCACCCGCTCCGAGACGATGCGCGACTTCACGGCGAGGCTGGACGAATCGAGCTGGAAGGCCGCTTTCCCGTGGAGATGAAACGCCATCAGCGCCTGCATGATGGTGACGAAGGCGAACGCGCCGGCGCCGGCCACGACGGCCTTTCCCGTCGGCGCGAGGAGCACGTCGGCGCTCGGCCCCGACCCGACGAGGAGGCGAACGCCGCCGACGTAGGCCGCGTAGCCTCCGAACACACCGCCGGCCGCGATGAGCCCCGACCAGGCCGCCATGAGCACGGTGCTCGGGCGTGCCATCGCATCGCTCCAGACCGAGACGAGGGCTCCTGACGCTCCCGCGATTCCGAGCGGGAGCCACACGCGCCACCCGCTGAACGAGAAGGGCGTTTCCGACAGCGAGTGCGCCAGGAGGTTGAGCGTTCCACCGCCGACGATCGCCGAGAGCGAGACGAGCGCGTGCGGGACCACGCGGCCGTCGCCGCGCGGACGAATGCTATCGTTCGCTTCGGCGCCGCCCCAGAGATGAATCGCCCCGACTGCACCGGCGGGCACGGCGGCCACTCCCATCAACGTGCAGTGCAGCCCTTCGGCGCCGCCGCCGAGGTGCTGCGGGAACAGCACCACCAGGATCGACGTCGCGCCGCCGGCGAACGCTCCGGCGATCGCCAGCGTCGCGATGTTGACTTTGCCGCCCCCGACGCGAACGCCGGGATTCGTCGGATCGTCAACCGGGGGGACCGGGGCGACCAAGGCGACCGGGGCGAACAGAATGTTACCGATCTCCTCGTGATGCCGCTGCGATTCGATCGGCAGCCGACAGTAGAGGTCGCTGGCGATGCCGAGCACGCAGTCGCGATCGCGCTTGGTGTCGGGCAAATTCAGATGTTGGAGCGCACAGCCGAGACCCGCGAGCAGGAGCAGCATCTGCACGCTGTTGTCCGCGAGAGGCGCGAGGCGGTTGAGCTCTTGAATCGCGATGATGATCGCTTCGACCTTGGACTTGCCGGACCGCAGATTGGCCACGATCAGGAGATCGCATTTCAGGAGCAACAGCTTGCGCGAGATCCCGTTGCGAAGGGTGATCCCGATGAGTGATTGGACGCTGTCTGCCTTGACGTGGGGGAGCATGATGTCACCACCTTGTGCTGACCGCCGCCGCTTGCGCGTTTCCTGGATGCCCTCGCGCAAGCGGTCCGGTGGGGCAAAGGTATCTGACACCGGCGCCTGAGGTACGTCGACCACGTACGTGGGGCAAAAACGAGATTTCCGGTTGCCGGTTTCCGGTCTCCGCCCGGGCTTTCAGGCTTCACGTCCGCGATTCGCCGCCAGCTGTCCGACGGCCAAACGGCGGATTCGACCATTGTCGTACCGACCCGAGCTCCCGCCTATTTCACGTTATTACGGCTCGATCGAGATCGTCGTCCGGTGAACTACCCTCGCTGTCCATGCCGGTACCCGTGAAGGTGAAGCGCGATCGCGGAAGCGATGCAATCGAGTCCGGTACGCGCGTGCGCGTGCTGCGCGACGAGGCGGACCTGACCCAAGAGGGTCTCGCCCGCGACGCAAAGATCTCGGCCCGCACCATCCGCACCTGGGAGAGCGGTGGGCGCGTGCAGCCGGCGAGTCACGACGCCATCCTCGGCGTGCTGGCCAGTCCGCCCGTGAACACGGCGGCCGAGCTGATCGCCGAGGTGAGGCGCCTCATCCTCGCCGAAGAGGCACGCGCCATCGACGAGGTGGTCCCGGACGCCTGGCACGACCGGTACGCGTCAATCGCCCTGCCCGACACCGATCCGGAAGAGTGGCTAGAGGCGCTGGTGACGAAGGCCCTTGATGGATTCCTCCACGATTCATCGAGCTATTGCTTCCCTGCACTGCTCAAGCGCAACCGGGAAGGGTTCCTGTTCCTGGTCGAGCGCCACGCGCTCTCGCCGGGTCTGGCCGAGCTGCGCGCCGAGCACGCCGTCATCCAGGTTCCAGTCCGCATCGAGGGGGCGACAGCCGTGTTCCGCGCCCTCCCCGGAGGGGACCTCGATGATCCCATGGAGCGCCTCGGGACTCTTCCCTTCGTGGGGACACCCAGCCTCCGCGCCGTCCGCCTCGATCGGCTGGAGCCGCCCGGCTCCAAGGTCGGCGTCCTGATCACGCCGCTGTGCCGGGAGCGCACCGTGCCCGCGATCCCCCGACTTCTCTCGATGATGCTCGGGTCCGTCGGCGCGCAGAGCGAGCCGTCGCCGGAGCACCTCGCCAACTGGATCGAGCTCGCTTCGTCGCTGACGATCGCCGTGTGGTCGCTCCACGCGAAGGACTGGGCGCACTTCGGCGTGAGCCCCGACAACGTCCTCGTGCGCGAGGATCACGGGCGCTGGCGCGACGTCACGCTGCTCAACATCGACGTGCGCGAGGGCGGTGATCTCCGGAAGAAGAGCCCCGGCAGGCGCCAGAGCATGCAGCAAGAGGACTTCATCGGGCTGCGCGACACGCTGATGAGCGCGCTGCTCGGGCGCGCCGTCGATCCGAGCAGCCATCCGGTCGCGCTCGAGGCGCTGCGCGAGCAGGTCCACGGCGAGCTCGGGCGGCGCGCGATGAACCTCTGCCTCCGTCACCTGGTGGTGCTCGATCCCCGGACGCCGCAGGTCGAGGCGAGCACCGACCGTCTGCGCAAGCTCCTCCACGATCTCGGCGCGCTCGACGCGCTGGTGCGACGAACCGCGGCGCGCGGCACGCTGATGCGCGGGACGCTGCCGGACGCGGCGCCGCGGAGACAGCGCAAGGACGGAGTGATCTCGGCGCTGCTCGTGGCGATCCGCGAGAGCGCCGACGGCGCCGATCGCCAGGCGTGGTGCGCGTCGTACCTCCGTGACGATGGAGCGCGCCCGGTGGACGTCGACGGGTGCGCGCGCCTGCTCGCGGAGGGCCACGGAAGGAGCGCGCTTCACGCGCTGACGCAGGTGGTCCGCGAGCAACGAGCGACGCTCGCGCCGCGCGACGCCGTTCGCGCGCTCCGGATGCTGGTGGGCGTGCTCCTGGCGCGCGAAGGTGCGATGGACGCGGCGCGAGCGGCGCTCGATCTTTACGCCGATCACCCCGACGCCCGCGTGGTCTGGTGGGTGAGCCTGCTCCGCGACAATGCCATGTTTGCCGCGGATCCGCGGCGGATCGAGGCGATCACGCTCCCCGACTTCCCGGGCGTCGACGCCGCCGAGAAGCGGCGCGCGGAGGGGTGGAGCGTCGCCCGGCGAACTCTGCGCGCGCTCGCGCGAGATCAGGCGCCCACCGCCGATCAGATCCGCGAGATCGAGCGGCTGCTGCACGGCGACGCTTCGCACGAGGCGGCCGCCGGCGCGCTGATCCTCGCGCGCGCGCTGGCCGCAGGCCGCAGCCTGACCGGGTTCCGACGCGCGATGAGCGCCCTCCAGCTCGCCGCGTCGTACTCGGCGGCGCGGGGGCTCCCGCACGAGCAGGCCGCCGCGCTGGCCATCACCGCCGCCGTGGTGCGCGGAGCCTTCTCGAATCCCGAGCTCTGCGCGAGCCTGCTCGATCACGGCGTGAACGTCGACGAGAGCCTGGTGCTCGCGGCCGACTGCGCCCTCCTCGCCGCCGAGATGTACCAGTGGCTGGACGTCCCCGCGCGCAGCCGAAAAGGCTACCGCGCGGCGGCTGCGTGCTTCTTCGCGTGCACGCGCACGCCCGAGCACGTCGTCGAAGGGTTCCGCTGGATCGGCCTCTCGCGCAACCACCGGCTCTTGCCCTGGAGCCCGCCCGACGTCACGCCAAGCACCCTCCTGCCGGCGGGCCCGGACGTCCTGACCGCGGAGCGGGAAGAAGAGGAAGAGCGCGTCGCCGCCGACTCGGGCCTCGCGCGATGGCGCGACATGAGCAAAGAGGTCCCCGGCGCTTCGGGCTATCGCGATCCAGGCAGCGTCTTCGCCGACAACTACAGCGACCTCTACGGGCCGGGGATCGAGCACGTCTATCGCACCGGGACGATCACCGTCGAGCTCCTGCACCGGCGGCGCGGCAAGCGCGTCGAGCCCGCTCCAGGAGGCGTGGTGCTGGACCTCCTCGCGTGCGCGGAGCGGTGGTTCAGGCGCCGCTTCCGGCCCGGATCCAGGGTGCTGCAGCTCCGGTGCGGGACGGGCACCGAGGCCTCGATCCTCGCGCGCAACCACCAGCTCTCCGTCGTCGGAATCGACTCGTCGGTGTGGAGCATCGGCCGCGCAAAGAAGCTTGGCGAGGGCCTCCCCAACCTCCGCTTCGAGCGGGCCGAGCTGCTCGGCGTCAGCGCCTTGAACGGCCACGAGGGCGGGTTCGACGTCGTCATCCTTCACGACGGCATCGCCCAGATGGTCTGCAAGCGAGAGCTGCTGGAGAACGCGGCGCGCTGCCTGCGCGACGGCGGCGTGGTGCTCGGCACCGAGTGGGTGCAGTCGCGCACAGCGACGCGGCGCTACTGGCAAAGGCTCTTCGAAACGCTCTGGGTCCCCGACCTCGAGACCCACGAAGGTTGCCAGAAACTCCTCGACGACGCGGGCTTCTCGAAGATCACGATCGAGCCTCGCGACGCGGAGATGGCCGCCTTCTTCGACAATTGCCTCGCCTCGTTGAAGCGTGAGCTCGGCTCGACCGCCGCGCGGAGCCCCGAGGAGATCACCGTCCTCCAGCGCGCGCGCACCGACATCGGGGCGCTGCGCAAGCTGTGCTCGGACGGAGGCCCGCTCGGGTGGGTCCGCTTCGGGGCCGTGATTTCGCGCCGGGCCGACGCGGCAAAACTGTTGCGTCCAGCCGCCCGATGACCGACGAGGCGCACCATGACGACCGCCCAGGCACCCGATCCGAAAGACCTCGAGCGCGTGGCCCAGGCCGCCCTCACCCGCGTCGCCGACGGGATGATCCTCGGCCTCGGCACCGGCCGCGCGGCCGAGGCCTTCATCGACGCGCTCGGCCGCCGCGTGCGCGGGGGCCTGCGCGTGAAGGGAGTCCCCACCTCGAACAAATCGGCCGAGCTCGCCCGCCGCGTCAACATCGAGGTGGTCTCGCTCGAGGAGGTCACCCGGCTCGACATCGCCTTCGACGGGGCCGACGAGGTCACGCCCGAGCTCGAGCTCACCAAGGGCCTCGGCGGCGCGCTCCTGCGCGAGCGCGTCGTGGCCTTCGAGGCCGACGTGTTCGTGGTGCTCGTCACGCCCGAGAAGCTCGTCGCCAAGCTCGGCTCGCGAACGCCGATCCCGATCGAGGTCGTCCCCTTCGCGGCTCCCTCGGCGAGCCGGCACCTGCGCAAGCTCGGAGGAACCCCCGCGATCCGAAAGAAGGCCGACGGCTACCCGTACATGACCGACAACCAGAACTGGATCCTCGACACCGACTTCGGGCCCATCGCCGGTCCGGGGATCCTCGAGGCGGCGATCCGCAAGATCCCCGGCGTGGTCGACACCGGGCTGTTTCTGGGGATGGCGAGCGTGGTCCTGGTGGGGGAGCCGGGGCAGGTCCGCGAGCTGAAGGCGTAGCCCTCCGCGCCCTCACGGGCAGGCGGTCCCGAGCTTGCCGGGCGCGGGGATCTTCGCGACTCCGGTCTTCAGGAACGACTCGAGGAAGCAGCTGTACTGAAACTTCACCTCTTCGCGCTGCGAGTAGAGCGCGTGAGGATCGTAGACGCCGTCGCCCTCGTACTGGAGGACCGCCCCGGTGTACTTGGTGCCGTCCTCCGAGGTGAGGTTGTTCGAGACCGGATAGGGCTCGATCCCGCTCAGCCCCTCGAGCTTCAAGGCCTCTTGCATCGAAGGCCACACGATCGATCCCGCCTCTTTGTGGCCGTACGCCAGCGCCATCGCGTCGTAGGTCGCCTCGGGAAAATACGAGTCGCCCTTGCCCGCCGGCTCGTAGATCGGTCGCACCGGGTGGCCCGAGAGCGGGCGGCGCGCGAGGCGCGGCATGTACACCATGGGATCGACGGCCTCCCACGCGGTCTCGAAGACCGAGAGCGCGGGGTGCATGAACGTGAGCTCGGCCTTGGTGCCGAGGATGATGTTGCCGACCTTGGACGCAACGTCGGGGATCAGCGGGGTGATCAGGATGAAGTGGCTCCAGTAGCCGCCGGCGCCGGTGGGTACCGCGGCGCGGATCCGCGGCTCGACCGCGCTCACCAGGTTGGTGTACTGCCCGCCCATCGACTGCCCCTGCGCGAAGAGCTTCTTGTCGACGTTGAAATGGAACTTGGTCTCGCCGGGCGGGAGCGTCGATCCGGTGCACATGCCGAGCGTCTTCGGATCGATCTGGAGCTTGCCCATGGCGTCGATCAGCATCCGCTGCTCGATCACGCCCTGGCGAAAGAGATCGTGGCCCGCGGCGAGGTTGTTGAAGTTGAGGTAGGCCGTCTCGCTGGCGTTGGGGACGCGCTCGGGGTTCACCGGGAGCGCGCTGCCGACCATCGCGAAGCCGTGCGGCGCGAGGACCCACGCCGGGCCTTCGCCCTTCGTGTTGCAGCCGGTCACGCCCATCCACTCGTCCATGTGGCCGCCATCGGGGCACTGCGCCGGATCCGACTCGGGGCGCCAGGTGCCGCGGTCGACGATCGCCGTGCTCTTGCCGCCGGAGCCGTGAAAGAACACCACCAGCGGGAATCCGCCCGCGGGCATCTCGCCCTTGGGGATCGTGATCGTCAGCGGCGCGTCCTCGTCGCGCTGCTTCGCGGGCAGGCCGCCGTCGGTGTACTCGAAGAGGCCGTCGCTATCGAAGGCCGGTTTGCCCTTCTGGAACTGCGGGTACGTGACCTTGCCGATCAGCTCGCAGTAGCCGTCGTGGGTCGCGCCGTCGTCGGGATCGACCGCGAGGTTGTCGATGGTCACCGGGTACTTCGCCTTGAGCTTGTCCGAGAGGTCGGCGAGCTCGGCGACGACGTCGCCGGTGGTGAAGACCGTTGCACCTGCAACGTTCTTCACGTCGACGCCGGCCATGGGGAGCGTGCTCCAGAGCGAGGCGTAGAGCGCCGCTGCCCTGGTCCCGAAATCTCCGGCGGGCGCCTTGCCGGCCTCGAGATCGGTGAGCGCGGCGGGCGCGCCGAGGCCCTTCCCGGCCGCGTCTTTCAGCGATTTCTGCACCACGAAGGCGTACTTGCGCTTGGGGTGGAGGACGATCCCGGGGCGCGGCGCCGTGGCCAGGAGCGTGACGCGAACGTAGCCGTCCTTCGGGGGCACGGTGGCAACGACCGGGAAGAGCTTGCCGCGCTCGCTCGACGCCTCGTCGACGTCGATGAGCAGGATCGGCGAGGCCTTGTCGGCGGCGATCACCGTGCCGGCGTCGAGCGCGGGGAGATCCGCGGAGAGCCGGAAGTACGCGACGGGGATCACCGGGAAGCCATGCTGATCCATGGCCACCTTGCGAATGCCGTTGAAGACCTCGTAGGTGCCGGGGAACGGGAAGCCGGTGAGATCCGGCCCGCCGGTGGCGTTGAGGCGCAGATCGGAGGGATACGGCAGATCGTAGAAGCTCGATTGCACGCCGAGCTTCGCCGCGAGATCGAAGGAGATCATCGTCCCCGTCTCCGGATCGGGCGGCGGGGTGACCACCGGTTTGGTGTCCGACGAGCTACAGCCGAGAGCGACGAGGATCGGAGCGGCGAGGAGGGCAATGCGGCGCATCGGCCCACGTTATCACGGGTCCGCGAGCCTCAGACCCACACGCCGCCGAGGAGCGGGACGATGCCAATCTTCGCGTCGCGGTTGGCGCGGCCGAGGCGCTCGACGAGACGATCGAGCTTCATCGCCGGCAGCGCGCGCGCGGGCTTGTCGATCGATCGAAAGAAGTCGTCCCAGTGCGAGAGGAGCACCGCGCGCGGGGTGATGGCGCGGGCCACGCGCTCGGGGAGATCGCGCGAGCTGGTCCACCCGGCCGAGCAGAGCAGGAGCAGATCCGGCTCGCGCACGTGGAGGCTCGCCTCGATCAGCTCGGCGCTGCCGAGGTGGAGGATGGTGCGCCCCGCGACGCGGATCTCCACGGCGAAGACCGCGCCGCAGCGGTAGGCCTCGGCGCGGAGCGGGACGTGATCGCAGTCGGCGATCTCGCCTGGAAAAGGAATGCGACCGAGGGCCAGGCGCGAGTGCGCGCTCGGGTGAAAGCGGAGCTCGAACGGGCCGACCTCGGCGACCACGGGCTGGGCGCCGGGCGAGCCCTCGACGTCGTGGAGCTGCGTCTCGGGCAGCCCCGACGCGCGGCACAGCGTCACCGCGGAGCGTGATCCAAAGACCTTTGCGCCGGTGAGCGCGGCGATCGCCGGGACGTCGAGCGCGTGATCGAAGTGGGTGTGGCCGACGACGATCGCCTCGGCGCGCGGGGTGTGCGCGGCGATCGCCGCGGCGTCGGGGACGAGGCGCTGCGTGACGCAGCGAAGGAGCGAGGCCCGGGTGACGTAGGGATCGAAGAGCACCGTGGTGCCCTGAAATTCGAGCGCGAAGCCCGCGGTACCGAGCCAGCGCACGCGGACGCGATCGGGTCCCGGCGCCTTGAGCTCGTCGTCGTGAAAGAAGGGAGCGAACACCGGCAAACCATAGCGAGCTTGCGGGCGCGCGGGATCGCTCATCGCCGCTGGGCGCGGATCCCGAGGTGGTTCGCGACCGGCCGCTCGCGCCCCGGGATCCGCGTATGGATCGGTGAATCGAGGGTGATCGCCTGCCCCGACGCGCCCTCCATCACCAGCGTGGTCGAGCCGCCGCCGTCGAGGTTCAAGGCGTTCCACGCGCCCGCGTCGAGGAGGATCCGCGCGAGCTCGGGGAGCGTGCAGCCCTCGCTGTAGGCCGGCTGCCGCCCGTCGACGACCACGAGAAAGAGCTTGGTTTCAAGGCGATCGAGCCCCACCGCGGTGCGCGGGTGGACCAGCGTGACGTCGTGGAACGAGGCGATCTTCACGGCGCCGTCGTCGAGGAGCGGCTCGCCCGAGACGGCGTTCCAGGCCTCTTCGAGCGGCAACGAGAAGCTCGGGCGGTCGTCCTTCGTGAAGCGGAGCGTGCGCTCGGCGGGGTTCTTCACGCGGCCGTAGCGCGTGCCGGACGAGCAGGCGTACCCGTCGACGGCGACCGGATCGCCGCGGTGCGGGTAGAACCAGAGCGGGTTGTGCGAGTACCAGGGCGCGAAGAAGTCGGCGTTGACCGCGATCTGAAGGTGAAACTCGGTGAGGAAGTCCGAGGCCGTGCGCGCCGCGAGCGGGAGGTCCGCCGCGGGATCGCCCGGCGTCACGAAGAAGCCGATCCCCGGCGCCGCGAGATCGATGGTCACGACGTGGACGATCATCGGGCGCGGCGCATCGCGGATCGTGCGGACGTGCGTGACGCCGACGAAGGGCGACTCGGTCAGCGGCGCGGGCCGGGTGCGATGATGAAACCAGAGCCACCCGATCAGCGCGACCAGCGCGACCGCGACCGAGAGCTTGACGAACGCGAGGATCAGCCGGGAATTCCAGCTCCGCGCCGACGCGGCGGCGACGATCATCCCCGCCCGAGGAGCCGCGCCAGGAGCAGCCCCGCGAGGGCCACCGTGAGCAGGATGCTGACGAGCTTCCACGGGTTCGCGGGCGTCTCCGGCGCCGCGGCGAGCTCGGGCGACGCGGTCCGGGGCGCGCGCTGGGCGGGGCTCGAAGACGCGGATCGCGCCGTCGTGCGCGCGTCTTTCGGCGTGGCCGGAGGCTCGGGTCGGAGCTCGTTCGAGCGTGAAGCGATCATCACCCGCGGCGGCGGCGAGGGGCGCGCGGCGGCGCCGGGATCGCTCGGGGCGACAGCCACCGCGAAGTGGCGGGCGGTGACGATCCCCGCGGCGGGGCGGAGCGCGGCCTCGAGGTCGGCGCGCAGCTCGCGCGCGCTGCGGTAGCGCTCGGCGGGCTCCTTCGCCATCGCGCGGGCGATGATCCGCGCGCACGCCTCGGGGATCTCGGGGACGAGATCGCGCGGGTCGGGGGGCGCGTCCACGCGCGGCGGCGGATCGCCGGTGAGCAGCGCGTAGTAGGTGGCGCCGAGCGCGTAGATGTCGCTGAGCGAGTCGAGAGGCTCGGCCGCGAGCTGCTCGGGGCTGGCGTACGGCGAGGCCGCGCGATCGGTGGCGCCGCGCCGGGGAAACTCGCGCGCGAGGCCGAAGTCGACGAGCTGCACCACGCCCTCGTCGGTGCAGAGCACGTTGGCCGGCTTGATGTCGCGATGGAGCACGTCGGCGCCGTGCGCGGCCTCGAGCGCCGCGCTGACGTCGACGGCGACCGCCGTGGCCTCGGTCCACGAGAGGCGCCCCTTGTCGCGGAGGTAGCCCGCGGCGCTGCGCGGCTGGAGGAGATCCATCCCGAAGAAGCAGGCGCCGCCGCTGCGGCCGACGTCGTAAATCCGGGCGATCCCGGGGTGATCGAGCGCGCTCGCGGCGCGGGCGTCGGCGAAGAGCCCCTCGTTCCCCTCGGGCACGCGGCGCACGACCTCGGGGAGAAACTTCACCGCGACCTGCTTGTCGAGCGCGGGATCCTCGGCCTCGTAGACCACGCCGACGCTGCCCGCCGCGATGTGGCGGAGGATGCGGTACGGGCCGAACGTCCTGGCGATCCGGACGTCGTCGATGACCGTGACGCCGGTGGGCTCGGGCTCGTCGGTGAACGCCTTTGGAAGGGCCGCTTGGGGAGGGTTCGGCTCATCCATGGTGTGGGAAGCAGAATCGAGAACCTTGCGCCCCGGGTCAAGCGGCTTGGCGGGTGCTGGCGGAGGAGTCGCCGGAGAAGATGCTCGCGACGCGGGGACGAGCGGCGCTTTCCGCGTTACCAGTGCAACGCCTCAGGCGCCTCCTCGAAGAGCCCTCGGAGCTTCGCCCGGCGCGGCGCGTGGCGTTGTCGCTTCATCTCCTCCCATACCGTGTGGTGCGGTTGGCGGACGATGGCGTGTCGCTTCGCGGCGATCGCCGTCGGCTCGGCACCTTCACGCTTGAGGCGCACATAATCAACGAGGACGCTCTCGGCCGTCTGAAAAGTATCTTGCCGTGCGACTACGAGGTGCTCTCGCTCGTTGAGCCCGAGCAGCTCGATCGTGAACCTCGCCCGCTCCAGCGCGAGCCCAGCGCTCGGGATTTCCTCGAACACGCCCATATCGAGGTCGAGGCGCAAGAAGTCGAGGGGATCTTCGCAGCGAGGATCGAGGAGGAGCGGCTCTCCCAGGACGAGGGGATCATCCGGGCCGAGCTGAAGCGTCGGAACCGTCTTCCGCTTCCGACCGACGTCGAAGATGCGGCCGTCGCGCAGGTGCACCTTGAACTTTGCGCCCTTCGGGCCGTTGCAGTCGGAGCAGGCGTACAGGAAATTTGCCCACGCGAACACGAGGTCAGGATAGAGCGACTTGGGCTTCACGTGCTCGACGTCGTGCGCGTGCGAGTCTTCGCAGTACATACAGCGACCGAGACCCGAGCACATGGCGAGGAGCATTTCGCGAACGATGCGGATTGGCTTGTTGCCGCGCCGGCTCGTCCAGGCTTCATCCGCGGCTTTCACGCGGTCCGCATACGAAGCGTGCTTGTCCACGTCGAGCTGGTACGCGACGAGCTCCGAAAGGGCGCCTTCGGCCTCCGCGGGACATACCGGCAAGCATACGTGGATCACGTGGCCCCCTCGCGAGAATCGGAGCCAAGGGCGGATACCGCGCTGGGCATGACGGCGCGGAGCTGCTGCTGCTCTTCTTGCTCCTCGGGGGAGAGGCCGATGTCGGCCTCTTTGCGGTTGAGGGCGACGAGGCGCTTTCGCATCTCCTTGGATTTCTCGGAACGGGTGACGCCGACGCCGAAGGCTCCCGTTCCATAAGCGTCGAGCACGTTGCCGTAGCGGATGCGATCCAGCTCTTCTTGTTCGAGCATACGCGGCTCTTCGTCACTGCCGGGCGCGGGGAGGACGAAGATGCTGTCCGCCGTCTGACAGACGAGGGGGCTATGCGTGGTGACGATGAACTGGACGTTGGGGAAGTGCCTCTTGAACCATAACCCGATCTGGCGTTGCCAGGTGGGATGCAAGTGGGCGTCGATCTCGTCGATGAGGACGATGCCGCCAGGGAGGATGACGGTCGGGTTGCTCGGATCGAAGAGGCGATCGTACCCAAATGCGTTCGCCATATGGCGGATGAGGTCGAAGGTGAGGCTGAGAACGGCGCGGTAGCCATCGCTGAGGTCTTCGATGGGGATGTCGAAGCCGTTGCCGTCCTTCATGGTAACCCCCGACGATGAAATTTCGGCGAGCTGCATGCCATGAGGAAGAAAGAACGGCGGCCCGGGATCGTTCGCGATAGCCGTGAAGGAGTCAAGAAATTTGCCCTCCTTTCCCTTACGCTCAAGCTTTTTGTGATGAAGATCTCGAAGAAATGCGAGACTTTCGGTCAGTGCAATGCCGGAGTCGAAAAGCGAGATGTGTCGTGCACGCCGTGGCTGGCCGGAAAGGAGGCGTTCATATTCGGCATCGCCATCTGCAAAGCGGCGAAATGGGCCGTAAGAAGCACTGAAAAACCCGTCACGATTCCAGTCTTCTCGCGCGGCAGCCCCCGATTCAACGACTGAAACAAGGCCACTCAACTCAGGTTGTGCAACTTTCACGTCCAGCTTGAGTCTATAGTCTTCAACAATATCGGTCAGACTCAGATCGTTGCTGCCGCGAGATGCAATCGTCTGCGATGATTGCCCTTCGAGGATGATGCTCACGTCAGCGGTAGGAGCGTCCTTCCGAATCCATCGAGCAAGATCTTCGCTGAGCCGACCGGCCTCACTCGGGCCAACCAGCGCCAGCGCGACAGCCCGCAAAAACGAACTCTTTCCAGCTCCGTTTTCGCCTAAAACGACATGCCATCCACACCTCGATGCTGCCGCGCTGCCCCACGTTACAGTGTCAATCGATCGCATACGCGCGACAGTCGCGCTTCGCAACCGGAAGCCACCCGCTGACTCGACCATGGATCCTCCTGGCTGAACGCTTGAGACTGTTTTCGACCGCTCATGAGCAAGACGCCCGAAGAACTCGGCTTTTTGCAGATCTCCGCTGGCACGATGAGTGTTCGCGATCCGCCCTAGCTGAACAAGTTCTTGCGCAGGCAAGCTAAGCTTTTCAAATATGTCGAGTGCCTTCTCAAACTGAGAAAGAGCACCAACATAGTCACCAATGTTAAATAAACAGACTCCCAACCCAGATCGATGCTTTGCTTCGGGCTCGGTCAAACCGATCTGAACATCGATTTCGAGTGCTAGCTTGTAGCGAGACATCGCGGACGCGGTGTCCCCGCGTGCGACATGACAAGCCGCAAGATTGCCCAACTGTATGGCTTCACCTTGCGCATTCCCCATGGTCTGGTTCAAGCGAAGTGACTCTTCTAGCCACTCAATGGCGTGCTCTGGCTGCAACATATCTCGGTAGCAGAGACCGACAACCGAAACGGCAATGCCGTATGCGCCTCGCTCCTCGGTCCTATCGATCAAGCCGACAGCTCTCTTAGCCAAATCGAGCGCTTCCGCGAATCGACCCTGGGCGCGATAACATGCGGCGATCTCGCTCAGACTGGATCCGCGACGGCTCATCACATTGTTTTTCTTGTCGAGTGCCATGGATTGTGCGAGCGCGTTAATTGCGTCTTGGTGCCTCCCAAGGAATCGCAGCGAAATTCCGATATCACGAAGAACGATCGCGCGACGGGGATCACTCGCATCCAGAATCTCATCAACGCTCTCGAGGACTCGAAGATAATCTCGATAGCGACCGATCCGAATAAGGTGCCGCTGAACGAGACTCAGCATTTCCAGCGCCTGATCGGGCTGACGATCGACGATAGTTCGGGCGAAGCTTTCGAGTACCTCTGGAATGATTCGCTCAACGCTCTCCCAATCTCGCTCTTCTTGATGCGTCGCCAAATGCGCAGCCAAATACTCGTCGTGCTCCCGCATCGCGCGTCGCGCCCCGCCTTGCTCTCGCAGAAACAGCCGTACCACATCGTGCAGCCCCCACGGGTGAGCCGCAAACGGATCGCGCTCCACCAATGAGCGGTGCTCCGCCAGTTCACTTAGCGTCTGCTCCGCCGTCGCTTCGCTCACGCCAGCAACGTGCGCCACCACCTCGGCGCGAGTGTTCCGCGCGCATACCGACAAGGCAAGGAGCACTCGCTGTTCATTTTCAGGCAGGCCCTGGAACGCCGTGACAAACGTCTGAGCGACCCCGCGATCGGCGCCTCGGGCGACCGAGTCAAGTGTGCCCAGCGGCTGCTCCTTGATCCTTGCGAGTAGCCGCTCTGGAGGACCGCCTTGAGTCAAGAGCTTTGCCATCAGCCGGATCGCGAGCGGTAGGTTGCCTACGAAGTACGCCAGTTCGTCGAGTCTCGCATCCTCGCGTAGATCGTCCCGCTTCGTCACGCTCCGCAGGTACTCGCGGCAGGTTGCGTCACTCCACTTCCCTAGAGGGATCGTCTCCGCTTGCTTGCCCAGATCTTCATGCAGCGAAATGGACCGCGTGGTGATCAGCGTCCGGCTACGGCCACCAGGTACAGGAATATCGCGAGCATCCACCAGCACCGGATTCACATTGTCAATGACGAGAAGAACCGGACGATTGTGCAATTTGACAGCGAGCCACCGGTTTGCTTCCTCGACAGTGGGCTGATGCTCGCTGTTCCATCCAAACCGCTGCGCCACGCGCCGAAGCTCGCTCGGCAATGCGGTAGCGTCGATCCAGGCCACGCCATCGGCGAAGAACTGCGCGGCTTCCGTGGCCACGAACTGCCGCGCCAAAGTTGTCTTCCCGATACCACCGATGCCCGAAGCAACGATGCACACGGCGTCGGACTCAGAGCCGAGCGCACGTCGGAGGGCATCGAGATCAGCGGATCGTCCAAGAAAATTCGGGACGGGCAACGCTGGCATCGCTCCCGGTCCCTCGAAGAGCGCAGTTGCTGGGAGTGGAGCGCGGGGAGATTCCGCGTGGGCGCCGAGGTCGACGCGAAGCGTGTGCTCGGCGAACGGTCGCCCTTCCGGGGTGCTGTCGACGCCGACAACGAAGCGCTTCTTCTTCTCCGACCACGCTCGCGGCCAGCTCCGCAGGTCGACTCGGCCCTGCCTCACGCCGATTGCATCAAAGCTATATCCGTACGACGGTCCCGCCCCTACGGCCATTCGTACCAGGCCGCCACCACCACCCGATCGTATCGATTCAGACCCTCCGTCGTACACCTGCCCGTGCATATGAATGTGTGCGCGGCTGTGAATCCATCCGGACGCGTTCTCCTCGTCGGCGAGCCAGCCCCCGTGGAGGGGATGATGGCTGAGCGCGATGACAAGCTCGCCGCGCTCGATCGGTGGGCTACGGAGGCCTCGATCGATCTGCTCCGTCCCGAGACGGAGCTTTCCTTGATCCGTATCGTCGACCGACAGCAGAGTAGTGTTGAGCCCGAGCAGCCGGACCCGGAGCCCGCCGCGCGCGTCGAATCCGTGCGCCCAGAAGAGAGCTTGATCATCGCTGGAGCGCGCCCCCAAGCAGCCCGGCGCGAAGCCTTCGGCGAAGCTCAGGTAGTGCGACAGCCGCGCAGCGAGTCGAGCGCGATCCGCGGGGTCTTGGAGGACGACATCGAGCTGCTCGCTGCCGGCGCGAAGGCTCTGAACGAGCCGGATCGTGGCGTTGTCCCGATCCGCGGTGCGGTCCACGTCGTGGTTGCCCGGCACAACAAAGACCCGATCCGGCCCCAGCCCGACCGATCCAGCCACGCCGAGCAGCCAGTCGCGCGCGCTGGCGTACTCCTCCATCGCGCCGCTCCGTGCAATGTCCCCGGTAACGAAGATCGCATCCGGCGCGGGCACGCCATAGTCGCGGCACGACGCGATGTCGGTACGCAGGGCATCGAGGACGAGCTGCCGATCCCAGCCGTGCCGTCCACCGACGCGACCGATGTGGAGGTCCGCCAAGTGGATCCAGGAGAACAGGGTCTCCGGTGTCGAGACGTCCGTCATACGCGGGGCGACGGTACCACGCCGGCCACCGCCTTCCTCCCGGACTTTTTCTTCCGCGACGCCTGAAGGAAGCCCACGCGGGATTTTTCTTCCCCGGCAGCCCCCCACGGCCCCACCAGAACTTCTTTGCTTGCGCGACGCCTCCCGCCTGACGCGCGTCGAACTTTTCTTTTTGCGCGCTGCCGGCCGAGCGCTCTCGCCCGAAATATTTTCCTTGCGAGTCACCTACTTGGACCCGATCGCGGAGCTTGTGCGCCTTCCGGGCCGCATCCTCGACCGCCGCGGCGGTGTTTTCTCCTTCCTCCGCGCCTCGCGGCGCGTACTCTCTCAGCGAACGGGCAAGTCGAGAGCGACGGCGGACGCGCGCGGCGGCGATGACGACTCTGGTTCACGCGTCCCAAGCGTGAGTGCGATGTGGCTTTTATGTCAGCAAGAAACAAGCAAGGACAATCATGACCTGGCGCGGCAAACACCACGTAACGATTCGATACTTCAACGACGGCGCCACGAACAAGTCGCGGGCCGTGCAGATATGGCAGATCCTGACCGGATCAGCTTTTCGCCGCGAGACGCTCACGTACGAGGAGCTGGTGGGTTTGCTCGGCAACAAGAATCCGAAGGTGCTCGCAAAACAGCTCGGGCACATCATGCACTACTGCTCCCAGAACAAGCTTCCGCCGCTCACGATACTCGTCGTCAACAAGAGCACCGGCAGGCCGGGAGGCGGGCTGACGCTCCTCGCAGACAGGGGCAAGCTGCGAGAACAGGTTTTCACGTATAACTGGTATGGTATCTATCCTCCGACAGAGGAACAGCTCGAAGAAGCGTGGGACGCCGGCTGACAGCATCACCGGGGCTCCACTCCGCAAACCCGAGCAAACAGCCCGAAACGGAGCCCTCTTTCAGCCCGGCGCCGCGAGGATCCCTCTCCGGATCATCGCCCCGAGATAAGCAGCGATGAGCCGATCGTCGA